>JAUMBL010000058.1:0-93491 GCA_032115775.1 Saprospiraceae bacterium | reverse complement strand
AAGGCTTTCAGCGCCAGTCCGAAATCCTCCGCGCGTTCGTCGAAGCGGCCGTTGCCCTTGTTGATAAAGAGTTGATTTTGTCCGGAGAACTGTTTGTATTGGCCGACCTGGCAGACGTAGATATCGAGCAGGCCGTCTGCGTTGACATCGGCTAGGACGGCGCCGGTTTTCCAGCTTCCGGCGCCGGCGACGCCGGCTTTTTCGGTGACATCTTCGAATTGAAAATTGCCTTTGTTGAGGTACAGGCGATTGCCGGCGAGATTGCCGGTGAAAAAAAGGTCGGTCAGTCCGTCGTTATTTACATCGCCGGCGGCCACCCCGCCGCCGTTGTAGTAGTAGAGGTACTGGATGATATTCATCCCTTGGGGCGACTGGTCGGGGAGGGTATTTTCGAAAGCGACGCCCGTTTGTTCGGGCGGGAGTTCGGAGAAAAAGGCGGGTGGGGCAGGCTGGTTGCAGGCGAAGAAGAGCGCCGACAGGGAGGAGAGGCACAGGAGGGCAAGCCGGCGGGGCATATCGGCCTGCGGCGTTTTACCGGAGCGCTTTTTCGCGCAAGCGCTGGAGGAAGGGCGAGGCGAAGATGAAAGATTGCAGGTTGGCATTGTCGCTTTGAAGTACCTGATTTTTATTGCCGCTCCATTCGAGGCGGCCTTCGTGCAGGAAGCAGATATTATCGCCGACTTCCATCACCGAGTTCATGTCGTGCGTATTCGTGATGGTGGTGATGTTGTTTTCCTGGGTGATGGAGCTGATGAGTTCGTCAATCAGGATGGAGGTTTTGGGATCCAGGCCGGAGTTGGGTTCGTCGCAGAACAGATACTTCGGTTGCAGGACGATGGCGCGGGCGATGCCCACGCGTTTTTGCATACCGCCTGATAGTTCGGAGGGATATTTTGCGTTATTTCCTGCGAGGTTGACGCGTTCCAGGCAGAGGTTGACGCGTTCGAGTTTGGCTTTGGGCGACAAGTCGGTGAACATATCCAAGGGGAAGCGGATATTTTCTTCGACTGTCAGGGAGTCGAACAGCGCCGAGCCTTGAAAGAGCATACCCACTTCCATGCGGATGGTGCGGACGTCTTCTTTGGACAAATTGGTGAAATCGGTCTGGTCGTACCAGACCTTACCGGCGCTCGGTTTAAACAAGCCTACCAGGATTTTCATCAGCACAGTCTTGCCCGATCCGCTTCGTCCGATGATCAGGTTGTTTTTACCGGATTCGAAGGTAAAGCTGATGCCTTTGAGCACTTGCTGATTTCCGAAGGATTTGACGATATTTTCTGCACGAATCATAGCCCAAGTTGGGAATACGGATTGCGGACGGTGCGAACCCGGGGTAAAGATAGGGTATTTTTACCACTTTTCAAGGCGGACCGGGATCAGTGCTTTTCCGGCGTCCACCCGGACGCGGGCCTCGTCCCAGGAAGGCGCGCGGAACGGCGGGCGGGCCTGGTTTGAGAATCCGTAGGGTTCGGTGGGCACGCCCAGCATATTTTTGTCCAATTTGCCGTTGTTATTGAGGTCGTGGAAGCAGCTGACGGCATACGTGCCGGCGGGCGCATTGGGGAAGGTAACATCCACGGAAGCGGATTTGCCCACTTCCGCCACTTTTACAAAGCAGGCTTTTTCCGTTTCGAGGAATCCGGTTGCCTGATTAAAAACGGCTACGCGGATTACCCCCCGGGCCTCCTGTATGTTGGAGATTCGGATGGTCAGGTCCGGGTTGGGGGCGTGGAGAAAGAGCCAGAGGAGGAGGAGCATGGTGATGGTGAAGTTGACGTTTGGGGTTGCGTAAAAGTATTTCGCCGCCGAAGGCGGCGAAATAAAATGGTATTTAGGCGCCTGTTTTTTTAAAAAAATCAAAAAATAGGCGCCTAAACAAAATATTTTTTGTTTTATGATCCGTTCATGCGCTTATTACAAAACGCCGAGGTTTGAGAAAACGATCAGCGCCCCGGGATTCCCTCAAAGCGGCAGCGCGCTATACCGTTGGATGAACGCTTCGAGTTCGTTCACCAGTGCGGGCGAGCCGATGGCGATGGTGCTGCGTTGGTGGAGTTCTTTGGGTTCTATTTCTAGGATTCGTTTCAGTTGGGTGTTCACGGCTCGTCCTCCGGCTTGTTCTACGATGAAAGAGAGCGGGTTGCATTCGTACAGCAGGCGGAGTTTGCCTTTCGCGTATTTGCGCGTGCTGGGGTAGAGGAAAATACCGCCTTGGATCAGGATGCGGTGGATATCGCTGACCATCGAGCCGATATAGCGGAGGCCGTAGTTTTCGTCGGAGACGTGGTCTATGTAGCGGCGCATTTCGAGGTCGAATTTGGAGTAATATCCTTGGTTGACCGAGTAGTACATGCCGCTTTCCGGGATACGCATATTGCGGTGGCTGAGGCAAAATTCGCCGATGGAGGGGTCGAGGGTAAAGCCGTTGACGCCCCGGCCGGTGGTATAGACCAGGATTGTGGACGTGCCGTAGAGCACATAGCCGGCGGCGACCTGTTTCAGGCCTGTTTGCAGGAAATCGGACAGGGTAGCGGGGCCTGTCGGATCGCTTTGGCGGCGGTAGATTGCGAAAATCGTGCCGACGGATACGTTCACGTCAATGTTGGAGGAGCCGTCTAGGGGGTCGAACATCACGATATACTTGCTCTCTTTAGAGCCTACGGCTGGGATTTGCTCGATGTCGTCGTTTTCCTCGGAAGCGATGGCGCAGCATTCGCCGGAATTTTTCAGGCATTCGATGATTTTTTCATTGGCGTACACGTCCAGTTTTTGCTGCGTATCGCCGGAGGTATTTTCGGCGCCGTCGGCCATGCCGAGGATATTGACGAGGCCGGCTTTATTGACTTCCCGGTTGATGATTTTTGCGGCCACGCCGATATCGCGCAGCAGGCCGGTGAGCTCGCCGGTGGCGTATTCAAAATCTTTTTCTGAGCGGATTATGAATTCGTCGAGGGTGATGATGCGGTTGCCCGGGAGGCTGCGGGGCTGCGCGGGCGCGGTTGCGCCGTTGGGGGATGCGTCTTTTTTTGTGGTAGCCATAATTGTGGTGGTGGTGTGGTGATGGTCAGGCGGCTCAAAAATACATAAACATCCGGTGATTCGGCTGGTTTCTTATTTTAAGAAAATTAGGAATAAAATTTGCCGGCAGATTTGATCGTGCGCCGGATAAACGGAACGATGCGGTTGCGGAAAACAAGCCGGCGGATTTTTCGTTATACAATTTCAACCCTACCGTATGCGCTTTGTCTTGTTTTTGATGACCGCCGTCGCGCTTCTTTTATATACCGCCTGCCGGCCGCCGGCGCCGGAGGAAATCCCGTTGCCCACGGCGATCTGCGTGCGTACGTACCACCACCACCAGCCGATTCCGAAGGCGACGGTGTACGTCAAGTACAACGCCGACTCTTTTCCCGGATACGATCAAGCGCCTGCTTACTACGATGCGGTGTTTTACACCGGTGCGGACGCGCGCGGCTGCCTCACCGGCGTGCCGGAGGGCAGGCATTGGCTGGTTGCGTTCGGGTATGACAGCCTGTACTATCCGCACGACGTGCAGGGCAGCTTGATCGTGGAGATCAGCCTGGATGCGCGGCCGAAGGCGGATACGGTCATGCAGATATCCGAGGAGCATTAAAACGGTTTCTGAGTTTTGTGCTACACGCGCCCTCCGGCGAGCATTTCCAGCATCCAGGCTTTTTCCGTCAGCGGGTTTTCCGCTTCAATTTGATTTTTCAGCGCGGTCGCTTCCGCCGGATTATTCGGATTGTGCTGTATGATTCGGCGCGTCAGCCGGATAATATTTCGGTAGTTGTCGCGGTGGTAGCCAATGACACGTTGTCGGCGCAGAAAGCCCTGCATAGATTGCAGGTGGGCGTCTAGGGCGTCGTATTCGTTGGTTTCGAAATAAATTTTCAAGAGCAGGG
Organism: Saprospiraceae bacterium; assembly: GCA_032115775.1. Classification (GTDB taxonomy): domain Bacteria; phylum Bacteroidota; class Bacteroidia; order Chitinophagales; family Saprospiraceae; genus M3007. Next base: position 89,568 of record JAUMBL010000058.1, on the reverse strand, counting down.
TTTTCGCGATCAGGTTGTTGATCAGGTCTTTATAGTCGGCCTCTTGCAGGTGCAGGAGCGCTTTCCGATAGTCTTTGTGCGTATAGGCTACCCGTGCGAGGTTGAGTTGGTAATTGGCTTCGCGGTGTTTTTTTTCCAGCAACGGTGCGTATTCCCGGATAAAATGCTCCGCCCAGGCCGTTTCGCCGACCTTCAGGGCGATGGCGACGATATTATTATAGGCAAAAGGCGACAGCGCGCCGTTTTCGAGGAGCAGTTCGGCGCGCAGGGCCGATTGGTACAATTCCAGCGCCTGGCGGAAATACGCGTTTTGCAGTTGATTGATTTTTTTGATACAGTAGTTGATGGCCAGCAGGTAGAGGTCGCGCTGCTCGTCGGGCGGCAGGGTTGCGCTGTGCGCCAGCAGCAGTGCTCGAAAGCGGGAAAAATGCGTTTCTTCCACCGGATCGGTGAGGAAAAGGTAGCAGGAATAATACAGCGCCACGGGCGGCAGGTCTAACATCGCCGGCGTTCGGCGGATATGTTCCAGTACCGCATCCAGCAGCCCCAGTTGGTAATCCGCATTGTACACGGCCTGGTGGGTCAGCGCGAAACAGGCCTGGCGGAGTTTTCGCAGGATAAACGCGGTATCGGTGGCGTCGAGCAGTTCCTGCAGGTTGAAAGCCTCCGTGCGCTGTCCGGTACTCAAATACTGGTACGCTTCCAGGGCAATATCGGCCTGCGCTTCGAAATATCCGCTGTGCCGGAAGGGCTGTCGAGCCCAGTCGTGCCGCGCCTTGCGTAGCGCGCGCTGGAAATGCTTGTCAAGCCCCCGCTTGCGCCAGGCGGCGGCCAGGCGAATCTGCGCATCGGCTGCGTCGCGAAAATATTCCTGATACGCCAGAAAATGTTCGATTTGCGCCTGCAGTTCGCTCATGAGCAGCCGGAAATCCTGGTCGGTCAAAACCGCTGTTCGCTTCCGGGCTTCGTCCATATCGGGCGCCCGCGCTTGATCCAGACATTCTCGCAGGTACTGAAACAACCGCGCCGGCTGCGGTCGACGGCAAAAAAACGGCGATTCCAGCCACTGACCGAGGTGCTTGCGCTCGAGGGGACTGAGTGTGGAGAGGGACTGCCATAAAAGCGCGTGTTGCATAGCGGTGTGTATATTAGCGGATCGTGTTTGAGATTAAGAAGGCATAATAATGTCACCCCTTCGGGGTTTTGATGGCGAAACGCCAACCGAGCTAGAATAATGTCACCCCTTCGGGGTTTTAATGGCAAAACGTCAACCGAGCTAGAATAATGTCACCCCTTCGGGGTTTGGTGAATCTGTTACTTTTTTTCAAACAATAAAATTTGTTACTTTTTTAAAATTAAAAAACTGTAAATCAGATTTTTAATTTTATAAATGAATAAAAAATTTCTACAAATGTACAAAAATGTATTTGTCGCCTTCAAAACGCTGCCGCACTTTTGTATCGTCGAAAAAAATCGAGCCTCAATTATCCGCGCCAATGTTTTAAAATACCAAAAATTGATTGTATCATGAAAGTAAGAATTCTCATCCTGACCCTCCTGACGCTCGGCGGCGGCTGGTTTCAACGGGCGGCTGCGCAGTCTCAGTGCGATGTCACCCTGAGCGTTTCCGGTACCCTGAGTTGCAACGGCCCTGCCGTAACGATCACGGCGACCGCCCTGCCCGCCAATCCCAATTACCTGTATTTCTGGCAGGGCCCCAACCCGCTGGTCGGCAATTCCAGCCAGATCACCGTGAGTCAGCCCGGCACGTACTTTGTATTCGTGGGCGATTCGCTGTCTTTTTGCCAGGACACGATTACGGTGGTTTCCGACGGTTCCATACCGGAAGTCATCATTGAATCCAGCCCGGTCGTGTGCAATGAAGTCATCTTCACGGCGCAAACGAACGATCCCCAGAATACTTTTCTGTGGAGCAACGGGATTACCAATCCTTCCATTAACGTGGATCAAACGGCGAATTACTGCGTGACGGTCACCAGTCCGGAAGGCTGTACCGCTACGGAATGCCGGAGTTTTGCCGCCGGCAATCCGCTGAGCATTGAAATTGAACATTTCGGGAGCAATAATCTTTGCACGGACTCGCTGGGCTTGTTCGTGTCCATCGCGGGCGGCGTGCAACCCTACGCGTACGCCTGGAGCAACGGCAGCACCTGGAGCTGGTTGCAACCAAGCGGCGCCGGCTGGTATGCTGTGACGGTTACGGACGCCAACGGCTGCAGCGCCACGGATAGTTATTACTTTGATTACGACCTGGACGACTGCGGTACGATTGAGGGCAAGGTATATGCCGATTTTAACAGCAATTGCCTTTTCAACAGCGGCGACCAGGGATTGCAGCAGTTTACCGTGCGCATCGAAAACCCTGCCGGCACAGCGTTTTTCGCCTATACGGATCCCAACGGCGCCTATTCTGTGTCCCTGCCGTCCGGTGCCTATACAGTCGGCGTCGTGCTGAACAACAGCGCCTGGACGCCTTGCCAGCCGACCTATTCGGTCAGCGTGCCTTTTGGCGCCACGATCACGCAAGATCTTCCGCTGCAGGCGGATGTGCTTTGCCCGGCGCTGCAGGTGGACGTTGCTACGAATTTTCTGCGGCGTTGCATCGGCGACAATTACTATCAGGTCGCCTACTGCAACCAGGGTACGGCCACAGCCGAAGACGCCTTTGTGGAAATTACGCTGGATCCGTTCCTCAATTTCCTGTCGGCCGAACTTCCGGCGATAGATCTCGGCAATAATGTATTCCGTTTCAATTTGGGCGATGTGGCGGTTAGCGCCTGCGGTAGTTTCTGGATCCGGGCGCAGGTGGACTGCGCTGCCGTACTCGGTCAGACCCACTGCGTGGAAGCGGAGATTTTCCCGCACGACCCTTGTCCGCAGGCCGACCCGCAGTGGTCGGGCGCCAGCGTCCGCCTGCGCGCGGAATGCCTGGGTTCCGAGCTGTTGTTCCACGCTCAAAATGTGGGAACGGCGCCCATGACGGCCAACCTGAACTACGTGATCATTGAAGACGCCGTGATGCTGATGACCAATCCGGGCGACCCGCTCGGCCAGGGGGAAGACCGAGTACTCTTCACCGCCCCGGCAAATGGCGCCACCTGGCGCATCGAAGCGAGCCAGGAGCCTTTCCACCCCGGCCAGTCCATGCCGTCTTTGTCGGTGGAAGGTTGCGCCAACGGACAAAACGTCTCCCTGGGCTTCGTGAATCAGTTTGAAAGCGATGACGCCGATCTGTGGAAAGACATAGATTGCCGCGAAAATGTCGGCTCGTACGACCCGAACGACAAGCAGGGGTTCCCGCGCGGCTACGGCGCGCAGCACTACATCAAGCCCGGCGTGGATATCGAATACCTGATCCGCTTTCAGAATACCGGTACGGATACCGCTTTTCAGGTGGTCATTCGCGATACGCTTTCGCCCTGGCTCGATCCGGGCAGCGTGGTGCCGGGCGCTTCCAGCCATCCCTACCGATTTGATTATTACGGTGACGGCTATCTGAAATTCGTATTTGATCCGATTGCACTGCCGGACAGCAACGTGAACCAGGCCGGCTCTCAGGGTTTTGTTTCTTTTAAAGTGAAACAAAAACCGGGCGTGCCGCTGGAAACGGATATTTTCAACCAGGCGGCCATCTACTTCGACGCCAATCCGCCGGTGATTACCAATGAAACCCAACACCGGGTCGGTGAAAGTTTCGTGACGGTGAGCGCTTGGTCGCCTGCGGCGCCCGGCCTCCAACTGGCGATCCAGCCCAATCCGGCCGTGGACTACGCCCTGCTCCAACTGAAGGGCCTGCCCGCTGATGCGGAATGGCAGGTAGAACTGCTGGATGGCCTCGGCCGGCCCGTACGCCGCGAACAGGCTACCGGTTCATCCTGGCGCCTGGAGCGCGGCGCCCTGCCTGCCGGATTGTACCTCCTGCGCGTGTCGCGCGATGGGAAATTGCTGGGAACTGGGAAGGTGACCCTTCAATAAGGGCGGAGTTCTCGTTGGGAATATGGGATAAAATAATGGGCGGGCTTCTGTTTGCTTGATTTTTTTAGAAAAATCAAGCAAACAGAAGCCCGCCCAAATTATTTTTAGATTTCACGGTTTTCCCCAGAACCGCATCCTGTAATCCACGCTGATCTTTCCTTGTCGGATATCCTCTAATTTGCCTTGGATGAGCCGTTTTTTAAGCGGCTTTAGTTTTTCTACGAACAATTTGCCCTGGATGTGGTCGTATTCGTGTTGAATGACGCGGGCATTGAAGCCGGAGAACGTCTCTTCAAACTGTTGAAAATGTTCGTCCTGGTAAACCAGTCGGATGCCGGCCGGGCGCTCTACGTCACCGCGGATGCGCGGGATGCTCAGGCAGCCCTCCTCCATGGTATTGAGCGCATCGGTATTTTCCAGTATTTGGGCGTTGATGAACACCTTTTTGAAGCCTTTTTCGGCGCCGGGTGTATTATTTTCCTGGTTGAGGTGCGTCGTATCCACCACGAACAGGCGGATGGGCAGCCCAATTTGCGGTGCGGCCAAGCCCACGCCGTCGGCGTGGTACATCGTTTCCCACATATTGGCGAGCAGTTCGGCTAGTTGCGGATAGTCCGGTTCGATAGGCGTTGCGACTTTTTTCAGCACGGGGTGGCCGTAAGCGTAAATTGGAAGAATCATTGAATCGGAGGGAAAAGGATTTTTTTTAAAAACCGATAGGCGATGCCGCCGCGAGCGCGAAATGCGGGTTGGGCAGTCGGGGGCTACGTCCAGTAGTGATCTTGCATATATTGTTCCAAGATGAGTGCGGCGGCGATTTTGTCCACCAGGCTTTTGTCGCGTCGTTTTTGTTTTTTCACGCCGCTTTGGAGGATAATTCGTTTCGCTTCATTGGAGGTATAGCGTTCGTCTTGGCGTACAACGGGTTTATCGGGAAATTGTTTGCGGAGTTTTTCCACAAATTCGTCCACGGCGCCGGCGATTTGCGCCGGATTGCCGTCGGGATACATCGGCAGGCCGACTACGAACAGTTCCACCGGTTCCTGCTGGCAGTAGCGCACGAGGAAATCCATCAATTCGGCCGTCGGCGCCGTTGTAAGCCCGGTGGCGATGATTTTGAGCGGATCGGTCACGGCGATGCCGGTTCGTCGAAGTCCGTAGTCTATGGCGAGAATACGGGACATAGTTTGCTCATGCCGGTTTTTCATTGTGTTGCTTCCAGATGGAGATAAACAGACGGACTGCCAACGCAGGCGCTGCGATGACGCTGCCGATGCCGAAAAAGATCATTTCCGTCCAAAGGTAGGATTCAATGGCGCGTTTTTGTTCGGCTGGCAGGTGTCCGGTGAGCGTTTCCCAGGTATTTTCCTCGACGTACGTCAGAAAAATATTCAGGCCGTTCACCAGCGCGAAGGTGATTGGGAACAGGGCGAAAATGATGGCCACTTTCAGCACCTGTTTTCGCGCCAGGAAGGTGTAGGGCAGCAGGAAGATATGCCGCGTCATCGTCATTAAAGTCGCGATAAAAATAATATTCCACATTAGGAAAGGCCATACGTGCATGGCCTTGTACACGGGTACGAGGACGGCGTATGCTACTACGGCGGTGATGATCCACCAGATGGATTCCAGCCACAATTTAAGCGCGGTTTGGGTCATATTTATATGCGGCGGGGTTGTGCAAAAAGTCCTTAATGCTTTTGAATGAAAATAATATTTTGAACAGTCGTCTTTTTTTGATTTTTTTCTAAAAAAAATCAAAAAAAGACGACTGTTCACCATTTTATTTCGCCGCCGGAGGCGGCGAAATACTTTGTACAAAACCCCGATAAGGCTACTATTGTACGCCCGGCAGTCCGGGTTGATTTGTCATGTAGCGCATGAGTTTACTTTCCAATTCCTGGCCGAGTTCTTTATCGCCCATTTCGGTGGCTGTGCGAGCCATTAGTTGGAGCGTGCCGAGCGTAGAGTTTTGTTCCGATTGGTAGGCGGCCTTGAACGCTGCGTCCAGCGAATCATAGAAGCGCAGGTTTTCGTCCATTACGGCGGTGATGGCGCGGATTTTAGCGGCGGCCTTGTCTTTTGCGCCGGCGCGGCTATAGACGTCCGCCATGATTGCGGAGAACTGGTCGTAGGTGAAATTGAAATCCGGGAAAGCCTCGAAGTAGCGATCGGCCAGCGCGACGGCTTTGTCGTTTTTGCCTTGAAGGGTCAGGTCGCGGGCGATACGGATAAACGCCACGCGCATGGTTTGCAGGCTGGGCATATAAGACCGATCCACGAACAGGCGTTCTTTGTCGAAGTTGCCCCAGCGCCATTTCGTCATAATATTGTCGTAGGCGATATCGGCGGCGACGCGGCCGCTGCCGAGAATGCCGTACTGATCCATGCTGCTGGGCGTTTGGATCGGCGTCAGGCGCAGGGCGAGGCCCTCCAGTTGCAGGTAGTCCTGCAGGCCCAACAGGCGGTCTTCCCTGCAGGTAACCGCCCAGTAGATTGGGCGTTCCCAGAGGTTGGATGCGACGATATCCAGCATGGCGAGTTGGTCTTTGACGATGTAGGTCAGGTCGTCTCCGAGATTGAAGCGCATCACGTCGGCGATACGGGCGGAGTCCGATTCGGGAACCACCTTGTTGGCGAGCACCTGCGCCTTGTTGACGGGCATATACATTTTGCGCGTCATCAGGTGGGAGTCGAAATCGCGGCCGCCCTGCGCCGGCAGGGGATGGTCTTCGCCGAGGTACTTCAGGACGTCGGCGACCGGCATCTCCTGCTCCTGTCCGGGGTTATAGAACGGCGTTTGGATGCGTTTGAACCCGCGCAGTTGTTCTGCCGGGATGCTCATTTTGATTGCCGGCGAGTCGTTCACTTTCCGGCGGAGTTGGTCAATATACCAATCCACGGCAATGAGGGAGAGGTTGACCACCCGCACGTCGGTTCGGATGCCTTCTACCTCCTGGCAATACCAGAGCGGGTAGGTGTCGTTATCGCCGTAGGTAAATATAATGGCGTTGGGCGCGCAAGAGTTGAGGAAGTTGGAGGCATAGTCGCGGCTGCCGTAGTGTTTCGAGCGGCTGTGGTCATCCCAGTTTTGGGTGACCATGAGCAGCGGGGCGCTCAGGGCGAGCAGTCCGGCCAGGGCGCCTGCGGGCGCGCCCGGGAGGCGCAGGCGGTCGCTGAAGAGGTCAAACAGCGCCGGCACGCTCAGGCCGATCCAGATGGCGAAGGTAAAGAAAGAGCCGGCGAGGACGTAATCGCGTTCGCGCGGTTCGTTCGGCGGTTGGTTTGAATAGACGATGATGCCGATACCCGTGATAATGAACAGCGCCAGCAGGGCGGTGAAATCCCGCGGGCGGCGGCGGAAGTGGAAAAACATACCGAGCAGCCCCAGGAAAAACGGAATCATATAATAGGTGTTCCGCGCGGGGTTATTTTTTTGGAAAGCAGGCAATTCCTTTTGGTTGCCCAGGCGCATGGAGTCGTACCAGTCGAACCCGCTGATCCAGTGGCCTGCGGAAGGATCCCAGGCGTAGTATCCTTGTTCTCCATTTTGGCGGCCGGCGAAATTCCACATGAAATAGCGCCAGTACATCCAGCCGATTTGGTATTTAAAGAAAAACTCGATGTTGTCTCCAAAAGTAGGTGTGCCATTTTCTTTGTTGATCCATCGGCGGTAGAGCGCCGGGCGGCCTTGGGAGTAATCGCTCATGCGCGGGAACAGCGTTTTGGATCCCGCGGGGTATTCGTATTCCGTTTTTTCGTCCACCACCTCATAGCGATTGCCCACGCGGCCGTAGCGTTTTTCGGTTTTTACATCCACCGGCTTGGCGTCGAAGTGCGGGCCGCGCAGCAGCGGGCGCTCGCCGTATTGTTCGCGGTTGAGGTAGGGCAGCAGCCGCATGGCGTCGGAGGGCGCATTCATGTTGATGGGCGTATCCGCATTGGCACGGATTACGACCATGCCATAGGAGATGTAGGAAATCACCAGCACGGTCAGCGCCACCACGATGCGCTGGAGCAGGCCGTTGCCGGATTTCCGGGCGTAATGCAGTCCGTACCAGATCGCTCCGCCGAAAATTAAAAATACCGGGATAATGCCCGTGTGGAAGGGCATCCCCATGCTGTTCACCAGGATGCGCTCGAACCAGGCCCACATGGCGGGAATACCGGCGATTACCAGTTTTTGTATAAGCACAATAATTAATACGCCGGCGCCGGCAGACAGCAGCGCACCCGGCACAGTGGGGTTTTTTGTTTTCTTAAAATAATACAGCAGCGCCAGCGCCGGGAAGGTCAGCAAGCTGAGCAAGTGTACCCCGATGGACAAACCGGTGGCGTAAATAGTAAACACCAGCCAGCGGTCGGCTTGGGCGTTATCCGGCAACTGATACCATTTCAACACCGCCCACAGAGTCAGGCAGGTAAAAAACGTGGACATGGCGTACACTTCGCCCTCTACTGCCGAAAACCAAACGGAAGACGTGAAAGCCGTCACCAGGCCGGCTACCAGTCCGGAAGCCAGCACGGCCACGGTCTGCCCGCTGCTCAGTTCGTCTGCGCGCAATCCAAACGCCAGGCGCGCCAAAATGGTCGTGCTCCAGCAGATGAACAAGGCTGCAAAAGCCGTGCTCCAGGCCGACAACAAATTGACGGCATAAGCGATGACAGAAGGGTCACTGGACACCATGCTGCCCACCCAGGCAAACATACGCCCGATAAGCAGGAAGATCGGCGCGCCGGGCGGGTGCACCACCTGAAGCTTGTAGGCGCCGGAGATAAATTCCCCGCAATCCCAAAGACTGCCGGTAGGCTCCGCAGCAGCGGATAATACGGCAGCCGTGATCAGGAATACCAGCCAGCCGGTAATGTTGTTCAGTGATTTGAATGATTGCATCGCTTTTTATTTAGCAAAACCAGGCGAAATGCCGTGTTTAAAATTCTTTGAACGCGCAAAACTAAAAAAGTCCCGCTAAGCAACGGCAACGCATGTCGGGAATTTTCAAAATTCCCGACATGCGTTGCTACAAAAAACAGGATGGCTGCGGCGCAAAGGCGCTTACATGCCCATTTTCTTCTTGACCAGCTCCGTCACATCGTCCGTTTCCGCAGCGAATAACATGGCGCCGGAACTGATATCGAACACCATCAGGTAGCCGTTTTCTTTGGCCACGACTTTAATCGCTTCCCGGACTTCCGTCAGGATGGGTTCCAACAGGCTGTTCCGACGATCCTCAAGATAGGCTTGCGCTTTGGTATCAAACTCCTGCAAATCGGTCTGCTGCTTTTGCAGCGCCGCCTTGCGCTCTTCAAACTGTACCGGCGTCAGGGTGCGGGAAGAATAATCCGTTTCCAGTTTTTTATACGCCACTTCGAATGCTTTACCCAGCGAATCTGCCACTTTGCCCAGCGAATCGCCCACGGCGGTCAGCGCCGTGTTGGCCTTGCCGGTGGCGGGCAGTTGTTCCAGCAGATTGCCGAGGTTCATGTGGCCGTATTTGGGGGTCTGAGCCTGTGCTCCGGTAGAAAGCGCGCCCAGCAGCACGCAAAGAGCCGACCCGATCAAAATCTTTAAACGCATCTTGTGTGTTTTGTAGTTGTGTAAAATCTTACTGAAACGCAAAGGTAAGAAACCATCCTGTTAAAACGATAAAACCGCGTTTACCGTACCATACTTTGTAAAAAATGCGTTATTAAATAGATTTTATCGCTGCAAAAACCGCCTGTTCATTACCTTTGTAACCGACCTTGCGCGTTTTCAATTCTTTTTACCCGCCGACGCCACAATTATGATCATCCGCTATTTCGTTTTATCCCTGCTGGCCTGCCTCTCTCTGTCTGCTCAAGCGCAAACAGAAGAAGAGCCGCCCAAATTGATCCAGTTTTCCGGTATGTTGCTCACGGACGTGGACGGGCAGCTCACGCCCGTCCCGTTTGCCAGCGTGTTTCTTCCGGGAAGAAGTCGCGGTACGTACGCGGACTACCGGGGTTTTTTCACCCTGGTGGTGGAGCGCGGGGATAAAGTCCGCTTTAATTGCCTGGGCTTCGATCCGGTGACGTTTACCGTCCCGGACACGCTCTCGCAGGATCGCTACTCGATTGTGCAATTGATGACGCAGGACACGATCAACCTGCCGGAGGCGGTGATTTTTCCCTGGCCCAGCCGGGAGCATTTCAAAATCGAGTTTTTGAAAATGGACGTCACGCCGGAGCTCCAGCGCCGCGCCACGGAAAATCTGGCCAACGAATACCTTGCGGAAGCGCGCAAAAACGATCAGATCGTACCTTTTTCGGGTCGGGAAAGTTCGAATTTTTATATGCGCCAGCAGTCGCGCGAATACGTATATATCGGCCAAACGCCGCCCATGAATATCTTCAGCCCCCTGGCATGGGGGCAGTTTTTCCAGGCATGGAAAAACGGTGATTTCAAGAAGAAGAAGTAGCCTGTTCCCGCCACACCACGCCGCCGAACCGGTCAATGTACTGCCACTTGCCGTCGAGGACGACCAGCGCCAGTCCGTCGCGGAAAGGCGTGGCGGCTTCGAAGTCAGGCGAAATCGCCACCCGGCCTTCCGTATGGATATAGCCCCACTTGCCGTTGATGCATACCTGGGCCAGACCGTCGGAAAAAACGCCGGCGTCTTCAAAATTGGGCATAATGACGATTTTGCCCGTCTTGTCTATGTAGCCGTACGCGCCGTTGATTTCTACCAGCGCCAGGCCTTCGCCGTAATCGCCGGCGAGGTCGAACATCGGCTCGACCGCCATTTCGCCGCGGTCGTTCACAAACCCGTACTTGCCGTCGCGGTACGCCAGCGCCATCCCGTCGAAAAATTCCCCGTAAGAATGTCCGCGTACAAATTCGAACTGAGGCGGGACGCACACCTGCCCGTTCCGGTTGATCAGGCCCCATTTATCTGCCCGGGTGATGCGCGCGACTTCCGATTGAAAGGGCTGCGCGTCGTCCCAGGCCGGTTGGATAGCGAAACGCCCGTTCCGGTCAATAAATCCGAAAAGCCCCTCCTGCGCGGCCGGCGCCAATCCTTGCCGGAACGCGCCGGTACGCTCAAAGATCGGTCGGACGACAAATCGGCCTTCCGGGTCAATATGTCCGGCTTGTCCTTCCAGGCGCACCGCCGCGAGGCCTTCGCTGAAATCGCCGGCTTCGTCCATTTGCGCCGGCACGATTTCGTTGCCGCGGGCATCAATATAGCCCCAGCGCTGTACGGCCTGCACCCGGGCGCGTTCGTTTTCAAAATTTCCGATTTGTCGGTATAAGCGCTTGATAAACAGTCGCCCCATGGCGTCCAGCAATGCCCACTGATCATTTAGCCGCACCTTGGAGAAGCCGTTTTTAAACTCGCCCGTCTCCAAAAACTGCGGTTCGATCACCACTTCCCCCTGGAAGTTGATGAAACCGTAGTAGCCGTTGCGGCGGATTTTATAAAGCGGTGGGTACATAGCAGGCGGGTTGGTTGGTCAATCAAAGCTCACGACGAGGCGTTTCGATTTCGGGTGCGCCTGGCAGGTCAGTACGTAGCCGGCCTCCAGTTCGTCGGGTTCCAGGGCGTAACAAAGATCCATGGAGACTTCGCCTTCCAGGACTTTCGCCTTGCAGGTGCTGCACACGCCGCCCTTGCAGGAAAACGGCAGATCGGCGCCGGCGCGCATGGCGGCGTCGAGCACCGTGCTGCCATCCGACACCAGCAGGAAATCGAATTGCGCGCCGTCCTGGATCACGGTGACGGCCGCGTCGAAGCGTTCGGACGCTGCGACTGCAACCGGCGCGGCGGTTTTGCGCGCAGTTCCGGGTGTGGTAAAAAGTTCAAAGTGGATATTGCGGGCGTCCACGTGCAGTTCGAGCAGGGTATCTTTGACTTGAAAGATCATTTCTTCCGGACCGCACAGGAAGAAAGCGCTTACTTCCTGCGGATCGAACAGCCGTTGGGCAAACTGTCGGCATTTTTCGGCGTCTATCCGTCCGTAGAACAAATCGCTGCTCGCCCGTTCTTTGGTGAACACGTGGTGCACCGAAAGTCGTTCGGGATACCGGTTTTTCAGCAATTCCAGCGCTTCATGGAAAATCACCTGATCGAAACTGCGGTTGCCGAAGAATAAGATAAACCGGCTGTGCGGTTCGCGCGCGAGCGTCGTTTTCAGGATAGACAGGATCGGCGTGATGCCGCTGCCGGCGGCAAAGGCGACATAGAGCCGGGATTGCGTTGGATCCAGGGGCGTGAAAAACCGGCCTTGGGGCGGCATGACCTCGAGCGTGTCCCCTTTTTTCAACTGTTCGTTCGCAAAGGTGCTGAACAAGCCGCCCGCTACTTTTTTGATCGCCACGCGCAGTTCGCCGTCCGCCGTACCCGAACAGATCGAATACGACCTGCGCAGCTCTCCGGCGCCCCAATCGGCGCGCAAGGTGAGATATTGTCCCTGGGTAAACCGGAATAAATCCCGGTACTCGGGCGGTACGGAAAAGGCGACCGACACCGTGTCGGCTGTTTCGCGGCGAAGATCGCAGATCGTAAGCGGGTAAAATTTGGTAGTAGCTGACATACGCTCCCGGAGCATCGTTAGAAGTTTCCCTGTGTATTACTGCCCGTAAAGGTAATACGGAAATGCAATTATTTGGCCGGTTTCCCGGAAAACAAGCAAGCGGCAAGGCACTTGCGAAAATACGCAGTGGAGGCTGTCCATGGCGGACAGCCTCCACTGCTCGGGGATGCCCCCTCAAATTGCCTAAACGAGCCTGAAATCAGGCTAGGCCGTTCACAAAACGCGTCAAACCGCTTTTCAGGTTGGACGCTTTGTTTTGGTGAATGCTGCCCCGCTTGGCGAGTTTGTCAATCATGCTGATGACCTTAGGCAGAAATTCGCCGGCTTCCGAACGCGATTTCAGGCCGCGCAGGTTTTTGATCGCTGTGCGGGTGGACTTTTTGTAGTACCGGTTTTGCAGGCGACGCTTGGTGTTTTGACGGATACGCTTTAAGGCAGAACGATGGTGTGCCATATCTTATTTATATACACTGTTAATCTTCGAAAAAAATGGATGTCCTTTTTTGGGCGGGCAAAGGTATGTTTGTTTTTTGGAAAAAAGAAAAAGTGGGTAAAAAAAATGTGGTTTAAATTCAAACAGTGCGCCTGCACAATAGGTTTATCTAAAAAATAAGTAGTTACAAAAATAAGTAGCTACTTAGCCGGTCGCGTCTGAGTCAAAAAAGGATCCATTTTTTGCCAGACGAAGCGATTTTTTGCAGGCCGTAGCAGCGCTACGGTCAAAAAAAATTGCGAAGTATGGCGGAAAATGGGACTTTTGGGGCCAGACAGCGAGCCGGCTAAGTAGTTACAAAAATAAGTAATCACAAAATTAAAGCGCAGCGCAGCGCTTTAGACCGGTTTTATTGTGTTAATTTTGCGCGAATTTGTGCAATCAATTTTGTAACTGCTTGATTATCTGATGCTGAGCGGGAAAATGCGGTGTTTTTTATTCGGATAGCGGTATCAGCAGCCGGATATTAAACCCTGAGACGTAGAGGGGACGAAAATAGGGCGCTCGGGATTTGGTGGAGAGTATATTCAAGCATCTACGCAACTTCTAATCACCTGGATTTTTGTCTAATGAAAGAATTTTCAGCAGTTTCTAACGCGCACCCGCAATTTATTGACGCGCTTTACCAAAATTGGCAGGCCGATCCGACTTCCGTGGAGGCCGACTGGCAGGCTTTTTTCAAAGGTTTTGATTTTGCCCTTCAGAGCGGCAACGACCTGCATACGGACGGCGTCGCCTCGGCGGATATTCAGAAAGAACTGGCCGTCGCGGCGTTTATTCATGGTTTCCGTACCCGCGGTCACCTGCTGTCCACGACCAATCCGCTGAAGCCGCGGAAAGATCGCCAGGCGAAGCTGGAACCGGCCGATTACGGATTGGGCGAAGCGGATCTGGACAGGCGCTTTGCCGCCGGGTTCGAACTGGGTATGCCGAACGCCACGCTGCGGGAAATCACGGCGCGCCTGCGCCAATTATATGCCGGTAATATCGGCTTCGAGTACCAACAAGTCCAGGATCAGGCGCAAAAAGCCTGGCTTTTGGATAAAATCGAACACCGCAACTCGGCCGGCGACTACGGATTTGCGCACGCCAAAAAACAACGCATACTGGATCGGCTCAACGATGCGGTCACGTTTGAACAGTTTTTGCACACCAAATTCGTCGGACAAAAACGCTTCTCGCTGGAGGGCGGCGAAGTCCTGATCCCGGCGCTCGACGCCATTATCCGCGCAGCATCGGTTTTTGTGGACGATTCGAACGCAGAAGTCGTCATCGGCATGGCGCACCGCGGCCGCCTGAATGTGCTGGCCAATACGCTGGGCAAACCGCGCGAGCAAATTTTTTCGGAATTTGAGGGCAGACTCTTGCTAGATCCCAACTTCGGCTCCGGTGATGTGAAATACCACCTGGGCTTTTCCAGCGAGCAAAACGGCGAATCGCCGCGTACGGTGCGCGTCAGTATGCTCCCCAACCCCTCGCACCTCGAAGCGATAGATCCGGTGATCGCCGGATTCGTACGCGCGCGTCTTGAAAAAACGGCGTCCCAGGGGCACGATGCGGTCGTCCCCGTGCTGATTCACGGGGACGCGGCGCTTTCCGGACAAGGGATAATTTATGAGTTGATTCAAATGAGCCAACTGGAAGGCTATACCACTGGTGGCGCTATCCATATCGTGGTGAACAATCAGGTCGGCTTCACGACCAGCTGGGAAGAGGGCCGCTCCAGTACCTACAGCACACAGGTGGCCGACGTGGTGAAGGCGCCGGTGTTTCATGTGAACGGCGACGACCCGGAAGCTGTGGTTTTTGCCGTCGAACTGGCGGCGGAGTACCGCCACACGTTCAAATCCGACGTGTTCGTGGATATCGTTTGCTACCGCAGATACGGACACAACGAAAGCGACGAACCGCGCTTTACACAACCGGATCTGTATGCGCTGATCAACAAACACCCGAACCCGCGCGATTTGTATGCCGAAACGCTGATCCGGCGCGGCGAATTGCAGGAGGCGCAAGTCAAGGAAATGGACGCTAATGCCCGCGCGTTCCTCCAGGGTCGCCTGGAAATCGCCCGGGGAAACACGGAACCGTACAAACCCCTGCATGCAGAAAGCGATGCACTCGGCCTGCACATCGAAACCGATGACGCCGCTTTTCAGCATTCCCCGGACACGGGTATCGCTCAAAAAGACCTCGAGCAGCTGCTGCAACACCTGCTCCACCTGCCCGAAGGCTTCACCCCGATGCCGCAAATTGCCAAAACGCTGGAAGGCCAGCGCAAGTTGGTGGAGGAAGGACAAATTGACTGGGCGCTCGGCGAATTGCTTGCTTACGGCGCGGTATTGCTCGAAGGCAAAGACGTGCGCCTGAGCGGCCAGGACGTGAAACGCGGCACCTTTAGCCACCGACACGCCTGCCCGATGGATACGGTCACTTTCCAGCGCATCAACCGACTGGACGGCCTTTCCAAAAACCAAGGCCGCTTCCATGTACATAATTCCCCGCTCTCCGAATACGCAGTGCTGGGCTTCGAATATGGCTATTCCCTGGGCAATCTGGACAGCCTGACCATCTGGGAGGCGCAGTTTGGTGACTTTGTCAACGGCGCAAGCACCATCCTTGATCAATTTATTGTCAGCGCCGAAACCAAATGGCGCCAGATGAATAACCTGACGCTGCTGCTGCCGCACGGCTATGAAGGACAGGGACCGGAGCACTCCAGCGCCCGCTTGGAGCGCTTCCTCCAGGGCTGCGCAAACAACAACATCACGGTGGCGAATATCACCTCGGCGTCTAATTTCTTCCACCTGCTGCGCCGCCAACTGGCGCGGCCGTTCCGCAAACCGCTGGTGGTCATGTCGCCCAAATCCGGCTTGCGCGCACCGTATAATCTGGGTCAAATCAGCGAATTGACCACCGGAAACCGCTTCCGCGAACTGATAGACGATCCGACCGCCAAACCCGCCAAGGTGAAAACGCTGCTGGTGTGCTCGGGTAAGGTGTATTACGACTTGCTCAAGCGCCGACAGGAAACCGCCCGCGAGGACGTTGCTATCGTGCGCCTGGAACAGCTGTACCCGTTCCCGAAAGTGCAATTTGAGGAAATCCTGAAAAAATACGGCAAGGCCACCCTGCGCTGGGTTCAGGAAGAACCGCGCAATATGGGCGCTTTCGGACATCTGGTACTGCAACACGGCGAATACGGCTGGCAGTATGCGGGCAGACCCGCCAGCGCAGCCACCGCGACCGGTTTTCCGAAGCGGCACGAACAGGAACAAACGGCTGTGGTGGATCAGGCTTTCGCCAAGTAAAGGGTTGGGATCAAATAGTAAAAACTACTTAGCGGGCTCGATTTCTCGCCGAAAAGAATCTATTTTCCGCCATACTTTGTGATTTTTTGCGGGTTGTAGCGCTGCTACGGCCTGCGAAAAATCGCTTTGTCTGGCGGAGAATGGGACTTTTGGGGTCAGACAGCGAGCTGACCAAGCAGTTACCAAATAAAAAGCGTGTACGCTTAATCTGATTTTTTGGATAAAATATGGATATGATATAGATGTTTCATATCTTTGTGTATTCCTTTTTTGGATAAAATACAGATAAGATATGGATAAAATTAATCAAAAACTCAATTTTGATTTTATAACCAACCAACGCGTATTGCAGCTCATTGGCTACATTGATGGTTTCAAAGGCAAATGGAATATTGCCGAAAAGCAAGAAAACCGGTATTTGAAAGAATTGCGAAAAATTGCCACGATCGAAAGTATCGGTTCTTCCACAAGGATTGAGGGGGCAACGCTTACCGACCAAGAGATAAAGGCGCTTTTGGAAGACGTCAAAATCACAAAACTCAAAACCCGTGACGAGCAGGAAGTAATAGGCTATTACGAAGTTTTAGGATTGATTTATGATAATTATGCTGACATCAAACTTTCGGAAAGGTACATCAAACAACTGCATCAAATGTTGCTGAAGTACAGTGATAAAGATGAACGGCACAGAGGTACGTATAAATTTCTTTCTAACAAAGTGGTGGCAACTTATCCGACAGGCGAACAGCGGACTATTTTCGCCACTACCGAGCCGGCATTGGTTGCCAAAGAAATGCAGGAATTAGTTGAATGGGCCAATGAAACTTTGGAACAAAAGACCATTCATCCGCTTATCGTCATCGGCAGTTTTATTTATGATTTTTTGAGCATACACCCATTTCAAGACGGAAACGGAAGACTTTCACGATTACTGACGACACTTTGTTTATTGCAAAACGATTACGCTTTTATTCAATACATTTCGTTTGAAAACCATATCGAACAAAATAAAAAAGCCTATTATGAAGCTTTGATGAACGGCCAGAAAAATCGAGGTACCGACAACGAACGTATAGACTTGTGGCTCGTTTTTTTCTTGGAAAGTTTGAAAACACTAACCGAAAAGTTGGAACAAAAATATGACGTTTTCAAATCCAAAGGCGGTTATCTGAACGACAGACAAAAACTAATCAAAGATTTCATTACCAATAATCAGCCTATTAAAATAAGCGATTTGGCAAAGCAATTTCCTGAAATTGGATTAAGCACTTTGAAAAAAGATCTGCAATACTTACGAGATGAACAGGTGCTGACAATGATTGGAAAAGGGAAAGGGAGTATTTATATATTGACTGAAAAACAGTAATCTGAAACACTGCCCGAACTGCTCACGAGGGTTTTGCATCAGCTGAGCGGACGTGCAAACTTGAAGATCAGTGCTTCTATTCAAGTTTAGTGCTCCGAAACCCGCCCGAACGCAAAGCCCGAAACCGTTCACCGCAAAGACAACGGCAACAGACGCCCGGTCAGTTCCCAATAAAAAAACGGGCGGCTCTTCAAAATATTCTTTTGACAGCCGTTAACGGGCTTTTCCACAAACCCTAAAGCGCCTCCAAAGCGGCCGCCGACAAATCCGGCAGCACTTCATGCCGTTGAAGGCGCACGGCCTGCAAATCGGATTCTGCGACTTTCAGGCGCGGACTGACCGTTGCGAAATCGGCGTCGTTGTAGGTATAGACGCTCCAGGCGCCGTGCTGAAATTCCAGCGCAGTGAGGTGCTCCACCCAGTCGCCGCTGTTCAGATACGTCACTTTTTGTCCGTTCTCGGTGGTGATCTCCCGGATTTGCGGGCGGTGGATATGTCCGCAGACCACATAGTCGTAGCCTTTTTCCGCGGCCAGTTGGATGGCGGTTTCTTCGAAGTCGCTGATATATTTTACGGCGCCTTTGACGCTTTTTTTGACGTTGGCGGCAAAGGAGACCGGCGCGAAGCCGAACAGATTGCGCGTGGCGTTGACCATGCGGTTGATGCGGATCAGCAGGTCGTATCCTTGGCCGCCGAGTTTGGCCAGCCAGCGGGCTCGGTGGATGCTGGCGTCGAATACGTCGCCGTGGAAAACCCAGTGCGACTTGCCGTCCACCTGAAACACCAGTTTATTGCGCAGGTGGATCAGGCCGAAGGACAATTCGCCGAATTTGCGGAGCAGATCGTCGTGGTTTCCGGTGAGGTAATATACTTTGACGCCGTTCACCGCCATTTTCAGGATGCGGCGTACGACCTCCGTGTGTTCTTTTGGGAAATAGCTTTTTTTGAACTGCCAGATATCGAAAATGTCGCCATTGAGGATCAGCGTACGCGGCTCGACGCTCTTCAGGTAGTTGAGCAATTCGCGCGCATGGCAGCCGTAGGCGCCGAGGTGCAGATCGGAAATTACAACGATGTCGGGTTTGCGCTTCATAGATAAATTAACGGATCGAATGCGTGAAAGCAATATGTGCGAGCGCCATCAGCGCGCCCAGGAATGCACATGCGCCGGCTATCCAGGAGAGCGCCTGAAACAGACAGGAGGCGCGGGAAAGTTTGCGCTTGGTATCCGCCGCCGCGTCTGCGGCTCGCATCGGCGCTTGAAGCAGCACCCTTCCCGTGAAACCCGGAGCAAACAAGGCCATGCGCCGTACGGAAGGGCGCGGCAGGAGCAAACGGGACGAGGCGAGCGGGCGCGGATTGTTTTGCATGAATAATAAATCCATGCAAAGATACTGGGCTGTTAACATCCGATGTGTTAAGCCAATATGAAGTTACCGTTATTTTAATCGAAAGGGAAGCGCCGGAGAATTAATCCCTGCCGAGCGAGCTGATTCTTCGGATTTTTTCCTTCAGCTCCTTAGGCGCCAGATACATGGGCAGGATATTTTTTATACGATTTCGTATTAGGTCGTCGGATTCCTCGAATAGCAGATCTTTGGGGCCTTCGGGAATGGCAAAAACGGGATTCGAGGCGGCGGCAATCAGGTCTGTGGTGTTTTCCTGTTCGGAGAAGGCGGGTGTTTCAGCGACCGAATTGGCAGAAAGTTTAGCGGATGGCTTGCAATAGTTCATCGTACAGTACGTTTGCGCGCTCCCCCACGATCCGGATTTGCAACCATCATCTCCCCCTTCCCAGGGCACAAAAAAACGAGCGCGGGGACTTGCCGGTGAGCCAGACGGGCAGGTCGCAAGGTTGGCTATAGAACGTCGCTGATTCGTTGTGCGCATAGGAGCGGGAGGGTGAAGGGCGCCGCCGTTTTTCAGACAGGCGGCAGGCCGGGGTGGACGAGAGTGCAGGTGAGAAAAGAAATGGAGTGTGTTGAAATAATTAGGATATGAAAAAAACAAGGTTTACCTGCGACCGTAAAGGCGGCGGTAAACCCTGTATTTTTTTAACCGGAAACCAGCACCTCGCTGGTTTTGTCCTGTTGTCTTTCGCCTCGCGCTCTGATTCCGCGCGCCTGGGCATACGCAATCAGCATATCGGCCATGTTCTGGCGCGCGCGGTGCAGGCGGGTGCGCACGGTGTTCAGCGGCACGTTGAGGATGGCGGCGATTTCCTTGTAGGTAAAATCTTCAAAATCCAGCAACACCACCAGGCGGTTGTCCGAATTGAGGGTGTTGAGCGCAGCCATCACTTCGTCGCCGAGTTCGCCTGTGCCGATTTCTTCGAGCAGGTGCGCATCGCGGACGACGCCTTTTGCATTGCGGCCGACGGAAACGAGATCGATGTCCACCGACTGCGGTTCGCGGTTTTTAGCACGGAACTCGTTGATGAACGCATTTTTGCAAATACGGAACAGCCAGGCTTTGGCGTTGGTGCCTTCCTGATAGCTGTCTATGAAGCGCCAGGCCTTCATAAAAGTTTCCTGCACCAGGTCGTCGGCCCGGGAGGCGTCGTTCGTCAGGCGGACGGCGAAGTTGTACACGGCGTCCGTGAACGGGTAGAGCTCCGTTTCAAAGATGCGCGCATTTTGCTCCTCGTTCCTTTTGTTAATCGTTGCCATGATGATGGTTTTTTCGCCTGAACGGTGTCAGGAGATTTGTTTGCGCATAGAACGCCGGGCGAGTTCTGAAAAGTTCCGCAGATTGAAAAAAAAATTATTAACCGGTTAGCCTGAGACCGAATTGCTGACATTATTCCCAAATATCTGTTCCGAAAACCAAAAAAATGCCAGAAAAATGCTACCCCTTCGGGGTTTGCCTAACTAGGTACAAAAAATTTTGTTTGCGGGTTTATTCCTGTCCGGATTCGCCGCTCCCCGGCATTTCCGGCCGCGGCCAGAGGCTGAAACGGAGGTATTTAATTTTTTTGCCCTTGGCGAGGTGCATCCGTTCGTAGGTGGTTTGGATCGCCAGTTCGGGGCGTTCGAGCGGACCGGCATAGATGTCGTCATTGCAATATTCCAGCACGCAGCCGGGATCTGCTGCAATCGTGTTCAGCGTAAACCGGTAAAAATCCGGATCGTCGTGTTTGACGTGCACCAGCCCGCCGGGCTTCAGCAAACGCCGGTACACCTCTAAAAAGCGGGCGGAACTCAGGCGACGATCTGCCTTGGTGGGCCTTGGAAACGGATCGGCGAAGGTGATCCAGATTTCGTCCACTTCGCCCGGGGCGAAAAAATGTGCGAGCACTTCGATGCGGGTTCGCAGAAAAGCGACCCGATCCACACCTTCCTCCAGCGCTTGTTTGGCGCCCTTCCAGATTCGGTTCCCCTTGATATCAATACCGATGAAATTGCGCTCGGAGATAGAAGCCGCGAGGCCGACCGTGTACTCGCCGCCGCCGCAGGCCAGCTCCAGGGTAATGGGAAAATCATTGCCAAAATGCCCGCGCCGCCAGCGGCCGCGCAAGTCCACCGGTTCCATGCCCACGCCGACCAGCGCAGGCTGGAGCACGTTGTAGCATTCGTACACGTTGGGAAACGACAGGATATCGTTGAATTTTTTCAGCTTATTTTTACGGGACATGGCGGCTGTTGCTTTTTGCGGCGCAAATTTCGGATTTTTTTAGAAAAAGTAACCACTTGGTCGGTTCTGACTAAGTAGTTACAAAGTAACTACTTAGCCGGTCGCGTCTGAGACAAAAAAGGATCTATTTTTTGCCAGACGAAGCGATTATTTGCAGGCCGTAGCAGCGCTACGGTCAAAAAAAATTGCGAAGTATGGCGAAAAATGGGACTTTTTGAGCCATACAGCGAGCCGGCTAAGTAGTTACGTTACTTTACAATAAAAGCAAATCGAGTATTTTCCGTATCTTCGCACGCTCAATTCGAGCCGCATTTTGGGCAGTCTGTGATTTTCTCGCCGAATTATAAAACCAGACAGGCTTTTACTGCGTTCAAACCGAATTTACAACTCCGTTCATGAAGAACATCCGCAATTTTTGTATTATCGCCCACATTGACCACGGCAAAAGCACCCTGGCCGATCGGCTCCTCCAACATACCCACACGATCGCCGATCGCGATATGCAAGACCAGGCCTTGGATAACATGGACCTGGAGCGCGAGCGCGGGATCACGATCAAAAGCCACGCCATCCAGATGCGATATGTCCACCCCGCAGACGGGCAGGAGTATATCTTCAACCTGATTGATACGCCGGGTCACGTGGATTTTTCCTACGAGGTGAGCCGCTCTATCGCCGCCTGTGAAGGCGCGCTTCTGTTGGTGGACGCCACCCAGGGCATCCAGGCGCAGACGATCAGCAACCTCTACCTGGCCGTAGATCACAACCTGGAAATTATCCCGATCGCCAACAAAATTGACATGGACAGCGCCATGATCGAGGAAACGCAGGATCAGCTTATGGATTTGATCGGTTGCGACCGCGAGGATATTATTCCCGCCTCGGGCCGCACCGGCCTGGGCGTGCCCGAAATTCTGGCCGCCGTGGTGGATCGCGTGCCGGCGCCCAAAGGAGACCCGTCGGCGCCCTTGCAGGCGATGGTCTTCGACTCGATGTTCAATTCCTACCGCGGCGTGATCGCATACGTGCGGATCATGAACGGCACGCTTAAAAAAGGCGATAAAATTAAATTTTATAATACGGGGAAAGAGGTAGTAGCCGAAGAAGTAGGCATCCTGCGTATGGGCATGTTCGAAACGGCTGAAATCAGCGCAGGCAATGTAGGCTATGTGATCACCGGCATCAAAGTAAGCCGGGAAATTAAAGTGGGAGATACCATCACACATTTTTACCGATCCTGCGAAACGCCCGTTAAGGGATTCGAAGAGGTCAAGCCTATGGTATTTGCCGGCGTGTACCCGCTTGATAACGACGATTTCGAAGATCTCCGCGACTCGCTCGAAAAACTCCAGCTCAACGACGCTTCCCTAGTGTTCGAACCGGAAACTTCCGCTGCGCTTGGCTTCGGTTTTCGCTGCGGTTTCCTCGGTATGCTGCACATGGAAAT
Source organism: Saprospiraceae bacterium (assembly GCA_032115775.1). Classification (GTDB taxonomy): domain Bacteria; phylum Bacteroidota; class Bacteroidia; order Chitinophagales; family Saprospiraceae; genus M3007. Next base: position 66,766 of record JAUMBL010000058.1, on the reverse strand, counting down.
TGTGCAGGAACGCCTCCAACGCGAATTTAACCAGGACATTATCACCACGGTGCCCAACGTGTCCTACTTCGCCACCGATATGAAAGGTAAGCGTTTTGTGGTGCACCAACCTACCGAAATGCCCGATCCGAACCACCTCGAAAGGGCAGAAGAACCCTTTATTTACGCACAGATTATCACCAAACCGGAATACATCGGCAATATCATGAGCCTGTGCATGGAAAAAAGGGGGATTCTGCAAAAACAGCACTATCTCACCCCGACGCGGGTAGAAATTATCTTCCACATGCCGCTGGCGGAAATCGTGTTCGATTTCTACGATATGCTGAAATCCATGACCCGCGGCTACGCTTCCTTCGACTACCACTTGCTGGATTACCGCGAAACCGACCTGGTCAAACTCGATATCAAACTCAACGGCGAACAGGTGGACGCGCTTTCCGCGCTCGTACACCGTTCCAAAGCCGAATATATCGGCCGTCGGATGTGCGAAAAACTCAAGGAACTGCTGCCGCGGCAACAATTCCAGATCGCCATCCAAGCCGCTATCGGCGCCAAGGTGGTCGCGCGCGAAACCATCTCCGCCCTGCGCAAGGACGTGACCGCCAAGTGCTACGGCGGCGATATCTCGCGGAAGCGCAAACTGCTCGAAAAACAGAAAGAAGGAAAGAAAAAAATGAAGCAGTTCGGCAGCGTGGAAGTGCCCCAGGAGGCGTTTTTAAAAGTACTCAAACTGAACGATTGACGCGCCCGGCCGGTCGCCCGAATGCGGCGCGCGCCCGATTATGGAAATAACTTTCTTCAGAGATATCGCCAACGCCTTCAGTCCGGATCTTCCCCGCGAGCTGGGCAGTATGGACGACCACCTGGATTTTATCCTGCCCAAGGTCATTCCGTATGGGGAAGATTTGCAGGAAGAGAAATTCTGGATCGGACGTCGCTGGAAAGAAGTGCGCGACGACGAAGGTTTTCACGAAGCGATTCTCCATATTTTTAATCCCGGCGGCGAATATCTATTGTCGCTCGACGGCAACCTGATGCGCGGCGCCTGGCGGCAACTGCAGCCCTATAATACGCTGATTATCGAAATCGGCGGGCGCAGCGAACTCTTCGACCTGCGGTTCCTGAACGGCGATTTCATGGTGCTGACTAAACACGGCGACCAGGGTCGAAAAGGCCAACGTCGCTATTTCTGCCTCGCGCACGAACCGGTGGTGGGCACGGCGCCCGGCCGGGAACTCGACTGGCGGAATGTCATGGAAAGTATATTCAATGTCTGGCGCGGCAACAGCCTGAGCCTATGGGCTTGGCTGTTTTTTATTATCGTTTTAGGATTGATTTTGTATTTTTCCATGAACTAAGCGAATGTATTATGGCTATTATTGACTGGATTGTGCTGATTGGCGCCCTGGCGTTTATTGTGTTGTACGGTATCTGGAAAAGCCGGAATATACAATCGAGTGAAAATTTCCTGGCGGGCAAACGCGACCTGCCCTGGTGGACGATCGGCCTGAGCATCATGGCCACGCAGGCCAGTGCCATTACGTTTCTGAGCACGCCGGGCCAGGGCTTCGCCGACGGCCTGGAGTTCGTCCAGTTTTACTTCGGGATGCCGATCGCGATGATTTTTCTGGTGCTGTTCGTGCTGCCGGTGTACTACCGCCTCAAGGTGACCACCGCCTACGAATACCTTGAGCAGCGATTCGATCTGCGGATGCGCAGCCTGACGGCTATTTTGTTCCTGATCCAACGCGGCGTAGCAGCGGCAATTAGCATCTACGCGCCGAGTATTATTTTATGCGCCGTTTTTGGCTGGAATTTGGGATTCACCAACTTCTTGATGGCCATTTTCGTGGTGATCTACACGACTACCGGCGGCAGCGCGGCGGTGAGCCGCACCCAGGAGTTGCAGATGACCGTGATGCTGGGCGGACTAATTCTGGCGTTTGTACTCGTGCTCAACCAACTGCCGCAGGGCGTGGGCCTCTCGGAAGCCTGGCAAATTGCCGGCGTCAGCGGCAAAACGCAGGTGATTGACTGGAGCTTCAGCTGGCATGACCGCTACAACGTGTGGTCGGGCATCCTGGGCGCCACCTTCCTGTTTATGTCGTATTTCGGCACGGATCAGAGCCAGGTGGGGCGTTATTTGTCCGGCAAATCCCTCCGGGAAAGCAGAATCGGCATGCTCTTCAACGGTTTTGTAAAAATCCCGATGCAGTTTCTGGTGCTGTCAGTCGGGGTCATGGTGTTTGTATTTTTTCAGTTCAACCAAGCGCCCTTGCATTTCAACCAGGCCAACCGGGCTAAAATCGAAGGTACAACCCAAGAGCGGGCTTTCGAGCGCCTGGAAGCCCGGGCAGACACGAATTTTCTGCTCAAACAAGCGGCTATGCAACGCCTGCTGACCGCGATGAAAACCGAATCCGCCGATGCGGAACAAGCAGCAAAAACCGAACTGCAACAACTCGACGCCGAACGCAAAGCCTTGCGCACGGAGGCCGAAGGACTGATCAAAAAAGCCGTGCCGGGCGCCGACGCCAAGGATAAAGACTTTGTTTTTATCACGTTCATCCTGAATCACATTCCGCACGGACTGATCGGGCTCATGCTGGCTATGATCTTCTGCGGCGCCTGGAGCACCACGGCTTCCGAACTGAGCGCCCTTACCGCCACCACGGTGTCGGATATTTACCGGCGTTCCGTCGCCCCGGGCCGCGACGATACCCACTACTTCAAGGCCTCCCGGATTGCCACCGTGCTCTGGGGCGTATTTATCATGGTGTTCGCTACCTACGCCAACCTGTTCGAAAATCTGATCCAGGCCGTTAATATGATCGGATCCGTCTTCTACGGAACCATCCTCGGTATCTTTTTCACCGCGTTCTTCCTCAAGCAGGTCGGTGCGCGCGCCGTGTTTTATGCCGCCGTCATCACCCAGGCGATTATTTTTTATCTTTTTTTCTTCGTGGATCGCGACGCTTACTTATGGTATAACCCGTTGGGTTGCAGCCTTGTAATGACAATCAGTTTTCTGTTTGAGAAATTTTTTAGAAAATTTTAACACTTCTACTGGATACTTTGGCATTGTTTTAGCCATTATATAAGCATCGAAAGATTTCAGGGCAAAAGCTGATCTCTGAACCCAATTTTTTCATCAAAAAATTTAATCCGATGCTTATCGTATCTATCCTTCTGCTCGTTCTCCTTGTTTTTGGTACCCGCATGCTCAAAGAAGCGTGATTTAACTGGATATTTGGAATTGCGGGTTAGTTCTTGAAAGTATCAATTTGGTCTTTCAAGAAATAACCCGCAATTACGTTTTATTTCCTCCATTTATCGCAGGCGATCCATAGACCGCACCAGCGCTTCATCTTTCCGAATATTTCTCCAGGCCAGCCAGAAATTGGCCAGTGCGATTAGCGGCGCTGCTATTCCGGCGCCCAATGTCGCTTCCCCCCCTTCCGGTACGGCATCCCAGGTTGTTTTTGTGACCAGCGCAGTCAGCGCCAGCAGAAAAATGCTGACGAGGATACCCCCGCCGGCCAGTTTGGCTTGCAGGGTGCGGTTTTTGAATAAAAAGATGGCGCCGACGGCAATGCCGCCGCCCAGTAGGGTGAGGCCGAGCAATCCGTAGTTGTCCGTGGGGTTGAGCGTGCCATCAGCGAGAACCGCCAGCGTCGTGGCGGGATTACCGGGCGAAGTCTGCAGATACGGCACGCCGAATTGTCCGAACAGGACGCCGGCGGCGACGGTGAAAAACAGGGTTTGAACGCGCTGTATCATATTTTTTAAATCGTTTGATGGTGAGCAATGATTGGACGCGGCGCAAAGGTACGGCGGCGCGGCCTTATTTTCGCGTAAAGCGCACGCGCGGATCCGCCCAGGCATACAACAAATCGGCGAGCAGATTGCCGAGTACGGTCAGGAAGGCGGCGATCATCAGGATGGCAAAGAGCACGGGATAGTCGCGGCTGACAAACGCTTCCTGGGCTTTGACGCCCATGCCGGGCGTCTGAAAAAGGTACTCGATGACCAGCGATCCGGCGAAAAGTGCGGGTAAAACCCCTGAAAGTAGCGTGATAATAGGGAATATGGCGTTGGGGAAGGCATGGCGCCAATGCACCGCCGATTCCGGCAGGCCTTTGGCGCGGGCGGTGCGGATATAATCCGCCTGCAAGACGCCGAGCATGGCGCTGCGCATCTGGAGGGTGAGCAGGGCGAGCGCGTGGAGGGCGATGGTCAGCACCGGCAAGACGAATTTGGGGGCGTTGTATAGCAGGTAATAGCCGAACCCCATGCGTTTACTGTTCCAGATTTCCAGGTAAGTGGATTTGAAGAGGTAAAGGCCTTGTCCGGGCGTGGCCAGGAATAGCAACAGCAGGCTGCCCAGCCAGAACACGGGGATCGCGTGTACGAACAGGAGCGTCAGGCCGGCGTATCGGTCGAAGAACCGGTTGTACGATCGGGCCATGCGTACGCCCAGCGGGAGCGCGAGCGCGAATGCGAGCAGCAGCGCGAACCCATTGATGACCAACGTCGTGTACAAGCGGGGGCGCAATTCTTCCCACACGGGTTTGCCGTAGATCGTGCGCCCCAGTTCGCCGGTAAAAAAGCCGCTGATCCAGCGCTGGTATTGATTTTGCAGTCCGTACCAGCGGAAGACGGGCAAGTATTGGCGTGGGGTAGCGGCAGATTGGAGCAGGGCGTCGGCGCGTTGGCGCAGATCGGCGGCGCTTGTTGCGAGCGGCGTTCCGGCTGCCGCGCGGTCGAAATGTTGAAGCAACGAATCTATTGTTTCCGGCTGCCGACTGTCGGCCAGGTTTTTGAATTGGGCGCGGAGCATTGTTTTGGGGGCTGCCGAGTCCGGCAGTTGTTCCAATGCGCGGGCGAGCGCCGACAGCGATTTTTCGTACTGATCCACGGCGTCCCAGTTACCGGTATGCGCGGTAAGGCGGCGCAGACGTTCGCGGCGTTCGGGCGGGTAGATGCGGTGGAGAGAATCGGGGAAAGAAGCCGGCTCGACGGCAAAGTAAAAGGCCGGGTAATCCTGTCCGATTTGGCGGATTTTTGTCCGATAGGATTCGCCGGCGGCGATCGGATCCAGGCTCAAACCAGGATTGTCGCCGAAAATCGCGTACACCGGGTCGTAAGGCGCGCACTTGCTTAGGCCGAACACAGCCAGCGAGATGAGCAGCGCAGTGGGTACTGCGAGCAGGATGCGTCGGAGGAGGTAGGTTGCCACGGCACGAAAGTAGGTGTTTTTTTGTAACTAGTGCCGCGTCCGGCGAATAGCGCATGAATATGGCGGCCCAATTCATAGGCTATTTGCTGGACGCGGCACTACGTAGCCGGCTCGCGATCCGATTACGTAGTTACTTTTTTTCTTAGACGCCGGAATGTCGCGTTCTGGCAATAGCAGGATTTTCGAGCCGGTAACGCGGCCGGCAGGGCGCCTGCGCTCAACAAAAGCGTGCTGTTTGTAGTTCATTTTGCAAGCCGGTCGCGCGTTGGACAAAACGCGTCCTTTTGGAGGAGGCTGGTTCATACAATACACGCGCTTTATTTTGCCCGCATTTATGAAGTATCTCGTCGTTTTATGCCTGATTTTCTTCCAAAACCTGCTGCATGCACAGTCATTCACCAAGGTTTTCTCTTACGGTGACACCTTGATGACGTATTTAGCCCTGGAGGAGTACCCGGATAAGGGTTGGATTGCCGGCGGTATGTTACGCAGCGGCTCCCAACTATCGTCCTTTGTTTCCCGGTTTGACAGTACCGGCAATCTGCTGTGGAATAAAAAACCGGAGTATAGCCGGGATATCCGAGCCGTTATTGCGCTCGACAACGGCGACTTGCTCGTTTTCAACAACAATACCGGCTTTACCCAGTACTTCGACGCCTCGGTGCTGCAACTCGATGCAAACGGAAACTTCCGGAGCGAGATTGTCTGGGGAACGCCCGATGATCAGGACGACTGGTTTGACGCCGCAAAACTGTCGGACGGAAGCGTGGTTGCAGTGGGCATGAGCCGACAGTCCAATAGCATCATTCAAAGGGTCATGCTGGCCCGTTTTTCGGATACCGGACAGTTGCTGTGGGAAAAAATGTACGATACAAATGAATTTCTGACGTTCCGGAAAATCGTTCCGATGCCGTCCGGCGATTTTTTTATCCTGGGCGATGTGTACGATACGACGAACAGTGGCGTGCTTGTTGCCCGTTGCAATCAGGATGGCGACATCCTTTGGGCGAAGGAGTACGCGCATGCGCTGGAGGCCCAAGATCTGCTGGACGCGACGGTTTCGGGAAATGACGAGATCACAATGGCGACGATCCGATATGTCGGCGTTTCCTTCGAAACCGTTCTGATCCGCCTCAACGGCGCCGGCGCGGTACTCGGGCAGACGCGTATTTCCAATGGGCAGGATATGTTTGTGATTGGTATCGGCGTGATGGGAAATGATACCCTGGCACTGGCGGCGGTGTCCAGATCAATTATTTTTCCGCCCACGGACGTGGATTTTGTGATTGCGAGGTTGACAAAAAACGGCGATCTGATTGATCATATTACTTTTGGGTCTGACGATCAGGATTTTGGAACGGATGCGCTCTTCCGCGACGGGGAGATGATTTTCTGCGGATTTACCGATGCGAGCATAGATGGAACAGCCCGGCGGGGCGTTGTCGGCAAGGCGAGTCCTAAGTTCTCCTGCTGCCGGAAAGCCGGCCAACTGGCTATTTTGCCGCCGGACGACCTGCCTTTGGCCGTGGATTATGCCCTCAGCGCAACACAGACTACGACCAGGCAAAATATAATCGTCAGCGTGGCGGATATGCCGCTGACGGAAGAAATCACTTGCCAAAGTTTTGAAGAAACAAACATCCTGCCTGCCGATACCTCCTTCTGCATCGGCGAAGTACTGGCCTTGCAACCGGTATTCGCGATTCCCGGCGCCTATCTCTGGAGTACGGGAGAGACTACGCCCGGTATTGCGGTCAGCGCCCCCGGAACCTATGCACTGACGATCAACAGCGAATGCGGCGTGCTGCGCGATACCGTTGTAATCAGTTCGAGGGGGGCGATCCCCGATATTGTCGTTTCGCCGGATACCACCGTCTGCAGCGGCGGCGAAGCGTTTTTGCTGGCCGCCGGCGGAACGGCGTTTTCATGGCGGGATGCCGGCGGACTGGTTTTATCCGACGATGCCGGGTTGGTAGCGGCGCCGGATTCGTCGGCCGTTTTTTCGGTGATTGTGTCCATCGGCGCCTGTTCAGATACGGCTTCGGTTGCGGTGACCGTGCGTTCGGCGCCTGTGGTGACCGCATCGCCCGACACCTTGGTTCCACAAGGCGCGCCCGCGTACTTGCGCGCATCGGGCGCGGCGGCTTGGTTGTGGCAGCCCGCGACCGGCCTAAGCTGTACCGATTGTCCCGATCCGATTGCACTGAATGAGGAGACCGTCTCCTATACCGTCACCGGTTTCGATGCCTTCGGATGCGCCGACACCGACACCGTGACAGTGGAAATAAAAAAACCGTGTCCTTATTACGTGCCGAATATCTTTGCGCCCGGAAACGCAATCGGATTGGATAACGATCTATTCCGGGTGTACGGATCTGATATCCTTCCGGATGGATTTTTGCTGCGTATTTATTCGCGATGGGGCGATCTTGTGTTCGAGACGCAGGACGCGACGGCGTACTGGGACGGATCCATCGCGGGCGAGCAGGCGCAGCCGGGCGTTTACGTCTATCAACTTGAAATGAATACCTGCGACGGCCCCGTCCGGAAATCAGGCGATATCACCCTTATTCGTTAAAAAATATGAACAAAAAACTTGCGGTAATCGCGCTCATCGCCGTGTTCGCCGGCGCAGTAAACGCCCAAAAAGAAGGCAACATTTGGCATTTTGGGGAAGGTTTTGCCCTGGATTTCAATTCCGGCGCGCCGGTCATCACCGCGCCGAGCGCCATGTCCACCTTCGAGGGCTGCGCTTCAATCGCGGACGCCGACGGAAACCTGCTTTTTTATACCAACGGGGGCGGACGCGATCCGATATTGAGCGGACAAAGCAGCGGGAAAATCTGGAACAGAAACCACGAGGTGCTGTACGATATGGGGAACACCGAGGGCGGCGGTTTTAGCGCCGCGCAGTCCTCCGTTATTATCCCCAAACCCGGCGCCCCGGGCAGGTACTACCTCTTTACCATGGAGGAAATCGAATTTTATATCGGCGGCGATGTGCCCGGACAACCCCAGGGGCGCGGACTTTCCTATTTCGAAATAGACATGGCGCAGAATGGCGGTCTGGGCGGCGTGGTAGATTATACGCCAATGATCTTGGTTCCTTCCTACGAGGGCCTGTGCGCCGTGCGCCATCAGAACGGCAGCGATTACTGGATTATCGTCCACAATGACAACCTTGGAATGAGCGTATTTCCCGTGACCGCCGCAGGCGTGGGTGCTCCGACCTTGTACAATATCATCGAATCCGGCATCATCAAGGGATCGCCCGACGGAAAATGGATTTGCAGTTCGAACGGCATTTATCCATTTGATAATCAGACGGGCGCGATTACGAATGCGGGACTGCAATACGCCGATATCAGCGCGTATGAATTTTCGCCCGACGGCAAACGGCTTTTTTTCTATCAATCCAACAATCAACAGCTCGGCTATTTCAACCTGACCGCAGCCGACATCATCGGTTCCAGCGTCGCGTTCGAACAGTTATCGCTGAATATCGGGCAGATGCAGGTCGCTGCTGACGGGAATATTTACTTTATTGAACTGGATTTTTTCAGCGCCCCGGTGGCGCTATCGGTCATCCGTTGTCCAAATGGGGCGCCGTTTTTGGATAGAAAAGCGTTTATTTTCAATACCAGCAATTTCTTTTTGGGATTGCCCAATTTCGACAACGCCATTTTCCGGCGCGACGGCGCCTCTGAAACCCTGAACGTGGATCTTGGTGCGGATCTGACGCTTTGTGAAAATCAGGTCATTCGGATCGGTACGGGTATTGGTGGCGCCGGTTATACCTGGTCCAACGGCGCAGTTACCGATACGATTGATATTACAGCGCCCGGGTCGTATGCGGTTACGGTCACCGCCCCGGGCTGCGCCATCGGCGTTGACACCCTGCTTGTTTCCGCTTCTCCGTTGATATTGGATGCCGGCGCGGATCAGACCGCTTGTTCGGGCGCGCAAATTGCGCTTCAGGCTGTTACCAACGGCGTTTTCAGCTGGTCGCCTGCCGATCTGGTTGCTGATCCTGCCGCCCCTGCCACGCAGTTTGTCGGCGACACCTCGGCCACGCTTACGGCCACGGCGGTGTTGGGCGACTGCCTCCTCTCCGATACGCTATCCATCAACTTACTGCCCGCCGCGTTGGCTACCGTACAGCCGACGGATACGACCATCGAGGTTGGCCAGTCGGTCGTCCTGACGGGCGCCGGGATCGGCGCTTACTTCTGGACGCCCGCCGATGGTCTGTCTTGTTCAGACTGCCCGAACCCGACGGCTACGCCGGACAGCACCACGACCTATCAATTGCTGGTCGTTAATAGCAATGGTTGCGCCGACTCCGTCCGCGTGACCGTCAACGTCACGCCGCCTGATTGCTCGGTGCTTTTGCCCAATGCGTTCACGCCGAACGGAGACAACGTCAACGATTCCTTTCAGCTGCCCGGGAAGAACGTCGAGCTGCGCTCCCTGGCCGTTTTTAATCGTTGGGGACAGGAGGTGTACCGAGGAAACAGCCCCTGGGATGGCCGCATAGCCGATCAGGACGCGCCCTCGGATGTGTACGTGTATGCTGCGGAGATCCTTGTTTGCGGGGAATACAAAAAGCAGTCGGGAGAGATTACGCTGATCCGCTGAAACGCGCTTTCGGTTGAGCCAGACAGCGAGAGGGTGTATCACAAGTATTTCGCCGCCTCCGGCGGCGAAATAAAATAATGTTTGATTGCCTGTTTTTTTGATTTTTTTAGAAAAAATAAAAAAAACAGGCAATCAAACAAAATATTTTTTTGCTTAACGGGGCTTTCACGGACTTATGATACACCCTCGCTTTTACAGCATGTTTGGCGTTTTCGGCCGAAGGCAAAAATAGAGCCATTTTTGTCTCAGCGAGCAAATTCCAAACACGCGCTTAGTTCAAAAACGGATTATACGCCTTTTCGTGCCGGATCGTGGTAGCCGGGCCGTGGCCGGGGTACACGATCGTTTCGTCGGGCAGGCTGAAGAGTTCGCGCCGGATGCGCTCGATCAGCGTGTCATGGTCGCCGCCGGGCAGGTCGGTTCGTCCGATGCTTTCCATAAACAGCACGTCTCCCGCGAGCACGTACCCTTCGCTGCGGTTGTAAAAAGACAGGCTGCCGGGCGAGTGGCCGGGGGTGTACAGCGCCTCCAGGCGGGTATTGCCGAAAGCGATCAGATCGCCGGGGTTTAGGAATATTTCCGGCTCGGGCGGCGTTTGGGCGCCGGGAATGCCGTACATGCGGCAGACGTCCTGAAAACGCTCCAGCAGGGGCAGTTCGTTTTGATGGACTTCCAGTGGCAGCTGCCAGGTGTCTTGCACGAAGCGGGCGCCGAATACGTGGTCGAGGTGGGCATGCGTCAGGATCAGCCGCGCCGGTTTCAGGCTGTTTTCCTCAATAAACGCGCGCAGGGCGCGGCATTCTTCCACCGTGTAGCATCCGGGGTCAAAAATGGCGCATGCGCCACTGTCGTCATAAACGATCCAGGTATTTTCCGCGAAAGGATTGAATTCGAAATATTTCAGCATGCGGTCAGATTTCTTCGAAGAGCAGGCGGACGGGCAGCACGAAGCCATCTACACTATCGGCGTGGAGGTCGTTTTGGCGGGATCGAATCACCAGTTCGTATTGGCCGTTTCGGAGTACGTATTGTTCTACGAATTTTTCATTGGTATCCACGATCCAGTACTCGGCGATGTCGTGCGCGGCGTAGTCGTGGAACTTGATCCCGCGATCAATTTTTTCGGTAGAAGGAGAGAGCACCTCCACAACGAGGTCGGGCGGCGGGAATAATTTTTGATCGGCCGTAAATTCTTTGGCCTTTGCGTTGCCGAAAAAGCAGATGTCCGGCTCGTAATCGTTGCGGGTGAGGCGGATCAGCGCTTTTTCTATATGCACTTCTCCCAGCCGCTTTTCCTCTACGTAATTGCCCAGCCATCGGCTGATCTTGGAGACAGCCAGTGAATGCGCCCTCGTTACCGGGGAGTGCAGCACAATGTCTCCGTTGATGAATTCCGCTTTCAGCGATTCATTGATTTCGTTGTAGAATTCGATGCGGCGGCGGTTTTCTGCCTCGAGCCAGTCTTGCATACGGTGTACGATCAGCGCGGCGTCGGGGGCGTCGCACAGGTATTCAAACAGGGTTTGGGAGTCAATTTGCATGGCGAGGGCATTTGCTTGCAAAAATAAGAAAAAACAGCAGGAAAAGCAAAAAACCTTGCTGCGCCGCGGCAATTATTTTGTAACGACTTAGCCGGATTGCCGTCCGGCTAAGTCGTTGCTTTTTACAAATCGAATTTAATCCCCTGCGCCAGCGGTACCGATTCCGAGTAATTAATCGTATTTGTTTGTCGGCGCATATAGGCCTTCCAGCTGTCGGATCCGGATTCGCGGCCGCCGCCGGTTTCTTTTTCGCCGCCGAACGCGCCGCCGATTTCCGCGCCGGAGGTGCCGATATTCACGTTGGCGATGCCACAGTCGGAACCGGCTGCACTGAGGAAGCGTTCCGCTTCGCGCAGGTTGGTGGTCATGATGGCGGAGGAGAGGCCTTGGGGTACGCCGTTTTGCAGGGCGATGGCTTCGTCCAGGGTTTTATACGTTACTAGGTACAGAATCGGTGCGAACGTTTCGTGTTGTACGATTGCCCAGTGGTTTTGCACCTCGGCGATGCAGGGTTTTACATAGCAGCCGCTTTCGTAGCCGGCGCCTTCGAGTACGCCGCCTTCCACGACGAACGTGCCGCCGGCTTTTTTGACCTCCTCGATGGCGTGCAGGTAGGCTTGCACGGCGCTTTGGTCAATGAGTGGGCCCACGTGGTTGTTGGCGTCCAGCGGGTCGCCGATGCGGAGTTGTTTGTAGGCGTTGGCCAGCATTTTTTTCACTTCGCCGATTTGGCTTTCGTGGACGATCAGTCGGCGGGTAGTGGTACAGCGCTGTCCGGCCGTACCCACGGCGCCGAACACCGCGCCGGTCAGCACGATTTTCAGATCGGCTGAAGGCGTAATAATGATGGCGTTGTTGCCGCCCAGTTCCAGCAGGGAGCGACCCAGGCGGGCGGCCACGGCTTGGCCCACAATTTTGCCCATGCGCACGCTGCCGGTGGCGCTGACGAGCGGCACGCGGGCGTCTTTGGTCAGGTACTCCCCGACGCGGTAATCACCGTTGATTACCGACAGGATGCCTTCCGGCAGGTTATTGGCTTTGAGGACTTTTTGGAACAGGTTTTGGCAGGCGATGCCGCAGAGCGGAGTTTTTTCGGAGGGTTTCCACACGCACACGTCGCCGCAGACCAGCGCGATCATCGAATTCCAGGCCCATACGGCCACTGGGAAGTTGAATGCGGAGATAATCCCCACGATGCCCAGCGGATGCCACTGTTCGTACATTCGGTGGCCGGGTCGTTCGGAGTGCATGGTGAGGCCGTAGAGTTGGCGCGACAGGCCTACGGCAAAATCGCAGATATCAATCATTTCCTGCACTTCGCCCAGGCCTTCCTGCAGGCTTTTGCCCATTTCATAGGATACCAGGCGACCCAGCGGTTCTTTGTACTGCCGGAGGACTTCGCCGTATTGCCGCACGATTTCGCCGCGTTTGGGTGCCGGAATTTCCCGCCATGCTTTGAAAGCCGTTTCTGCGCGGGCGATTACTTCGTCGTACTGCGCGCGGGTGGTGATAGAAACGGAACCGATGTACGTGCCGTTCACCGGGCTGTGGCTTTGCAGCGAGCGGGCGCTGCCGGGGATGGCTTCGAGGCCCGACCAGGCGCCGGCGTTTTTGGTTTTGAGGCCGAGTTTGCGGAGAAATTCGCTGGGTTGCATGTTGTCGTTGAGTGAAGAGTGAAAATCGAAACGGGGCAAAATTATTTTTGGAATTGCGCGGCAAAGATACAACGCCGCGGTGAAAAATTTGGTTTTGCAACGTTTGGGAGCGGATAATTCATGCGGCGGGCGTCGGGGTAGATTTGGCGCGTGGTTAGAAACTGTTATAAATAGGGTGACTACTTAGCCGGATCGCGTCTTAAAAACCGACTAAGTAGTTACAAAACGTGCATAAGTTAAGATGTCCCACATTTCGCGCGCTGCGCGCGTTCGCTACTTACCATACCGGTAGTCCACCGGCACACCGCCGGCCTCCAGCAGGCCGTTGCGGACGGTCAGTGCCTGGGTAGCCGGAATCAGCACCACCACCCGGGCGCTGTCGGCCGGTATGGAAAAACGAAAACGCCCTTCGGCGTTCTTTTTTAGGACGCGGCGGGAAACGGTGTCGTACACCGTGTATTTCCCTTGGCCCAGCGCGATCGAGACGGTTTTGGCTTCCTGGTACGGATTGAAATACAGATAGGTGGGATAGGCAGGTGTTTTTGGGTAAAAATCCGTAGCGCGGCAATCAATCTGCAAAATTTCCGGCACATTGGTGGACTGCGCCACGCCGCCGAAAAAGCCAACGTGCCCGCTGCCGTACACCGAAAACATGGATTGTTGCGGGTTGCCCTCCACCCACAGCGGGCCGTCGCCCTGGGCAAAGGGCGTGATACCTTTAAACTGCGGGTAGATGGATTCTTTGATGAGGCCCTCATACGCGATGACCGATTTCGTGACTTCCTTGAATTGCGGCAAGGCCTGCAAGGAATCGGGCAGTTCGTCCGGATAGCAGAACCGGGCTGCGTTGGTGGCGTTCAGCGCCCATTTGCCGACGGCTCGGGCATACTGCTGGTCGTAGCGCACGAGGGCGGAGAGCGGCATCATCAGGTCGAAGGTATTCATCAGGAATCCGTAGCCGCCGTTGTGCACGGTGCTGCCTGCCAGGCCGCTCACGTCGTAGCCGCCCCAGTTGTCGGCCAGTACGCCCCAGCCCTCCCGGCCGACCGCCGTGCCGTCGAAGGTCCAGTCGAGGAAACGCTGAATATCGTACGCCGTACCCGTTTCTGCATTCATGCGCGCGCCGATATAGGCGGCCACCGGCATCATGGCTTCGTAAAAGCGGTTTTCTTTTTGTCCGTAGAGTACGTTGAGGGCATTTTGCGCGGCGCGCAGGTATTTTTCATCGCCGAATTTGATCCAGGCCGAGTATAAAATAAAGGCATATCCGCCCGCCACGTCTTCTTGCGTGGGGATCTGGTTTTTCACGGGGCGCATATTTTTAAAATCAAAATACGAGTAGCTGTAATTGCCGCCCAGCACGGAGTCCGAGCGATAAAACTGCTCGGCGATCCCGCGCTGAATCGCCTCAAAATCCGGTTCTTTCGGATACAGGTCGGCAATAGCGTAGAAGAGGACGTTATTGTGCACTTCATACCAGTAGTCGTTGCCGTATCCGCCGCCGATATGCGCGCCTTTGTTGGTAAAATTCATGATTACGTTCCAGCCGTTGTCGCGGTTGTAGTAGTTTCGCAACATCCGCACGTAATTGAGGCCGTTTTGGTTGGATTTGTCCATGCCGACTAAAGAGGCGCCCAGTACGGCGCCGAGGGCGCCCAGCGCTTCGTGGTTTTCGCCGTTATTGACTTTAGGGCCCATGCGCACGTCGCCCACGGCCGTAAACAGCCCGAAGGTCGGTTCGGGAAAATTCCTGCCGGCGCTGTCCATCCAAATCATCGGCCAGTATGCGCCCTGCTGCGCCGGGTCGAATACCAGTCGGTCGAAATACCGGGCGGTCTGCTGCCAGTCTTTCCACGCATACGGCTTGGGGTGATTGGGCATTTGCTCCACCCGGGGAATAGCGCGTTGGGCAACCGCACCGGCGGCCGGCGCCAGGTTTCCGCTTGTTTTGCAGGCGGTCAGCAGCAGGGAAACTGCGGCAAAGAGCAGGAAGTATTTTGTGTTTTGCATAGCGGATACAGCGATAACAGCGAATTGAACTTGGGTACTTTTCCCTCGATATGGAAGGCGTCAGGCCATTTCTTTTTCCCGTAAAATATTTTTCATCATAAACCAGCCGCCGAAATGCACCATGGCAATCACCGGCAGGGCATATCGGAGGGCAATATAATCGCTCGCATAGCGGGCGAGGAGGATAAACAATCCGCAGCCCAGCAAACGCCCGACGTACAGTCCGAATTCGTGGTTAAAAATATAGGCAAACTCATTCCGCTGCTCTTTCTCCGACACGACGTCAATGACTTTCAATTGCACCGGGAAATAGGCAATGTCCAGCAAAGGCCGGGCAAACAGCAGGCACACCATAAAAATAATGACGCCCGGGGCGGAGTAGAGGCCGGCATTCGCGCCCGCGCCGGCAACAAACAGCGCGCAGCCGACGCCGTAAATGAGCAGGCGATGTGTGGGCGCAGAGGTGCGACCCAATACGTACAGCAAAATAGCGGACAGAAACGCCGCGACCCCTGTAATCAGGCCGAGTTCGCCCTCTTTGCCCACCAGGCTCATGATCAGCATGGTCGGCGCCGTGACGATGTAGCCCTGCGCCACGCCCTTGAGAGCGGAAAGCGCCAGCATTTTGTTCCAAAGGCGGTCAAATTTCAGGAAAATAAACGGCGCCCGCTTCGGGTTCTGGAACTGCCCGCGGTGCACCAACACGGAAGCCAGGGCCGACAAGGCAAATACGGCGCCGGTCAGCCAGTAGTAAGCAACGTTTACATTGCCGCCAAACCATCCGTTTTTGTCGGTAGCGGCGATGAACGCCCCGGCTGCCAGGGGAACCAGGATCCCCGTAATAGTGTAGAAAAAGGTTTCGATGCCGTAGTAGTAGTTGCGGTTCCCGTCCCGGGTGGTGTTGAGCGCAAGAAAATCGCGATTGGCCCAAAAGAAGCCGTAAGACAAGCCCATGATCAAACCGGCGAAGAAAACGCCCAGCGTATCCAGTTGATCGAGCGACATCATGGCGAACATGGAAATGCCGCTTAGCAACATGCCGAACGAATACAGGCGGGCGATCGGCAGGTGGTTCAGCAGCCAGCCGTTGATGCCGAAGGTGACGGGGATGCCCGTATAAACGGCCAGCTGGAAAATGACCACCAGCGCCAGATCGTTTGAATTGCGCATGATATACGCACCCACGAACAGTTCGATGATGGGCATGACCATTGCGTAGATCAGGTTGGTCAGCAACAACATGCGCATACCGAGCGGATGGTCGTTGAAAAAGCGGATTTCGTGTAGTAATCGTTGCAGCATACTCAGGCCATGGTTAACAGATCAGATAAAATATGTTCGATGGAAAAGGTCGCGCCGCAAATTACCTCATCCGACGCGCCGTAATAGACTGTAATGTGATCGCCGTTCACCAAATGGCCGTTTGTAAATACGACATTGCCGAAAAAACCGGTCAGTTCATAGATCGCTTCGGGCGCCATCAGGGGATCCCTGGAGCGCGCCAGCACCCGGGTCGGGTCGTTCAGGTCGAGCAGCACGGCGCCCAGGCAGTAGCGGTTCTGGTGGTCGGCGCCGTGGTAAATTTCCAGCCAGCCCTCCGGTGTTTTAATGGGCGCGGCGCCGGCGCCCACCCGGGCCGAATCCCACCAACCTTCCCGGGTTCGGAGGATGCAGTGATGGCCGCCCCAGTGGCGCAGATCGGGAGAAGATGCGACCCATATAAAATTGCCGCCCAGGGCGATACCCGACGGGCGGTGCAGGCAAAAGTAGCGATTGTCTATTTTTTCTTCAAAAAGCGCGCAATCTTTGTTGTGCGGGGGGAGGATCATCCCCTCTCGGGTGATCGTCCGCCAGTCGGTGGTGTGCATTAATCCCACGCCGACGCCGTTTTCCGATACTTGGGTGTAGGTGAGGTAGTACACGTCTTCCATGCGGGAAATGCGGCAGTCCTCAATACCAAAAGTTTCCAAGGCGCCCTTGCCAAAGATCCGGGTGGGCAGAAAATCCGGCTCGTAAAAGTGCCTGCCGTCTTCACTGCACACCAGCCGCAGGTGCGAAATGGTGGAAAGGTAGGTTTTGTCTTTGTAACCCACCATACGGGCGTCCGACAAATCCACGTCGGGGTCGTTTTTGTCAAATTCCAGGATTTCCATGCTGCCGTCTTCGTGCAACACCGGAAAAGACACCCGGCCTTCTTTTTGAACCGGTCGTTCGGCAACCCGCAGCAGCAGCCAGGTTTTGCCTTCAAAGGTAAATACACCCGGGTTAAGAATACAGGATACGATGAGATCCGGCTGACTGGGTTCGATGTCGCCGGTTGTGAGAATCGGATTATTTGAAAAACGCGCTGCCATAAAAATAAATAAAAGGTTGAAGGTGGTCGGATATGGAAGAGTAAACGGTGCGGCAAGGGAGGCTGCCCTACGCGTTCAAAATATGGAACGCGTAAGACAGCCTAGACAAGTCCTTGCCGCAGGGAGGTTTTAGTGCTTCACAAATTGGATGGAACCGAGGTTCTTACCGCCCAGTACGAAATTGAGCAGGTAAGTTCCTTGCGGATACGCGCCGACGGGCAGGGTGATCTGACCGGCAGGCGTTTCGTTTTGGTCGTAGTTCAGGTGGCCGACCTGCCGACCCTGCAGGTCGAACACGCGCAGGAGCAGGGGCTGGTTGCCGTTGAACGTATGCTGCACGTGCAGGAAATCGGTGGCCGGATTGGGCGCGACCGTGCGCACGTAGCGACCCAGTTCGACGCCCTCGACCGTGCCGGTTGAGCCGGTGTTGTACAGTTTTGCAATCTCGGCCGGCGTCAGGGCTTTGTTGTAAATTTTCACATTGTCCAGCGCTCCGATGAAGTACTGGCCGCCCTCGATCGGGTTGTTGCCGAAGCAAAGCGGGCGGGAGGTGCTGTTCAGTTTGGTGTTGACCGGCTTGATATTGGTTTGCTGGCCGTTGACGTATATGATGTTGCTCACACCGTCGTGCACCATCGTCACGAACCACCAGAAGTTTTTCACCATTTCGTTGCCGTCGCCGCTGTCCATGTCGGAGATAAAGTTCGTGAACTGCGCGTTGTTGCCGTTGGTCGTCCAGACGATCTTCAGGTGTTGGGGCAGCGAAATTTTCCAACGCTGATCCCAGTGGCCGAAATCCATGACGTAGGCTTCGGCGTCCTGCAGATTCTGGTCGTCCACGCGAATCCAGAAGGACACGGTGGTATAATCTGAAATGAGTTGTACGGCATTGGCGGCTAGCACGGAATCTTGTACGCCGTCGAATTTGATATTCTGACCGCCCGCTGCGCCCGGGTGCGTGGCATTTTCAAACACCGGGTTGCCGCCGATCACGCCGTGGTTGGCGTAGGGCGTTGCATCGTTGGCGTTGCCGTCAAAGGGATAGTGCGCAACCATGCCCGGTTCGCCCGTATCAATCGGCGCGGTGGTGCTGAGGGTAATTTCTGACAGCGGGGAGTTGTTGCCGGCCAGGTCGAACGCGTACACTTCGAAGGTGTAGAGCGTGAGGGGGTCCAGTCCGCCGATAAAGATAGACAGGGTGGACGCGGACACGGTATCGAACGGCACGCCATCTACAAAGATCACATAGCCTGCCACCACGCGATCGTCGGTGGATTCGCTCCAGGTGAGCAGCACGGAGTTGGCGGCTGCGGTACCGGACAGGTTGCCGGGGGCGGTGGGCGGCGTCACGTCAGGCGTTTCTTCGTCGCCGGAAGTGACTTTGCGGGTGGTGATCTGCGATTCGTTGCCTTCTGCATCGAGGGCGGATACGCCGAACAGGAATTCGGTCAGCGGCGCGAGGTCTTGCACATAGAATGCGGTTTGCGACACGTTGGCAATCAGCGCGCCGTCCTGATAGACGTTATACGAAGCGACGCCGACATTGTCCATTGCGGGCAGCCAGGAAAGTTGTACGTTGGTGAAAGACACCGCAGCCGTGAGGTTGAGGGGCGCGCAGGGCGCTTCCGTATCCGTCGCGGCCGGGGGCTGGCTTTGGGCGGCGTAGAGGGCGGCGATTTCCGCATCGGTGAGGGCCTTGTTGTAAATTTGGACATCGTCAATCGCCCCGTGGAAGAAATAGTTGTTGTCAATCGGATCGAAGCCGATACCCAGCGGTTGGGTTGTCGGATCCAGCGCGCCGGACGTGTTTTTCTCATTGACTTTCGCGCCGTTAAAGTAAATGATATCCTTGCTGCCGTCGTGTACCATGGTTACGTACGTCCACACGCCGGTAGCGAGCGGGGTACCGGAATCAAGATCGCTGCAGCAGGCGCCGCCGGCATGGGTGGTGAATACCGGTTTGCCGTGGCCGGGCAGGGAAATTTTCCAACGTTCCTGCCAACCGCCGTTGGACATAATATAGACTTCGCCGCTTGCGGGGAAGGAAGTTGGGTTGATCCAGAAACCGATCGTGGTGAAATCGGAATTCAGTTGCGGCGAGTTCGCAGCACGGAGCGCCTGGTTCGCGCCGTTGAAAGCGTAGGCCCGGTTGGATTTTCCGAAGCGATCTTTGGTCGGTTGCGCGCCCAGGACGGCGGCGTGGTTGTTGTAGGCGGTGGCGTCATCGGCGTTGCCGGAGGCCGGATAATCGGCGATCAAGTTGCCGGGTACGACCGGCGCGGGATTTTGCGCGGCGTACAGGTCGGCGATTTCTGCATCCGACAGCGCGCGGTTGTAGATTTGCACATCGTCCAGCGCGCCGTCGAAGAAGCCGCCGTTGTCAATCGGATCGTAGCCGATGCCGAGCGGGTAGCGGGTTTTATCCAGGGCGCCGGGCGCGTTTTTCTCATTGACTTTTGCGCCGTTGAAATAGATGATATCTTTTGCACCGTCGTGCACCATGGTCACGTGCGTCCAGGTTCCGATCGTCAGGGGCGTTCCCGAGTCCATGTCGCTGCAGCAGGCGCCGCCGGCGTGGGTGGTGAAAACGGGTTTGCCGTGGCTCGGCATGGAAATTTTCCAGCGCTCCTGCCAGCCGCCGTTCGAGAGGATGAAGACCTCGCCCGAGCCGGGGAAAGCGTTGGGTTTTACCCAGAAGCTGATCGTGGTGAAGTCGGATTGCAAGGCCGCGGAATTGTCGGCGGTCGCAAAACCCTGGAGGGCGTTGCCGCCCCAGTCGTGGCGGTTGGTGACTGCCGTGGCGGCGGCGTCCGGGTGTGCGTCGTTTTCAAACTGCGAGGCATCCCGGCCGGCGCCGTTGAGGTCGTAGCGTGCGACCAGATCGGAGGGCGTGCCTGGGAAAGCCGCTTGCGCGGCGTACAGTGCGCCGACTTCGCCGTCGGAGAGCGCGTAGTTGTAAATCTGGATGTCGTCAAACGCACCGTCAAACCAGTTGCCGCCGTCAATCGGATTGTATCCGATACCCAGCGGACGGGTGGTGCTGTTGAGGGTACCTACGACGTTTTTCTCGCCTTTCAGCGCGCCGTCAATAAAAATTTTGTCTTTGGCGCCATCGTGCACCATGACCACGTGTTTCCAGACGCCCACCGGCAGGGCGTTGCCGTCGCCGCTGTCCATATCCGAAATACCGCCGGAGTGGTTGGTCGTCCAGACCGGTTTGCCGTGCGTGGGCAGCGAAATTTTCCAGCGTTCCTGCCAGCCGCCGTACGACAGCAGGAAGGCTTCTCCGTTGGCCGGGAGGGCATTGACTTTTACCCAAAAACTCACGGTCGTCGTACCGGAATTGAGTTGCGCCGCATTGGAAGCGGTCACTTCGCTGGATTCGCCATCGCAGAGAAGGGCTGCATGGCCGAAACCAAAGCGGTCGGTGGCGGAAGCGGCCGTCAGTACGTCGGCGTGGTTGCCGAAATCTGTGTCGTCAAAGCCGTTGCCGTTAAAACCGTAAGAGGCCACGCGGCCTTGGGCAACCGTCGGCTCGGTGCTTTGCGCGGTGTACAAAGCCGCGATTTCCGCATCGGAGAGCGCCTGATCAAACAGCATTACCTCATCGAGCGCGCCGTTGAAGTAGTTCGCTTTGTCAATCGGGTCGTAGCCGATGCCGAGGGGGTAGCCGGTGACGTCGAGGGCGCCGGATACATTTTTTTCATTGACTTTCGCGCCGTTGAAATACATGATGTTCCGGCTGCCGTCATGCACCATCGCCACGTGCGTCCACTCGCCGGTGGACAAGGGCGTGCCGCTGTCCATATCGCTGCAGCAGAAGCCCGGATGGGTGGTAAACACCGGTTTCCCGTGGGAGGGCAGGGAGATTTTCCAACGCTCCTGCCAGCCGCCGAACGACAGCAGGTACGCTTCTCCCTGGGCGGGCAAGGCATTGACCTTTACCCAAAAACTGATGGTTGCAAAGGGTGAGTTGAGCTGCGCGGCATTCGGCGCCGTCACGCCGCCCTGCAGTCCGTCAAATTCCAGGGCGCTGTTGGGCCAGCCGAAGCGATCCTGGGTGAGCGACGCGCCATTGACCGCGCCGTGGTTGGCAAAAGACGATCCGTCTTTTGCACTGCCGGAAAAACCATAGGAGGCTACCGGCGTTTGAGCGCTCGCCGCCGCGGATAGAAACAGCAGGCAGGCGAGTGTAAAAAACAAGTAATGAATACGCTTCATATAATATTTGTTTAAAGGTGAAACAAACAATTTACATCTTGATGAAACGGCCGGTTTCCAGGCGGTTTTGGGACCGTATAGTCACGAAATACAGACCCGGTTTTAAACCGCTGACATCGAGCATCAGGCGGTCGGCCCAATCGCCCTGATGGGTACGGCATGCGCGGCCGGACAGGTCGTGCACTACGGTAATTTTGTCGGCGGGCGTCGGGTCGTCGGATTGTATCTGCAGGGTTTCCCAAACGGGATTCGGCGCGCAGTACAGGCGGCCGGCGGCGGCGGGTTCCGGGGCGGCGGAGACGGTCTGCTGGTACAGCATCGCCACGGCGTCCGGAGGCAGGGCGTAGTCAAAGATTTTGACGTCGTCGAGCACGCCTTTGAAATTGTAATCGGGTTGCCCCGGCAGCATTTGCCCCATCAGGAAAGGCAGGGTAGTTTGGCGTATTTTGCCGGAAAAAGTTTTATAACCGACCAGTTCGCCGTCGAGGTAAAGCGCCAGCAAGCTGCCGTCGTAGGTGGCGACGGCGTGGTAGTACGTGCCGGTTTGCAGGGGCAGGGGCGCATCGAGGTCGCTGATGCCGGAGAGGGAATTGACGGTCCAGCGGAGGTATTTTTCCGGGGTGATGGAAATTTTCCAGCGATTTTGCCAGCTGCCGTGGGAGAGCAGGAAGGTTTCTTTGGCGGGGAGGGCGGCCGGACTGAACAGGCAGCTGATCGAGACGGCGTTTTGGAAATTCAGCAGCGGATGGTTGGGCACGAGGATATGCTGTGTGCCGCCGTTGAAATAATAGGCGGTTTGCGGCGCGCCGGCCAGTCCGGGTGTCAGGTTGGCGCCGTTGGCCTGACCGTGGAGCTGATTGCCACTCTCATCGTTCGCATTGCCGGAGAAGGGGTAATGCGCGATGAGGTTGCCCGGCATGGCGCTGAAATTTTTCACCAGTAGGGTAGTGGAGGCTTGGGCGGACAGTCCCTCGTCGTCGGAAACAGTTACATTGATCTGGAAAATGCCTTCTGCGGCCGGCGCAGTCCAGGAGACGTTGCTGCCGCTGCCGGAGAGCGCGCCGCCGTTGGCCGACCAGGCGAAGCTCAGCGGATCGCCGTTGGCGTCGCTCGCCAGGCAGTCGAGCTGAAGGCTGCCGTTGGTCGCGACAAACGGCGCGCTTTTTTGGATCGCCGTGATCAGCGGAGCGTCATTGATTTCCGGCACGACCGACAGGAGCAGGTAGGCGGTGTCGGCGTTGCCCTCCGGATCGGAGACGATGAGCCGGATTTCCGGCGCGGCAGGCGCGGCGGGGGCAGTGAATTGAATTTGCGCGTCGCTGCCGGAGCAGACGCCTGCGGTGGCGCTCCAGGAGAAAGTCAATTGCCCGGAATCCGGATCTTCTGCCGTGGCAAAAACGGCTGTGGTATCGCCAATTTCCATCGTCTGCCGGAGCGCGGCCAATCCTTTGATCCGGGGCGTGCGGGTGTAAGGCTGCGCGTGCTGGTCGTAGTCCACAACCACCCCGTTGATCCGCATGCGGTTTTTGTCGTAGCCGACCGTTCCGCCGGTGGGGGCATACACCAGGATGACGGCCTGATTGGCCGGGATGGTGATACCGACCGTTCCGGAGGCATTGAGGTGGAGAAATTGTTCCCGCAGCGTTTCGTACACATCCGTGGGGGCGGCGCCCAGGTCAACCTGCACGGTTTTGGGCGTGTTATACGGGTTATATAACAGATAGGTAGGGTAGGCGGTATCGCCGAAAAAGTCCGTTTTCAACAGATCGAGTTGCAGTATTTTATCCACAGTGGTTTTTTCCAGCAGGCAGCCAAGATAGCCGATGGAGGAGGTACTGTAGAGGGAGAGGTTGGTGGCAGCCCAGCCCCCCTGCACGGCGTCGCCGGTAGCGTAGGGCGTGATATTCTGCCAGTTTTGGCGCAGGGCTTCATGGCCCATCACTTTTTGGGGGTCGTTGGCGGAGGCCCAGGCGGCGCCGTCCTGCATACCGGCCGGGAGGAAGCCCGGGAAGAAGAGGCGAGTGGCATTGGCCAGGTTGAGGGCCCACTTGCCGACGGCGCGCGCGAAGCGCTTGTCGTATCGCGCCATGGGAACCAGCGCGGCGGCCTGTTGCACGCCGTTTAACTGGAAGGCGTAATCATTGCCGGCATCATTGGCTTCGCCAATTAGTCCGGATACGTCGAAGCCGCCCCAGGTTCCGACAATCGCCCCCCAGCCCCGGAGCGGGCCGCGGTTGAAAGACCAGTTCACCATTTTTTCGATATCGTAACGGGTACCGATTTCGGCGTTCATTTTTGCGGCGGCGTAGATGCCGTAGGGCAATTGCAGTTCGTAGGAAGGGTTGCTATTCCAGGTATTCAGGAATTCCAGCGACCATTCCGCGCCCCGGAGGTACGCCGGATTTCCGGTTTTTTTCCAGGCGTGGTAGAGCACCCAGGCATAAGCGCCGGCCGCTTCCGGTTCCGGCACGCCGTTGGGGTTGGGCTGCATGGTTTTGAATTTCCAGGCGCGGTAATTCATATAGGCCGGCGTCCAGGGCGCTTCGTTGCCGCCCATCGCGCGGACGGCCTCCAGAAAGCGGTCGGCCACGCGCACAAATTGCTGTTCGGCCGCTCCGCCCGCATCCGGATACAGGTGGTATAGTTGGTAAAAATACACATTCGGCATCAGGTCGTACCACCAGTCGTTGCCGCTGCTTGCGCCGGGATTGTTCAGGTAAATATCCTCGCCGTTGGCCTTGTTAAAAAAGTCCTGGCTCATCAGCACCCAATTCTGCCCGAACTGATTTTTTTTGTCCGCGCCGACGAGCGAGGCGCCGACGAGTGCGGGCAGCACATTAATCGCCTCATTGCCGAAGGGGGCGTTGGTACCCACGTACGTATGCAGGCGGAAAGCCGGATTTTGCGGATAGTTCAGGCCGGCCGGACTTAAAAAGCACAGCGGCAGGTACTGACCGGTTCTTTGCAGATCGAATACCAGGGAATCGTATTGTTGGGCGACCTCCTTCCAGTTTCGCACATTATACGGATTCGGTTGGTTGGGCATCTGTTCGATGCGCGGAACCGTGATTTGCCCGGGCTGCGCTCGGGCAATGGCGACTGCAAAAAGCAGCGCGGGAATAATTGGAAGAATCCGGTGCGACAATAAAGCGGTCATAGTAGCGGGTTAGTAGTTCGGATTTTGTACCAATGCGGGGTTGAGGTCTATTTCTGATTGTGGAATCGGGAATACTTCGTGTTTGCCGGCCTGAAAGCCTGGCAGCGTTTGCGCGGCGACGCCCCAGCGGACGAGGTCGAAGAAGCGGTGCATTTCGAAGCCGAGTTCGGTCTGGCGTTCGCGGCGGATTGCGGCGCGCAGTTCCGCCTGATTGGTGGTGGTAACCGGCGGCAGGGTAGCGGCCGGATTGGCGGCTTGTGCGCGGGCGCGGGCGCGCACCTGTTCCAGTGGCGCCTGCGCTTCCGCTGCGCGTCCGAGTTCGTTCAGCACTTCCGCCTCCCACAGCAGCACTTCGGCGTAGCGGATGGCGGTGTAATTGATGTCGCCGTCGGCTTTTTGCGTGACTTCCGCTTTCGGCTGCAGGTATTTGCGCACGCCGAAGGTGGTGGAGGAGAAGGAGTTTTTATAAATCACGCCGAAATATTCCTCATTGTTCATCGCCACGGTGAAGCGGCGGCGGGGATCATTCGGTTCAAAAACGGCGACGTACTCGGGGGTAACTTCTGCGAAGCCGTAGCCTTCAAATTTTTTAGAAGCCCACCACTGGTTGAGAAAATTTCCCACGCCGAGTTCCAGGTTGGTGTGTTGGATTTCCCAGACAGATTCTGCGTTGTTTTGGGTGTTTTTCCGGAAATTATCCAGGTAATCCGGCATCAGGCTATACACACCCAGGTTTTTTATTTTCCCGATATACTCGAGCGATTTTTCCCAGTTTTGCGCATACAGATACGTTTTAGCGGCCAGCGCCCAGGCGGCGCCCTTCGTCGCGCGGCCCGCTTCGGCAGCCGGATACTGCGCGGGCAGGAAATCGGCCGCCTGGTCGCAGTCGGATATTATTTGCGCATAAATCGCCGCTTTCGGCGTGCGCGGCGCCTTGAGTTGGTCGGGCGGCACGATCCGGGTGAGCAGCGGCACATCTCCGAACACCTGCGTCAGCAGGAAATAGTAATACGCGCGGAGGAAGCGCGCTTCGCCGGCAATTTGATTCCGGCGGGTTTCGGGCATATCAATTTTGCCGAGGTTGTCCAGCACCAGGTTGCACTGCGTAATGCCGGCGTACTGCAATTTCCAGAAATCATTGAACTCTTCGGTGCGGGGCGTATAGGTGAAGGCGTCCATTTCCGTGATGCCCGGCCGCGAGCCGTCGCCGCCGGTGATGGCTTCGTCTGCGGTGACGACGGCGAACGCCCAGTAGAAGTTGTTGTTGGTATTTGAAAACAGCAGCGGCCGGTAGGCTGCGTTCAGCGCCTGCTGGGCGTCCGTTTCCGTTTGGAAAAACGAACCGGCGTCCAGTGTGGCGATCGGTTCCTTATCGAGGATGCCCGTACAGGCGCTGGTTAGGAGCGCGAAAATCAGGAAAAGCGGAGCGCGTGATTTCATAGCGTATTGTTTTTGAGCGTGGTGGTCAGAATCCGATATTGATGCCTGCGATGATCGTTCTTGGGGCGGGCACCGTGCCCCAGTCTATGCCCACCGCGAGGTCGGAGGAAAGGCCGAGGCCCCGGGTATCATTGGCGTTGGCCTGAATTTCGGGATCCAGTCCGGGATATTTGGTGAAGGTGAGGGCATTTTGCGCGGTGACATAAATCCGGAGCGCGCTCAGGCCCTTCCATTTAAGCGCATTTTGGAGGTTGTATCCGAGCGTTACATTGCGGAGTCGGGTATAAGAGCCGTCTTCGAGGAATCGGGTGGAGGGTCGGCGGTTGCCGTTGCGATCATCCACGCTGACTTTGGGAATATCCGTATTGGTCTTCGTGGGCGTCCAGCGGTTGAGGATATCGCGATAGGAGTTGAAGCCGCGGAGTTGGGTTTCGTAGGCGAAATTTCCATAGAGAAAATACACGTCATTACCCTGGACGCCCTGGATGAGCGCGGAGAAGTCGAAGTTTTTCCAATTAAAACCCAGGTTGACGCCGAAGGTAAAATCCGGGAATGGATTGCCGACATGCCGGCGATCCTTGTCGTCAATTTTGTCGTCGCCGTTCAGGTCGGCAAACCGCACGTCGCCGGGTCGGGTATTCACCGTCTGGAAGGGCGCGGCGTCTATTTCTTCCTGCGACTGGAAAATGCCGGTCATTTCGTAGAGGAAGAAAGAGCCGACGGGATATCCCGGTTCCGTTCTGGTGAGCGGCCCGTCGGAGAGGCCGAATCCGCCGAGAATCGGTTCGCTGTCTGCGATGGACAGCACTTTGTTCCGGATCGTTGAGAAATTAGCGCCGACGGAATAGTTGAACTCCCGGATGCGGTTTTTAAAAATCAAGCCCAGTTCTACGCCCCGGTTTTCGACGGAGGCGGCGTTGACGAAAGGCGGGCGCTGCGAACCGCCGGCCTGGGGCGTGGGTACGCGCACCAGGATATCGTCCGTTTGCTTGCGGAACCAGTCGGCGGTCAGCGAAAGCCGGTCGTCCCAGAAAGTAGCATCCACACCGGCATTCGTTTGGGTGCTGGTTTCCCAGCGGATATTGCTGTTGCCGGTTTCGAGGATGGAGGCGCCGGTGACGATCTGGTTGCCGAACGCATACACGCGGTCGCCGGTGCGCACCAGCGAGCTAAAGGGATAGATGCCGATTTCCTGGTTGCCGAGGCGGCCGTAGCTGCCGCGGATTTTCAGGCTGGAAACAAAGCGGACATTTCGGAAGAACCGTTCGTTGGAAATATTCCAGGCGGCGGAGAAGGAGGGAAATACGCCCCAGCGGTTGTTCGGGCCGAAGCGGGAAGAGCCGTCGCGGCGCACGGCGGCGCTCAGTACGTACCGGTTTTGGTAGGAATAGCCCACCTGTCCGAAGTAGGACAGCAGTGCCCATTCCGTGGCGATACCGGAGGCGCCGATGTTTTCGAGCGCTTCGGGGATGCTGCCGTCTATGTAGCGGAAGAGCGGGTCGGTGCGCCGGAAATTATTGGCAGAAGCGCCGAGATAATCGGTGTGGTTTTGGATGGCCTCCATGCCGGCGAGCGCCGAAATGCGGTGTCCGCCGAAAGTCCGCTGGAAATCCGCCGTGTTGTTCCAGATGAGCGTTTGGTTGAATACGCGGCCTTCGTTGAGCGAAGTGGGTTCGTAAATCGCTGCGGACAGGCGTTCTTTGAACAGTTTTTCCCGGTCGAATTGGAAATCGCCGCCGAGGGTGGTGCGCAATTTAAAACCTTTGAGCGGTTCGAGTTCGGCGAACACGTTTCCGAACACGCGATAGCGGCGGATCGTCCAGTCGGTATTTTGGATAAAAACAAGCGGGTTGGCATTGCCGTCGCCGAATAGGGTAGGGTCGCCCAGTTCCGAAGTGACGTTGATGAAACTGCCGTCGGCGTACCGGCCCGGGAAGACCGGCGCGGCGATCAGGGCGTAGCGGATGCCGCTGAGTTCGTTGCCGGGGCCGAAACCGTCGCCGGAGGCGCCGATCAGTTTTCGGTCGGTATGGGAAAAAGACAGGTTATTGCCGATTTTGAATATTTTGTTGCCGATGTCGCCGTTGAACCGCAGTTGGTACTTGTCGAATGATTGTCCCTGGAAAATACCGTCCTGGGTTTGATACTCCCCGGAGAGGTAATACCGGCCGTTGTCGCTGCCGCCCATGGCCGACAGGGTGTAGCGCTGCATAGGCGCCGGGCCGAACACCTGATCCAGCCAGTTGATATCCGGGAGTGTATCGAGGATTGCCGGATCGTAGAGGGGCAATTGATTGGCCGGATTGCGCAGGATGTTGGCGTTGGCGATGGCTTCGTTGCGGATCGTGAGGTACTCCCGGGCGTTGAGCAGTTCCGGCAGCCTGGCGGCGTATTGCGTGCCGGAATAGGCTTCGAACGAAAAGGCGGGTTTTCCGGCCTTGCCGCGTTTGGTGGTGATCAGCACCACGCCGTTTGCCGCCCGGGCGCCGTAAATCGCGGCTGCCGCGCCGTCTTTTAATACTTCGATAGACTCGATATCGCTCGGGGCGAACATATTGATATTGCCCGACACGGGCATGCCGTCTATGATAAACAGCGGATTGTTGTTGCCCAGCGTGCCCGCGCCGCGAATGCGCACCGCAATGTCGTCGCCGGGCGAACCCGTCACCTGCGTCACCATCACGCCCGGCGCCTGGCCCTGCAGCGCCTGATCCAGGCCGACGACCACCAGGTTTTCAATGTCCTTCGACTTGATCGAGCTGATCGCCGCCGACACGTCGCCGCGCAGTTCGCGGCGGTAGCCGGTCACCACCACGTCCTGCAGCACGCTCGAATTGGACGCCATCGCGAGCGCAAGCGTGCTGCGGCCCTGTACGGCCTCCTCCAGATCGGCAAATCCGATGTACCGGAGCGTCAGCACGGCGGTCGGCGAGGAGACGTCCAGTCGGAAATTGCCCGCCGTGTCCGTCACCACGCCGTTGGTCGTGCCTTTTTCCTGTATGCGCACGCCGACCATCGGCTGTTGATCTTCTGCCGAAACAACCTGTCCGGAAACGGGAAAACGCTGGCCCGCCGCCGTACTCCACCATCCCAGCGCCAACAGCCAGACGCCGAATGCAACGCGCGCCGGTTTGCGAAAACGGGGCTTGTAAAATACACGTTGGATCATATTCTGTATCATAAATCTGAATTGAGCGCTTGATTTCGCGTACAGGATTTTTGCCGGAATCTTGACCTCCGAACACACGAATTGATTGCGATGGGCAAAAGTGGCCATTTGATGAATTGGCTACCTAATACTATTATGCAAAAAAATAGTACTTTTGTGAAAACGAATTTTTGGTCTAATTTTTACAAAAATTTAATTTTGCAAAATGTTTTTAAACGGAATTAAAAAATAAAGTTCGGAATATGCAAGTGTACAAAGAGATCACGCCGCTGAAGTCGCCGGATGTTTTCGTGGTGATTGACTCGGTTTGCAACGGGTTTGATTATCCGGTGCACAACCATCCGGAGTACGAGATCAACCTGGTGGCCGGGATCTCGGGCAGCCGGATTGTGGGCGATTCCATTGAGCGGTACCACGATTTTGATCTGGTCTTGCTTGGGCCGTACTTATATCACAAGTGGGACGGCGACGAGCATCTGCAGCGCAGCGGGCAGCCTTACCGGGTCATTACGATTCAATTTGCGATGGATTTGTTCAGCAGCGGCCAGTTGTTTCAAAAGGAGCGCTTTTCGAATATCCGCAAGTTGCTGAAGGATGCGGGTCGCGGGATTCAGTTTAAAGGGAAGACCCTGCAGGAGGCCATGCAGCTGATGGTGCGTTTGACGGAGGACAAAGGCTTCGCCAACGTGATTGAGTTTTTACAGTTGCTGGACCTGCTGTCGTTGTCCACGGAAACGAATTTCCTGGCCAGCGAGGGTTTTTCCCCCCGAAAGCAGCAATACGAGAACAATCGGATTCAGATTGCCTACAGTTATATGTTGAAAAATTTTGCGGATCCGGGCCTTCGTCTGGGCGACGTGGCGGCCAAAGTAAACATGAGCGAGTCCGCGTTCAGCCACTACTTTCAGAAAGTCGCATTCCGAAGTTTTACGCAATTTTTGCTGGATGTGCGCATCGGGCATGCCTGTCGGCTGCTGCTCAATACCGATGAAACGGTGAGCCAGATATGTTTTCAATCCGGATTCAACAACCTGGCAAATTTCAACCGGTTGTTTAAAAAATACCGGCTGTGCACGCCGGTGGAATACCGGAAACGGTATTTTGAAAAAGATCAGTTCGATTGGACCAAACAGGTGACGCCCTGGCAATTTTTGCCGAGTCAAGCCCGAGCGCATATCCAGCCGGCGAATTACGCGACGCGGTTAGTGCATTTGTAATGTTCAGGCTCCGCATCGCGGAGCCTGAACATTACTACAATTATTTGCCGCCGCCTAAAGCGAAGCGGCCGCCGAGGCCCACTTGCAGCAGTCCCAGGTTGTTGTTGGTGGTGCCTACGTTGTAGTACCCGACGTCCACCCCGAACTTGTGGCGCCGGCCGAAAAAGAAGCCGGTGTTGCCGCCGAGATAGCGCAGGCCGTTTTCGGCGCCGGTGTAGGAGGCGAATTGGTAGATGTACCTCGGCGAGAGATACCAGCTGAAATTGTCTTTCGGATGCACGGAGAAATACACCGGGATCTGGACGTTCCAGAGGCCGGAGATGAGTCCGAACGTGCCGACTTCCGCGCCGAGCGACAGGGCTGTTTTGGACTCTTGGTCGCCGAGTACCTGTACCTTGGCGCCCAGGCCGACGTTCAGGTTGGTGTTCATGCGGAGGGAGAGATCGAATTTTTCGGAAACGCCGTAGCGGGCGCCGAACTCGAGGTTCGGGAAGAACAGATTGGGAATGTCTGTTCCGAAGGTGTCCTGCTCTTCCAGATCGTTAAAATCCGGCGATTGCGAGAAATTCACCGAGCCGACGAGTTCGACGTTGTTTTGTCCGAGCGTCCGGCCGTCCTGAAAACCGGTCAGCGAAGCGCAGTTGGCGAGAAAAACGGCTACGCCTAACAGTAGCATGGCATTTAAAACGTGATTTTTCATAAAATTAACATTTTATTGTGAAAAAACGAAAATAAAAATAGTCTGTAACAGCCTTTAACAGGCTCTTACACCTGTTCAGCGCTCTCCGCGCCTTGCAACACATCCCAATATTCCACTGCCCGGCGGGTGTGCGGGATACAGATAGACCCGCCGACCATATTGGCCACGGCGAGAATTTCGAAGAGTTGGTCGGTATTCACGCCCATTTCGTGGCATTTTTCGAGGTGGTACTTGATGCAGTCGTCGCAGCGCAGCACCATAGACGCGACAAGCCCCAGCATTTCTTTGGTGCGTGCGTCGAGGGCGCCCTCCTGGTAGGTTTGGTGGTCGAGGCTCCAAAAGCGTTTGATGACCTTGTTATCGTGGGCGAGGATGCGCTCGTTCATGCGGGCGCGGTAATCGTTAAATTCTTGGACGGCGTTCATATTATCACATTTTATTTTTTAAAATAAGTTGGCAGAGCCTGAAAAATCGAAATCCGGATATGCGTTTATCGGGCGGGGAAGGTGAGGATAAATCGGCTGCCTTTACCCGGCTCGCTTTTCACATCCACCAGGCCTTTATGGGCGGTCATGATGGCTTTTACGTAGCTAAGGCCGAGGCCGAAGCCCTTCACGTCGTGGATATTGCCGGTATGCACCCGATAAAACTTGTCGAAGATATGCTTGCGGGCTTCCTTGCTAATGCCCAGACCCTGATCCTGGACGGTGATTTCGACGCCGAGCGGCACGTCTCGCGTTCGGATGGTGATGTGGGGCTTATCCGGACTGTATTTGTTGGCGTTATCCAGCAAGTTGTGGATGATGCCGGCGATATGCGTGCCGTCGCCGACGATCACCGGGCGTTCGGCCTGCAGATCTGTTTCCAGGGTACCTTCCCGGCGTTCCACCTGGACGCTGAAATTATCCACGGCTTGGCGGATCAGGTCGTGCAGGTTGACTTCATCGAGGCGGA
The DNA here is from genome assembly GCA_032115775.1 of Saprospiraceae bacterium. GTDB lineage: Bacteria > Bacteroidota > Bacteroidia > Chitinophagales > Saprospiraceae > M3007. Next base: position 34,468 of record JAUMBL010000058.1, on the reverse strand, counting down.
GTTGGAATTCATTTTTATCAATGAGCGCCATTTGGAGCACGCGTTCCACCTGGCTGTTCATACGTCGGTTTTCCTGTCGGATAATATCCACGAAGCGCCGGATTTTATCCGGGTTTGACACGACCATCGGGCTGCCGATGCTGTCGGCGGCCAGGGAGATGGTGGCGATGGGCGTTTTGAATTCGTGGGTCATGTTGTTGATAAAATCGGTTTTCATTTCCGACAATTTCTTTTGTCGGAAAATGACTTGTATGGTATAAGCGAAACAGAACAGGATGATGGCAGTAAACAGGATAGACAGCGTCATGGGTTTCCAGACGGAGCTCAGCACCAGCGTTGTGCGGTTGGGGAAATAGATCGCGAGGTATCCGGGCGATTCCACGTCCTGTTGAAACAGCGCCACCCGGTAGGGCGAGGTGTAGAGATTAGCGGCGCCGCCGTGCACCAGTTGCGCGCTGTTGTCCACCACGACATAGTGGTCGTTGACCACCACGAAGCTGTTGCGGGCTTTGGAGAATACGCCGTACTGGTAGGCGGAGCGGACGCCGCGGCTGTTGAGTTCTTCGCGGATAGATTGCGCCAGCAGATCGAGTTTGATGCGTTCGGCGAGCGGTTTGGAGTCCACCAGTTGGCTGACTTTAAAGTACTCCCACATATTCACATTATCCTCGAAGCCGGAGGCGCCGTTTGCCGGGTCGGGCAGCGAGTCGGCTTTTTCGCGTTGGAGGCGGGCGTAGCCGCTTTCGAGGTATTGGGCGGCGCGGCGCACATTTCGGCCGGCGTCTTGTCCGGGTCGGCGCAGGCTGTTCAGCGCTTCCAATACGGCGGCGTTTTCGTAGTATTGCAATTTGTCGGCTACCCGGTTGAGCACCGAGTAGGCATTTTTATCAAACTGCTCTTCATAGAGCCGGATATTCCACCCGATCCAGTAGATTTGGAGGCTGATGACGCCGATCAGGGCGACGGTCAGGAGTCCGATGATGAGCCGGATGCGTTGGGCGTTCATAGCGGGCGGGTGGTTGTGGGGGGATTATTTCCCCAACAGGCCGAGCGCCTGGTTTGCCACGTTGGCGGCAGTCAGGCCAAATTGTTCGTACAGCGTTTCGTAGGGTGCGGACGCGCCGAAGTGATCTAGTCCGACGATAGCGCCTTCCATCCCTACGTATTTATACCATCCCAGACTGGCGCCGGCTTCTACGGCCACGCGGGCTTTGCAGGCGGCGGGCAGTACGGACGCTTTGTAGGCTTCCGGTTGTCGGTCGAATACGTCGGTAGCCGGCATGGAGACTACCCGGACGCCGACGCCCTGCGCATTCAGCAGGTCTTTGGCGGCCATGGCGATTTCCACTTCCGAGCCGGTGGCGATCAGGAGCACGCGATAATCTTTATCTTCCGTCAGGACATATCCGCCTTTCCGGGCTTCTTCGGCGGGCGCCATGCCGAGCGCCTTGCGGTCGTAGTTGGTTACGTTTTGGCGGGTGAGGATCAGGCCGGTTGGGCCGTCGGTGCGTGCCAGCGCCATTTTCCAGGCTACGGCTGTTTCGTTGGCGTCCATGGGTCGGATGAGCGACATATTCGGCATGGCGCGCAGCGAAACCAGGTGTTCGATGGGCTGGTGGGTCGGGCCGTCTTCGCCCAGGCCGATGGAATCGTGCGTGAGCACATAAACGACCCGGATGCCCATGAGGGCTGCCAGGCGCATCGAAGGGCGCATATAATCTGTGAACACGAAGAACGTGCCGCTGTACGGGATCAATCCGCCGTGCAGGGCGATTCCGTTCAAGATAGCGGCCATGCCGTGTTCGCGCACGCCGTAGTGGATGTATTGTCCGGCGGGATTTTTGGGGCTAAAGACCGTTTGGCCTTTGCCCTGGGTTTTATTGGACGGCGTCAGGTCGGCCGAGCCGCCGAGTAGGCCGGGGATTTTCGTAGCGATAAAATCCAGTACCTTGCCGGAGGCGTTTCGGGTAGCGATTTTGCCCGGTGCGAATTCCGGCACGGCCAGCGCTTCAGCGGGTATCTCATTGTCCAGGCAGGCGGCGAACATGCGGGCCAGTTCCGGTCGGGCGCTGTGGTATTTTTTCAGCAGTTCGTGCCAGTCGCGTTCGGCTTTGATGCCGGTTTCCACTGCGCGGCGGGTTATTTTCAGCACATCTTCCGGCACATAGAACGGCGGTTCGGTTGGGATTCCCAATTTTTTCTTGGAAAGCAGTGCTTCCTCCTTGCCCAGAGGCGCGCCGTGCGCTTCTTCCGAGCCGGCCTTGTTGGGGCTGCCGAAGCCGATGATGGTTCGGCAGGCGATGATAGCGGGTTTATCGGCTGCGCGCGCGAGCGTGACGGCTGCGCGGATCGCGTCGTAATCATGTCCGTCTATACGTTGCGTATGCCAGCCGTAGGCTTCGTAGCGTTTGAGCACGTCTTCGCTAAAGGACAGGTGCGTTTCGCCGTCTATGCTGATCTGGTTGTCGTCGTACAGGACGATGAGTTTGGAGAGGCGGTTATGGCCGGCGAACGCGCAGGCTTCGTGCGAGATGCCCTCTTGGAGGTCGCCGTCGCTGGCGATCACATAGGTATAGTGATTGACCACTTTATACGCGCCTTTATTGAAGCGGGCGGCCATGTGCTTTTGCGCCAGGGCCATACCGACGGCGGTGGAGATCCCTTGTCCGAGCGGCCCGGTCGTCATTTCGACCCCGGGCGCGTGTCCGAACTCCGGGTGGCCGGCGGTTTTGCTGCCCCACTGGCGGAAATTGCGCAGCTGCTCCATCGGCAGGTCGTATCCGTAGAGGTGCAGCAGGCTATAGATCAGCATACTACCATGGCCTGCGGAGAGCACGAAGCGGTCGCGATCGGCCCATTGCGGGTTAGCGGGGTTGTGCTTGAGAAATTCCGTCCAGAGGACGGCGGCGACATCGGCCATGCCCATCGGCATACCGGGGTGGCCGGAGTTGGCGGCTTCCACGCCGTCTATGGACAGGCCGCGGATCGTGTTGGCAATTTTCTTTAAGTGTTGTGCTTTCATGCGGCAAAGGTACGGTTCCTACTCAAATACTACCACCTGAACGCCCGCACTCGACGGAATTTTCCGCACCACCTGTGTTTTTTCATTCAATACGATGCGCAGGGGCGCCGGATCGGCCGGGTTGATGAAGCAATCGGCGCCGGTCAGGAAGGGGAATCTGGCAAAAACGCCGACGGCATTGTACCCGCTCTCGCGGTTGTTGTCGGCGTCGTACAGGAAAAAGGAGATGGCTGTTTTTTCCGGCGCCGCCAGCGCTTCGGTGGAAAGCGGCGCGCCGTTTATCGAAAGTTGATCGCGGCCGTGCACGATGCCCTGGTTGGCGGCGAAAATATTCACCACGGATTGCTCCGGCGCTTTGGGCAAGCCGTTGAGCAGGAATCCGAGCATGGAATTGGCGGCGGGCAGTACCCGCAGATAGACCAGGGGATCGTCGGATTGAAAGCCCCGGCGGAAATAATGCACCGGCCGGGCGCCGGGCGTTGTCGGGTGCACGGCGATTTCTAGCGGAAGTCCGGTTTTTACTTCCGGCGCCGACCAGTACCCCTGTTTGTCGGCTGTCTGGCTGTGGAAAGCCGGTTCTTGGCGTTGGCCTGTTTCCGGGTCTGTGTAATACAATTCAATGGTTGCGTCGGCTGCGGGGGTATTTTCTCCAAACACCAGCGCTCGGCCGCCGATGCGAACGGTTTTGGGGATCGTCGTTTTTTTCACATCCGGCGCGCGGCCATTCAAAAATTGAAATACCGCTTCGAAGGAGGCCGGCGCGGTGGCCACCTGATAGTGATCCAGTCCGGGCAGCATCCGGTTTTCGGCGCCTGGTATTTCGCCGGCTTGGGCGACTTTGTCGCCGTCCGACCACAGATTCAGCATGGCCTGGCAGGCCGGCTGTTTTTGGGGCATACTGCCGATATGGACGTAATGCGCTACTTTGGTCGCCCGGAGGCTGTCTGCCAGGTACGAGTAACTCAATCCGCCGCCGGCGGAATGCCCGATCAGATCCACCTGCGTTGCGCCCGTGCGTGCGCGGAGGCTGTCCACCAGCGCGTCGAGTTGAGTCAGCGCATCATTGCTTCGGTTGAGCGTGTTCCAGTCGAGCACGGCCACCGAGCCGGGGTCGTATCCCTGGGCTGCAAACTGCCGCTGAAACTGCGCCCAGGTATCGCCCGAGGCCATGAAGCCGTGGAGGAGGACGACCGGGCGTTGGGAGAAGGCGGCGTGGGGGACAAGGAGACCAAAGAGTACAAGGAGGCCGATGTGGCCGATGGGGTTAGCGCGGGGTGACCGGGGCGTTTGGGCGGGAATTTCAAGTGTTGGCATAGACTGATGTGGATTTTTACAACAGATATTTACTGGCAGGTGCAATGCGCATCCGTCAATACAGTGGCCTGTACCACCAAGGGGCCTGCGTTTGCTCCGAAAGGTATGCATACCTCGAAGGCGCCGGTGTTGTTGCTGAACGACTGGGTACCGTTTCCGAACGGCGTTGTGTAGGTCAATGAAAACGGCGGGTTACCCGTCAAAGTGGCTGTTATCATGCTGCACGTGCCCGCGCAGAGATTGGTATTATCTGCAACGAGCGAAACGGATGGCAGGGATCGCCAAGTCACAGGGATCGCATTGGAAAAACTCAGGCAGGGATCGTTATAATTAATATTTCCGCTCTGATTGTCGCCCGCAGCGGCCACAATGTAGTACGTAGTACCCACGCTCATCGTAGCCGGATTGAAAGCAAATGAAGGCGTAGTAGAAACGGCAAGAATGGAGTTGACAATATCCGCCGTGTTTGTAACCAACAAGTACCGTAGGATGTCATTATTTTGGAGCACTACGCTGACGGCACTACTCGCAACTGCATTTCCCAGGTTGCATAGATTGATCGGTCCGCCCGGTATGGTACCGGCGCTGGTTACGCACGGACAAGAAAGCGGCGCAGTGGCAGACGGCATTACGCTGACCCCCCAAAAGATACCGGTATTGCCATACGTACACGGGGTAGGAATAACCGTATTTGTTACCTGGTCATAGATCCAAATCCTGTTAGGAAACCCTGCCGTATTACCGGTCGAAAAATACATTAGGCCGTTCAAAGAGCCGACTCCTCTGGGTTGCAGAGTGCCGTTCGGCATATTTTGGATGAATACGGAAGCAGATGGATCAGCAGTGTTCACCTGCCAGATAGGACGTCCTCCGGCATTATCCAGATTGGCGCAATACAAACTTCCGTTTAAAGAATACAATCCGACCTCTGAAGGCATGCCGGCAGGAAAATCTCCAATGAAAGCGGTCTGATAATTAACCAGATCCAACGTGTATAAGCCACCGGATGTACCCAGATAAAAAGTATCGTTGTGCATGCAGGTACTATGAATTTCATGGGGGCAGCTGAAGCTATTAATTACATTTCCAAGTGTATCATACAGATTGCCACCCTGGTTGCAGGTCCAAATGATCCTTCCGTCGGTCAATACGGTAATATCGGGAGCGCTACAGGTGGGCAGCGGAAATTTTTCGCAAAAAGTACAGTCTTCCAGCTCAAATATGGCTAGTAAACCAAGGCGCTGGCCGTAAACGACTTGCGCCTGCGCCGCTGAATGCCAAGCAAGCAGGGCGGACAGAATTACCGCGGATAATGCGATTGTTTTGATTGTCTTCATGGTTAAAAAATGATGATGTGAAGTTGGATAGCGAAAATCTATGCGCTTCCCAATATGCCCTAATTTTCAGAAACAAGGGAGGTCGAAAATAGTTGTGGGGGTGATAAACATGCGCTTAATCTGCACTTTACGAAGACTTAAACTTAACTTAACCTGCAATATTCCATCCCTCCCGACTATTGGGCGGAACTTTGCACCGGAAAAACGCCGATGCAATAACGCTCGATGTTAGCCGGTACACAACCAAACAATGCTCCTATGCAAAAACTTTTCCTTCTGCTGTCTGCAATCTTTGTAGCTTCTCAGGCTCTCGCTCAAACGGTGGTGAATGTCACAGACGCCGATATTCAGCCCGGTCAAACGGTCACCTGGACCAAAAACAACGTCTATCTCTGCGACGGCCTTGTCTTTGTGGAAGACGGCGCTACGCTGACGATCGAAGCGGGCACGGTGGTGAAATTCACCCCGCGCGCGGACGTCGGCAACCCCTCGGCGCTGGTCGTCGCCAGCGGTGGCAAAATTTTTGCCAACGGCACGGCCGCCGAGCCGATTATCTTTACGGCCGAGTCGGATAATGTGAACGATCCGCTCGACCTGGGCCCGAAAGATAACGCGCTCTGGGGCGGTATCGCCATCCTGGGTAAAGGCGTTACGCAAAAGAACGGTAACCCGCAGGTACAACTGGAAGGAATTCCGACTTCTGAACCGCGCGGCCTGTACGGCGGCACGGACAATACAGACAACTCCGGCGTGCTGCGCTACGTGTCTATCCGCCACGGCGGTCGCCAAATCGCGCCGGGTAACGAACTCAACGGCCTCACGCTGGCCGGCGTCGGCAGCGGTACCACCCTGGAATATATTGACGTGTATGCCAACTCCGATGACGGAATCGAATTCTTCGGCGGCGCGCCGTATTTGAAATATGCCTCCGTAGCCTTCGCAGAAGACGACAGCTACGACTGGGACGAAGTGTACAGCGGTAAAGGCCAGTTCTGGTTCTCTATCCAGCGCGACGACGTGGCGGACGCCGGCGGTGAACTGGACGGCACGACGCCGGACGACCTGACGCCGTACTCCAACCCGACGGTCTATAACTGGACGCACATCGGCTCGGGCCAGGGCGCTGCCGCTTCTAACCCGATCGGCTGGAACCTGCGCGCCGGTACGGCCGGTACGCTGGCGAATTGTATCGTAACGGATATGAAAGCCAAAGGCCTGGAAGTACAGGACAAAGCCGCCGGCGTGAACGACGCGTATGCCAAACTGCTGGCCGGCGAATTGAAACTGCTCAACAACGTGTTCTTCAAAATCGGCTCGTTCACGACCCTGGACGCTACGTCCACCGGTATCATCCGCGTGAGCAGCTCGGCGGAAGACGCAACCGCCGCCGCGCTGGTGTCCCACCTGACGACGAACAAAAACGCCGTCGCCAATCCGGGTATCCAAAGCATCAGCCGCCTGCAGGATAATAACCTCGACCCGCGCCCAACCGGTAATACGGCAGTCACGGCCGACCTCGCTACGTACCCATCGAATGATCCGTTCTTCACCCAGGCAGGCTACAAAGGCGCATTCCCACCCTTCGCCGCCGGTATGTGGCTGCGCGGCTGGTCCACGCTGGAACGCAACGGCCACCTGAAAGACCTCGACAACAATAATACGGTGGTGTTTGTCAATGACAACTCGATCCTGCCCTGCGATAACGTTACCTGGACGAAAGATAAAACCTATATCGTAGATGGCGTTACGTTCGTGGACTCTTGCGCCACCCTGACCATCGAAGCAGGTACGGTAGTGAAATTCACCCCGCGTGCCGACGTCGGCAATCCATCGGCGCTGATCGTAGCCCGCGGCGGTAAGATTTTTGCCAACGGCACGGCCGCCGAGCCGATTATCTTTACGGCAGAATCGGATAATGTAAACGATCCGCTCGACCTGGGCCCGAAAGATAACGCGCTCTGGGGCGGTATCGCCATCCTGGGTAAAGGCGTTACGCAAAAGAACGGTAACCCGCAGGTACAAGTAGAAGGTATCCCAACTACGGAACCGCGCGGCCTGTACGGCGGCACGAACAATGCGGACAATTCCGGCGTGCTGCGCTATGTATCTATCCGCCACGGCGGTCGCCAAATCGCGCCGGGTAACGAACTCAACGGCCTCACGCTGGCTGGCGTCGGCAGCGGTACCACCCTGGAATATATTGACGTGTATGCTAATTCCGACGACGGAATCGAATTCTTCGGCGGCGCGCCGTATTTGAAATACGCCTCCGTAGCCTTCGCAGAGGACGACAGCTACGACTGGGACGAAGTGTACAACGGCAAAGGCCAGTTCTGGTTCTCTATCCAGCGCGACGACGTGGCGGACGCCGGCGGTGAACTGGACGGCACGACGCCGGACGACCTGACGCCGTACTCCAACCCAACGGTCTATAACTGGACGCACATCGGCTCGGGCCAGGGCGCTGCCGCTTCTAACCCGATCGGCTGGAACCTGCGCGCCGGTACGGCCGGTACGCTGGCGAATTGTATCGTAACGGATATGAAAGCCAAAGGCCTGGAAGTACAGGACAAAGCCGCGGGCGTGAACGACGCGTATGCCAAATTGCTGGCCGGCGAATTGAAACTGCTCAACAACGTGTTCTTCAAAATCGGCTCGTTCACGACCTTGGACGCTACCTCCACCGGTATCATCCGCGTGAGCAGCTCGGCGGAAGACGCAACCGCCGCCGCGCTGGTGTCCCACCTGACGACGAATCAGACCTCGCTGTTCTCACCGTACATCCGCTCCATCAGCCGTACGCAAAACGCGCAACTCGATCCACGTCCCTGCGTGGTAGGCGCCGCATACGCTACCCCGCGCGCGGCGCTGCCCGCAGGCGATCCGTTTTTCAGCAATGCAGACTTCAAGGGCGCGTTCGGCGCAGATTGGAACAGCCTCTGGCTGCGCGATTGGTCCACGCTGGCCCGCAACGGCCACTTGCCCACCGCGCCGGTAGAAAATTGCCCGACCGTAAATACAGACGAACTCGCCGACGGAATAGAAAACGCGATCCGAATTTACCCGAATCCGGCAAGCGAACTGTTCGTCGTGGAATCCGCACTCGAAGAACCAGTCAGCATGGAAATATTCGACCTCGCCGGTCGCCTCGTATCCCAACGGCTCACACTCGCAACCGGTATGCAGCAGGTGTATATCAACGAATTGACAACCGGTATGTATATGATCCGTTTCCGTGCGGAAAATGGAAAAACTGTCTCGATGAAGTTGATTGTAGATTAGTAACACAACGCAATCACGTGAATTTGCGGTAAAACAGCAGCAGGTTTTTTCGGAAACCTGCTGCTTTTCCGATTTTAAAATCAATTTTTATGACATACGCATCTAAACAACTGGCCAATTTTTTCACCCTGGCGTTTTGCCTCCTCATCGGGCAGGCGTTTTCTCAAAGGACGGTCATCTCCGGTAAGGTGATTGACAAGGAGTCCGGCGAATCGCTTATCGGCGTTAGTATCCGCGCGGTCAGCGCAGACGGCGCTTCGAAAGGCGCCGCCACCGATTTCGATGGCAATTACCTCATCGAAGTGCCCGCCGGAACGTACGATATCACCATGACGTACACCTCTTTCAAAAATTTTGAAGTAAAGGGATTTGTGGTAGCGCAAGGCCAAGTGAACAATCTGGACGCGATCATGGTCTCCGAAAGCGCGCTTATCGCCGAAGTCGTGATCGTAGCGACCACGCTTCGAAATACGGATGCCTCCCTGATCGCCTTACAAAAAAAATCATTTGCCATTCAGGATGGCATCTCTTCCCAGCAAATCAGCCGCACCGGCGTGTCAAATGCCGCTGATGCCATGAAACAGGTGACCGGCGCCGTGGTGGAAGGCGGTAAATTTATCGTCATGCGCGGTTTGGGCGACCGCTACTCCATTTCCCAACTCAACGGGGTTACCATGCCCAGCACCGACCCCTACCGGAACAGCTCCAGCCTCGACCTGATTCCCTCCCAGATGATTGACAACATCGTGACGGTGAAAACTTTTACGCCCGATCTGCCGGGTAATTTCTCCGGTGGGCTGGTCAATATCACGACCAAATCCATCCCGGATAAATTCAACTTATTTTTCGGCGTCAACAGCGCGTTTAATACCCAAGCCACCTTCAACGATAATTTCCTCGGGCACGGCGACGACGCTGGAAGCCGCGACTGGCTCGGCATAGACGACGGCGGCCGCGACCTGCCGGTTTTCATGACTGATCCGGCAAATCTCCAGCAACTGAACCAGTCCATCAACCAGTCGGCGCGTAATCCAAGCGAAAATTTCAACGAACTCCGCAGCTTCCTGAACACGTCCTCCCGCTCGCTGAGCAATACGTTCGTGCCCACGCCCCGGACGGCGCCGCTCAACCGGAGCTTCAACTTTTCGGTGGGCGACAATCGCAAATTGTTCGGCAATACCCTCGGCTACTCCCTGGGCCTGAATTACTCCCGCGAATACACGCACTACGAAAACGGCGCGGTCAACACCTATTTTAATACAAACTCTCCCAAACTCTTCGGTTATCAACTGCTGAATGAAACGAAAAGTGTGGAAACGCCGCACCTCGGCGGCCTGCTGAACCTGACCTACAAAATCGGCTCGAACAATTCGATCAGCGGCAACGTGATCTTCAACAACGATACGGATATCACCGGCCGCTCCCAGGCCGGCCGCTGGGCCGGTCAGTTGTCTAATCCGGACGCCGACTATTTCACCAACTCCATGGAGTTTACCCGCCGCCAGTATATCTCTTACCAACTGAACGGCCGCCATGTATTCCCCAAAGCCAACGATATCGAAATTTCCTGGAGCGGCTCTATGAATAACTCTTTCCAAAAAGAACCGGATACCCGATTTTTCTCTTACTCCCGTTTTCTGGACGAAAACAACGAGTACTTTTATGAAATTAATAAATCGGAAATCCTGGAGCCGTTCCATTTCTGGCGCGCCCTCCAAGATCGCTCGCAGGATTTCAAACTAGACGTGTCTGTCCCCTTCCTCCGCCGCGGAAATTTGGGCAGCTCCAATCAGATCAAATTCGGCGGCCTGTATAATAAAATGACCCGCGGATTTTCCGAGTACCAGTACCTGATGAACCTGCGCCATTCCGATACGCCGGCCGGCTTATTTTTCCAAAATTTCAAGGGCGACTTCAACGCTTTCTTCGACTATAACAACTGGGGCATCATTGACACCACTTATAATCCCACCACCGGCAATATCCAGCGCTATATCCTGGGCTACCACTATATCAATCAGATCAACGCCAAGAATTTCTATGACGGCGAACAGGAAATCCTGGCGGGCTACCTGATGACGGTGTATAATATCCTGCCGCGACTGAAAGTTATCGCCGGCGGCCGCGTGGAAACAACCGACCTGTTTGTGCAAAGCCGCGATACCAGCCTGCAGCCCAGCGTGCTCGATCTCACCGATTTCCTCTACTCCGCCAACCTGATTTATTCTATCAGCGAAAAATCAAACGTGCGCATGGCCGCCTCCCGCACCCTCGCGCGCCCCAACATGCGCGAACTGGCGCCGTTCGAGCAATTCGATACCAAAAACGGCTTCTTTAACATCGGAAATCCCGCACTGCAGCGCACCCTCATCAATAACTATGACCTGCGCTACGAATTGTATCCGAATGCAGGCGAGTTGCTGGCCGTCAGCCTATTTTACAAACAGTTTAATGATCCGATTCTGCGCCGCTTCTCTCCGTCGGCTACCATCCCGGAACTGGGCTACGTCAATATTGACGTCGCTAATGTATATGGCGTGGAACTCGAATTTCGTAAAAACCTCGGCTTCCTCGGAGATCGCTTCTGGCGCCACCTGAACCTGGCTACCAACCTGGCGTTCATCCGCTCTACCTATAATATCCCGGAAGATGAACTCCGCGCCTCCCAAACCATTGACCCCGCCTATAATCAAACGACCCGACCCTTCCAGGGACAGGCGCCCTACATCGCCAATGCCGCACTTTCGTATGTAAACCCGGAACGCGAACTCGAATCCACCCTCTCCTTCAACGTCTCCGGTCGCCGTTTGTACAGCATCTCGCTGGCCGCCGCCCCGGATATTTATGAAGAACCCTTCCCGCTGCTTAACTTCAATATCAGCAAGCGCTTCGCCAACCATTTCCAGGTGTCGCTGTCCGCGCGCAACCTGCTCGATCAAAAAAATCGCCGCACCATGGAATTCCGCGGCGATGTCTATGATATCGAGTCGTTCCGCCTTGGCCGCACGTTCGGTGTCGGCCTGGCGTACTTCATTCGGTAAACATTGCCAGTGTTTAGAGCATGGTTTAATTTCGGTTTTGAGGCGAGATCGAGAAAATTTTGTTTTAAAGAAGGCAAAATTTGCAGTCGTAGCCAGGTGCCTACGGCGAAAATTTTAACGAACTTTAAAATAAAATTTGCCGATCGGAGCCCAAAATCCGAAATTCAACCATGCTCTTAGATAGACGGCTGCCTCTGATGTGAGGCGGCCGTTTTTTTTGCCGAAAATCTTGTGACAAATTTTATTTATCCGTTTTTGGAAAATTTGTTTTTATAACCTTACCTTTGCGGGCGCTTTTCGAAAAAAGTATAAATTTTTGCCGTAAAATGGAAATTGTAGCCATGCAAGGTCACCGGAAAACAGGTTCCGGTAAAGTAGAAAATCAAAAAATCCGCCGCGCCGGGATGGTTCCGGCCGTACTGTATAAAAGCGGAGGCGGCGAAGCCATCGCCTTTACGCTGGATCCGAAGTCGTTCCGCCATCTGGTCTATACGCCGAAATTTAAAATGGCGGCAATCACCGTGGATGGTCATACACACAATTGCATTGTGAAGGACATTCAGTTCCATCCGGTGACAGACGAGGTAGTGCACATTGACTTCCTTGAGCTGGTGCCAGGCGTAAAATTCCGGGCAAAAGTCCCTCTGGTGTTTGCAGGCCAAGCCCCCGGCGTAAAAGCAGGCGGCAAGTTCCTGTCCACGCTGCGCCAAATCAGCGTCCTGACGACGCCGGAATTGGCCGTGGATAGTATGTCTGCTGATATTTCCACGATGGAACTCGGCTCTACGATTCGTGTACGCGACATCACGACGGTTGAGGGTGTGGAAATCATCAATAACAGCGCCGTCCCGATCGCTACGATCGAAATCCCGCGCGCACTGCGTACAGGCGGCAACTAAAAATAGCGCAGCTCTTTTTACAACTTGTCTGTTAGGTTCTTAGCGCAATCCGCTTGGAATCCCATCTCTTATTTATAAATAAGAGCCGTTCCGTATCCCGGGACGGCTCTTGTTGTTTTTCCCAGGAACTACTTAGCCGGCTCGCTGTCTGGCGGAAAATAGGACTTTTGGGGCCAGACAGCGAGCCGGCTAAGTAGTTACCTTTTCCCAAAAATACAATCCGCAATACGTCAGGCAACCCAAAAACGCGCGCGCGCGTCATCTCTCCTGCATATTGGCAAGTTTTTTGTATGCCAAGTGCAATCCAGCCTGTACCCCAATGCCCTTTTTTCTGTTACCGGCTAATCCAAATCTGCCTTTCCCGTGCGTGTGACCAACAAACTCAAGACTTGCTTTACGAAAATGACGATGAGGTTTTTCCTTCTGACGGGTATCGGACTGCTTTCTATCAGCGTGCTGTTCGCTTTTTCAGCGCCTGAACGGCTGCACGATACCGTTTTTACCCGATTGTTTCCTGAAATCATGAACCCCGCCGCACCGGCTGCAGCGCTCCGCGATACGTTCCCGCCGCTGGAGGACCGGTATGACGATTTTATGAGCGGCCAGGGGAATAATCCGATTGATTTGAAAGACCCCGGCGTGATTAAAAAAGAAGTGGAGTTCGATCCGATTACCGGACAGTATATGGTGTATGAAAAAATCGGCGACGATTATTACCGGGCGCCAACGTATATGAGCTTCGACGAGTACGTGCAATGGCGGGAACAACAACAGCAAAAATCGTATTTCGACCGTATGATGGGCGTGCGCAGCGCCGGTGCAGGCGCTAGCGGACTGGCGGATCCCGTGGCGAAATTCGAAGTCAAAAATACCCTGATTGACCGCCTCTTCGGCGGTACGGAGGTGGATATTCGCCCCCAGGGAAATATCAACCTCACCTTCGGCTTCGATTACCAGAAAATTCAGAACCCGATCCTCACCCTGCGCCAGCAACGCACCGGAAACTTCGATTTCGACATGGATATCAACATGAGCGCGACGGGGAAAATCGGGGAAAAACTGAACCTGAATTTTAATTACAACACGCAGGCTACTTTCGATTTCGATAATCAAATGAAGCTGAACTACGATACCAAAGGCTTCTCCGAAGATGAAATCATCCAGAATATCGAAGCCGGTAACGTATCCATGCCCCTGCGCTCCAACCTGATCAAAGGCGCGCAAAATCTCTTCGGATTCAAAACAGAACTCAAATTCGGCCACCTCCGCACCACGCTGATCGCCAGCCAACAACGCTCCCGCCAACAATCGCTCAATATCCAAGGGGGCGCGCAAGTGCAGCAGTTCGAAGTGCCGATTGATAATTACGACGAAAACCGCCACTTCTTCGTCAGCCACTGGAACCGCGCCCAATTCGAACCGGCAATGAGCTGCCTCCCGGTGCCGCAATCGCTGTTCACGATCACCCGGATGGAAGTGTGGCTGACCAACGACCGCCTCGCCACGGAAAATGTGCGCGACGTCGTGACGCTTATGGATATGGCCGAACCGGAACCGTACAACCCCAACTTCGCCCTGACGGCGCCCCCAAAACTCGATATCACCGGCAAAGCGCTCCCAACTAACGAAAATAACAGCCTGTACCCCCAAATTGCCTCGGAAGTAGCCGCCGATTCCACGCTCCGCTTCTCCGACAAGGTGGTATCCCGCATGGTGAACCAGTACGGCCTCGCACAAATCCGGGACTTCGAAAAGGTGCGCGCCCGCCTCCTCTCCCCAACGGAATATACCTTCAACGAACAACTCGGCTTTATCAGCATCAACCTGAACGTCCAACCCGACCAGGTCGTAGGCGTCGCCATGGAATATACCTACAATGGCACGCCTTTCAAAATCGGCGAATTTACCAGTGATATCCCCAACGGCGACTCGCTCAACCAAAACGTCCTCTTCCTCAAAATGCTCAAAAGCACGACGGCGAACGTCCGGTATCCCATCTGGGATCTGATGATGAAGAACGTGTACGCCGTCGGCTCCGCCAATGTGGATCCCAACGAATTCCGCTTCGATATCTTCTATGAAGATCCAGGTAAGGGACAAAAACGATTCCTCAACGCCCCCACAATCCCCCAAAACCTCAGCGGCCGCCCGCTGCTCCAGGTGTTCAACCTCGATAACCTGAACCTGCAAGGCGACCCCGGCGCCGATGGCATATTCGACTTCGTGCCCGGACTGACGGTCAATCTCCGCTCCGGTCGCGTTATGTTTCCCGTACTGGAACCTTTCGGCCGCTTCCTGCAAAAAAGATTGATAGACGCCGGCATGGACTCGCTCAATACGCTGAGCTTCGTCTATCCCCAACTCTACGACTCCACAATCTTCCGCGCCCGCGAGTTCCAACAACTCAACCGCTTCACGCTCCGCGGATCCTACAAATCCAGTACCTCCTCCGAAATTACCCTCGGCACCTTCAACCTGCCCCGCGGCTCCGTGCGCGTCAGCGCCGGCGGCCGCCAACTCATCGAAGGCGCCGATTATGAAATTGACTACAACATTGGCCGGATCAAAATCCTGAACGACGCCATCCTGCAGTCGGGCCAAAATGTCAATGTCAGCTTCGAAGACAATACCCTGTTCGGCTTCCAAAACCGAAGTATGTTCGGTGCGCGGTTCGATTATGCCCTGAATAAGGATATCAACATCGGCGCTACCTATATGAATCTGTTCGAGCGCCCGCTGACGCAAAAGGTCAATTTCGGCGACGATCCGATCAATAACCGGATGTACGGACTGGATTTTAGTATCTCCAAAGACGCACCCTGGCTAACGCGCCTGGTGGACGCCCTCCCGCTCATCGAAACAAAGGAACCCTCCAGTATCTCCGCCCAGGCAGAGGTCGCAATGCTCGATCCCGGCCACAACCGCGCGATCAACCAGGGCGACGACCGCGGGGGCACCACCTATATAGATGATTTTGAAGGCAGCACCGCCAACCTCCCGCTTGCCAATCCGGCCAACGGCTGGGCGCTTGCCTCGGTGCCGCAAGGCGACCAGCAACTGTTTCCGGAATCGCAATTTAGCGACTCCATCCTGCTCGGCGCAAACCGCGCCGGCCTCTCCTGGTATATCGCCGACCCCAGCGCCCGCGACGGCGTGGACAATGCCAACCCCTACACCCGCCTCATCCAATTCCAGGATATCTTCCCCAATCGCCAACTCACACCGCTGGAACAATCGGTGCTCCGCCCACTCGACGTCACCTTCTACCCCCGCGAACGCGGCCCCTACAATTTCGAAATCCCTGAAGGATACCCCGGTATCTCCCAAGGATTTACCGCACTGGGCGAACTCAACGAACCGGCAACGCGCTGGGGCGGCTTTATGCGCGGAATCAATACCAACGACTTCGAAGCCGCCAATATCGAATTCATCGAATTCTGGATGCTCAACCCCTATATGGAGAAAGGCGACGGCTCGCCGATTTCGGATCCAGGTTCCATGTACATTGACCTCGGCACCATTTCCGAGGATATCATGCGCGATTCACGCCAGTTTTTTGAAAACGCCATCCCCACCGGACCCGGAACGGGCAATACAGTCAATACCGCTTGGGGCCGCGTGCCCGTGCTGCCGCCGGTCGTCAATGCCTTCGACAACGACCCGGCTAGACGCGCCCTCCAAGACGTCGGATTCGACGGCATGGATGATGAAAACGAGCGGCAGTTCTATAACCAGTGGCTGTCCGCCATCACCAATTCCTCGCTCGGCCAAAATGCTAAAAATGCCATCACCGCCGACCCCGCCGGCGATAATTTCAAATTCTATCTCGATAACTCCTTTGAAGACGAAAACGGCCCGAATTTCCGCCCGGGCCTGCTCGCGCGTTACCGCCAGTTCAATAACCCCCAAGGCAACTCGCCTGTCAACCAAAGCCAAAACCTGAACCCCTCGGCAACAAACCTGCCGGATATGGAAGACCTCAACCGCGATAACTCGCTGAACGAAAACGAGGCTTACTTCCGATATAAAATCAATTTTCCCAAAACCGTCGAGGGCGGCGAAGAGGTCATCAACCTCGCCGATTCTATGATGCAGGAACTCGTTACAGATACGATCGTGTTCTTCCGCGATGGCCAACGCTATATCTGGTATCGTTTCAAATTGCCGCTCGACTACGCCCGCCGCGAAGCGATCGGCGGCCTGCAGGATTTCCGCTCGATCCGCTTTATCCGGATGTTCTGGAAGGGCTTCACCGAACGCACCACCTTCCGCTTCGCGACGCTCGAACTCGGCCGAAACCAGTGGCGCCGCTTCAATCAGTATATCGGCTGCGCCTCCGACCAAATCCGCCCGACGCCCGGCCCCTTCGACATCAACGCCGTCAGTATCGAGGAAAATGCCGCCCGAAGTCCCTTTAATTACACCATTCCCTTCGGAATCCGAAGAGAACAGTCCGTCGGCGCTTTCCCCGATGTACTCCAAAACGAACAGTCGCTGTCCGTAAATGTCTGCGACCTGCCGTACTGCGAAGCAAAAGCGATCTTTAAACCCCTGAATATGGACTTGCGGCAGTTCAAAAACATCCGCATGTTCGCACACGCAGAGTCGGTACTCCCCAGCGATCCGATAGACTCCACACAGCTCAGCATTTTCCTTCGCATGGGCTCCGACTTTTATAATAACTACTACGAGTACGAAATCCCGCTGGTGGCCTCTAACCCGGCAAACCTGAACGGAAATCCCGACAGCCGATCGTATAAAGAAGAAGTGTGGCGACCGGAAAACGATTTTGATTTCCCGCTGGAACTGCTTATTGACGTCAAAAAACTGCGTAATGCCGACCTGGACTGGCCGATCGGAAAAGCGTATGAAATCGCAGATCCGGACAAACCCAAAAACAGGGTGCGCGTGGTGGGCAATCCCAATCTCGGTTTTGTAAAAGGCGTGATGATCGGGATCCGAAACGTAGATTCGATAACCGAAAGCCGGCACTGCGTGGAGGTTTGGGTCAATGAATTGCGCCTCAACGGCTTCAACGAAAAAGCGGCCGTGGCCGGCCTCGCACGCGTGGATATGAAGCTCGCCGATCTCGGCAATATCTCCATGGCCGGAAATTACACCGGTATCGGTTGGGGAAGCCTGGAGCAACGACTGATCCAGCGCCAACGGGAAGAAGTAATCCAATACGATATCTCCTCGAATATCGAACTCGGAAAGTTCCTGCCCAAAAGCTTCGGACTCCGACTGCCGTTCTACGCCCAATTCTCCAATACCACGCGTATCCCGGAATTCGATCCATACGATCTGGATATCAAACTCAAAGATAAAATCCGCGACGAATCTGACCCCCTCAAGCGCGATAGTATCCGCACCCTGGCGCAGAATGTCACCACCGTCCGGGGATTCAATTTTACCAATGTACGCAAGGAACGCAGCCCCGGCGCTTCCGGCAAGCCGCTGCCCTTTGCAATCGAAAATTTCAGCTTCACCTATGCCTTCAACCAACAGCGCAAACGCAATCCGTTTATCATCAACGACGAATTGAATCAGTACAAAGGCGCTATTGATTATCAATATACCACCGGCCTGAAACCTATCCAGCCGCTTAAAAATCTTATCAAAAGCGATAAAAGTCTCAAATGGCTGAAGGAATTAAACCTGAATCCTATTCCCAATACGTACGGCTTTAGCACCACCCTGGAGCGCCTCGCCGGCGTCACGACTTACCGCTTTGCCGGAGAAGACCCCAAACTCAATACGTTCTATAACCGCCGCTTTACCTGGGATCGCAACTACGATCTCGGCTGGGATATCGCGAAATCGCTCCGCTTCAACTTCGACGCAACCGCCCGCAGCCTGATAGACGAGCCGCTTCAATTCAACCCCGACGGTTTCGAGGTGACGCCTCAGCAGCGCCGCGACTCCATGATTACCAACCTGCTCAATCTGGGCCGCCCCAAAAACTATACGCACAATTTCAGCCTGAATTATACCCTGCCGTTCAAGAATTTTCGCCTGCTCGATTGGGTATCTATGAAGGCTTCCTACACGGCTGGATACACCTGGACTGCCCAGTCGCTCAAACTCCAAAACCTGGAGGCCGATCAATACCGAAATTTTGAAAATTCCCGCGACCTGGGGAATGTCATACAGAATAACAATGTCCGCCAAATAAATGGCGATTTCGATTTTGAAAAACTGTACGACAAAAACCCGTACTTGAAAAAAATTAACAAACCGGGTAAAGGCGGCGCACCCGCAGGCCGCGACCGCAACGCCCCCGGCGGACGAAACCAGCCCGGCGGCGGCGATCCCGGCGGCGGCTCGTCCGGTAAGGGCGGCCTCGGCAGCGGCCCCGGCGCGCCCGGCGGTAAAGAAGCGCCCGACGATCGCCGTGCAAATCGAAAAAAACAGAATGACCTCCCCGGCGCTGATCCCGCCGCGCCCGGCGGCGCGCCCGACCCCGCAGCCGGCAAGGCCGGCGCGAAGGCCGACCGCGATAAACGCCAACAGGAAAAAGACAAGGAAAAGAAAAAAGACCGCCAACCCTCCATGGCCGAACGCATCGCGATCCGACCGATGCTGCTGGTGCGAAAGGTGCGGTTTACTTACAACGAAAATTTCGGTACCGTGATCCCAGGGTTCACGCCGGAAACAAAACTCCTCGGCCTCAGCGAGGGATTCAATGCCCCCGGATGGGAATTTGCCGCCGGCCTCCAACCCAATAACGCCTGGCTCGACAATGCAGGCGCACAAGGCTGGATCACGCACCGCCCGGAACTCAATCAGCAAATTACCCGGAATTATACCCAAAATATGGATGGCGTCGCGACGATCGAACCTTTCCAGGATTTTCGCGTGGAAATCAGCGCCAACCGACAGTATGTCCGAAATAATACGGAACTCTTTAAAGATCAAAATTTTAACCTCAGCCCCGATTCGGTTCGCTTCGAACACCGCGCCCAACGCGATATGGGGAGCTATACCATTTCTTATCTTGCCATGAATACGCTGTTCGGACAGGATATCAACGCGCTCTTCGACCGCTACGAAGAAAATCGCTCGGTGATCTCTCAACGCCTCGGAGTAGCAGCCGGCAACACGGAACAACACACCAAAGACGGCCCCGGATTCACCGCCGGCTACGGCCGTATCCAACAAGAAGTCTTGATCCCGGCATTTATCTCGGCTTACACCGATAAAGACCCCAGTTCCGTAGGACTGGACGTGTTCAAAACGCTGCCGGCGCCAAACTGGAAACTCAATTACAACGGCCTCGCTAAACTGGCGCCACTCAAAAAAATATTCTCCAGCCTCCAAATCCAACACGGCTATAAAAGCACGCTCACGGTGAACTCGTACAACACGGATATTTTTTATAATCCGCAAACCCCGTTTACCGTGGATACGCTCAATTTTAACTACATCGCACGTTTCGAAATTCCGCAGGTGGTCATTAACGAACAGTTCCAACCCCTGCTCGGTATTGATATGAAACTCAAAAACGACATGACGTTCCGACTGGATTTCAAAAAATCCCGCATCCTGTCTATGTCCTTTATTGATTACCAACTGGCGGAAACGCAGTCGAGCAGCTACACCGTCGGGTTCGGCTACCGCCTGAAAGATGTCAATATCCCCTTCCTCACCGGCAGGAAAAAAGGAAAGGCCCGCAAACCCGCGCCGGATACCGGCAATGCGCCCGGACCCGGCGGCGCCCGCCCGCCGGCCGCCAACGACATGACGTTTAAATTCGATTTCGACCTGCGCGACGATATCACGATCAACCACCGCCTCGACCAACTCGACCAGGCCGTGCCCACCCGCGGCGCCCGAACGATCAGCATTAATCCCTCCGTGGATTATACGCTCAACCGCAGGCTCAAATTGCGCTTATTCACCGATTACCGGAAAACGGTGCCCAAAACCTCGCAGTCTTTCCCCATTACCACCGTGAACGCCGGTATCACCGTGCAGTTTACACTGAATTAACGGCTATGTATAAATATTCCGCCGACTGGGTATTCCCGATCAGCGCCGATCCAATCGAAAAGGGCGTCGTCATACTCGATGACCAAGGTACGATCCTAGCCCTCGAATCCCGCGATCAACATGATCCGGTAAGCCTCGACATCCGCCGCGGCGTGCTTGCACCGGGCTTCGTAAACGCGCACTGCCATCTGGAACTCTCGCACATGAAAGGCCGGATACACACCGGTTCCGGTCTCATCCCCTTTATCTTTGGGGTCATCACGGATCGCGGTGCGGCCAGGGAACTCATTCTGGATGCCATCGAAACGGCCGAACGCGAGATGCTGGAAGGCGGCATCGTGGCAGTCGGCGATATTTCCAATACCGCCGATACCTTCGCCGCAAAATCGCGCGGCCGCTTGCGCTACTATACGTTTGTGGAACTCTACGACTCGTTCCAGGAAGCCAGAACGGAAACGGCGTTCACCGATTGGAAAGCGGTGTACGACGCGCTTACGCTCGCCGCCGGCAGCCGGAAAGGACTTACGCCCCACGCAACGTATTCGGTCAGCCGGCAGCTGTTTAAAAAAATACGGGAGTTCAATGCGCCCATGGGCGACACCGTATCGATACACAATCAGGAAACACCGCCCGAAAACACCCTTTTCCTCGAAGGTCGCGGCGAGTTCTACGATTTTTTTGCCCGAACAAACTCGCCGATTGATCATTTCGAGCCCATCGGCAAAACCGCCATCCATTACGCGCTCCAACACCTCAACCCCGATAATCGTACGCTCTTCGTCCATAATACGCTCACGACCCGCGAGGATATCGCCGCCGCGCAAGCCTGGAGCCCGCACACATACTGGGCCTCTTGCCCCAACGCCAATTTGTACATAGAAAACCGCCTGCCTAATTACCAGGCCTTTCTCGATTCCAACGCGCGCGTCGCCCTCGGCACCGACAGCCTTACCTCCAACTGGCAACTCTCGATCCTCGAAGAAATGAAAACCATCGCACGCTACCAAAGCTTCATTCCCTTCGCCACGCTCCTCCGCTGGGCAACCCTCCACGGCGCCGAAGCGCTCGGCTTCGACGATACCCTCGGTACCCTGGAACCCGGCAAAGCGCCCGGCCTCCTCTTGATCGAAGGATTGGACGAAGAACTGGCACTCCGGCCGGAAACGCGCGTCCAGCGCTTGATGTAATGAATCAGGGACTGCGTAGAAATCCCGATTTTTTCTTCAAAAGAAAGTAATATTTTTAATAGTTGTCTTTTTTTGATTTTTTCTAATCAAAAAATCCAACCGGTCGCTATTTTATGACGTTTCGTAGAAGCCTCTTGGGCTTTTCGGAGAAAAATAATATTTCGAAGGGTCTTCTTTTTTTGATTTTTTTCTAAAAAAAATCAAAAAAAGAAGACCCTTCACTATTTTATTTCGCCGCCGAAGGCGGCGAAATATTTCCCGCATTTACGACGCTTTACCAAAACACAATATACAACGCCGCCAGCAAACCCGTAATCAGCAGCGCACCAATCGCAAAAACTGGCGAGGTGCGGAAGGTCGCGGTATCCACCTGCATCGCCTTCGGATTATCCTTGCTGGTCGGATCCAGCAGGCTGATAATCACCATCACCGCCACCAGTACGAGGAACACCCAACCCATGCGGTCGAGGAAGGGCACGTCCGGCAGCAGCCATTTCATGCCGAAGCCCATCGGGATAGTCGCCAGCGCGGCAACCAGCGCGGCCGGCGCCGTAGCGCGTTTCCAGAAAAAACCCAGCAGGAAGATCGCTACAACGCCCGGCGAAATCAGGCCGGTAAATTCTTGTATAAACTGGAAACCCTGCTCCAGGCGCTGTAGCTGCGGCGCTACCAACACCGCGATAATCATAGCGGCAATGATCGCCCAGCGCCCGATGCGTACCTGCGTATCTTCCGATGCATCCCGGTTCATGTACTTTTTGTACAAATCAAGCGTGAAAATCGTGGCGATCGAGTTGGCCTTGCCCGCCAAAGACGCTACAATGGCCGCCGTCAACGCTGCAAAAGAAAGCCCTTTCAGACCGGGACCGAGTAGGTTCAGCAGCACCGGATAGGCCTTGTCCGGCTTTACCTCGCCGGCTGCATTGACCAGTTCAGTCTGGAACATGCCCTGCTGGTACAGCACAAACGCAGCGATACCCGGCAGCACGACAATAATCGGCATCAGCATCTTCAGCAGCGCAGCGAAAAGCAATCCGCTCCGGGCGGTTTCTAATTTGGCCCCCAGCGCACGCTGCGTAATGTACTGATTGCAGCCCCAGTAATTCAAATTCGCAATCCACATCGCGCCAATCAGCACGGTCATACCCGGCAGGTCTTTATAATAAGGATTCGATTCGTCAAAGATCATGTGAAAATGATCGGGCGCCTGCTTTTGCAAATGCCCCAAACCAGCCCACATGCCGCTGCCGCCAAATTGCTGCGCCACCAGGTCGAGCGCCAGATAGGTCGTCGCAAGCCCGCCCAAGACCAAAATCGCCACCTGAATCACATCCGTATATCCAATCACTTTCATACCACCCAGCGTAATAATAATGGCAAAAACCGCTAAAAACAACGCGCAGGCCGTGAAACTAAACCCGGAAATGGTGGACACCGCAATCGCGCCCAAATAAAGAATCGAAGTGAGGTTCACAAATACATACACCAATAACCAAAACACCGCCATCATGGTCGCTACCAGCGGACTAAATCGCCGCTCCAAAAATTGCGGCATCGTGTAAATCTTGTTGGCAATGTATCCCGGCATAAAAAATACCGCCACAACCAACAGGGTAGCAGCAGCCATCCACTCATACGAAGCAATCGCCAGACCCATCGCAAAACCCGAGCCGGACATCCCGATGAACTGCTCCGCGCTGATGTTCGACGCAATCAGCGAGGCGCCAATCGCCCACCAAGTCAAAGATCCCTCCGCCAAAAAAAAGTCAGTCGCGCTGGATTCAGCAGATTTTTTGCGCCGATAAATCCAATAACCGTAACCGGATACGATCACAAAATACACCAAAAAAACAAGGTAATCGAGCGTTTGAAGTTGGTTGCTCATAAAATTTCGTTAAATTTTGCATATAATAGTGGCGTTTTGCCAAATATTTCTCGGCTTTTGCGCAAGCGCGCCCAAATATAGACCTTGATTTTGGCTTGCAAACTTTCTGCTCCCGAATGTTTTTTAAAAAAAATCTTTTGCCGCAGGGCTTGTGCCTTTCATAGCAAAAACCTTATCTTTGCGTTCCGTTAGGCACATGCGGAAATTTGTAAACCGGTTTTCATCCGGGATACAAGCGCAAAAAACGGTCTCGTAGCCGAGTGGTTAGGCACAGGTCTGCAAAACCTGCTACAGCGGTTCGAATCCGCTCGAGACCTCTTCAAGTAGCTAATTCCCTTTTTACAAAAAAGGCAAATTAGCCGAGAGCCCCCAACGGGGTTTCAAAAAGCAGACGCCGTAATTTGTTTCAGAACGAATTGCGGCGTCTGCTTTTTTGTACACGCTTTGCAACGCGTGCACCCGCCCGCCTACGGTTGAAAACACGCCGTTTTGAACGCCGCGAGAAAATTCCATCCACGCGTTCACGCTTCATCAAACCTGGCCGGCTCGTATTACCTGAACATGTCCTCCAAAAGTGGCTCGTACCGCTTCGTCAGATCCTTTCGCCGCAGTTTCAGCGTCGGCGTCAGCAGGCCGTTCTCCGCCGTCCAGGCATCGGCCGTCAGGCGAAAGACGCGCACGTACTCAGCGGACTCCAGGTGTTCGCGATTGATGGCCTCAATTTCTTTTTCAAACAACTGTTGCACCTTGGGATTGAAAATCATGAACTCGGATGCCGTCCAGTGCACGTTGTGCGTGCGGCACCAGGCTTCCAATGCGATGAAATTGGGCGATATGACCGCCCCGACGCGCGATTGATTCAAGCCGACAACCAGCGCGTGCTGAATAAACGGCGATTGCTGCAACTGGCTTTCCACGTAGGCCGGCGCGACGAATTTTCCCGAACTGGTCTTGAATATTTCACTGATCCGGCCGGTGATTTTCAAAAATCGCTTGTGCTCAAATCGGCCGGTATCGCCGGTGCGCAACCACCCGTCCGCAGTGAATTTGGCGGCAGTCTCTTCCGGATTGTGCAGGTAGCCCAACATCACGTTCGGCCCCCGCACTTCAATCTCGCCCTCGCCGTTTTCATCCGGATGGGCGATGCGCACCTCTACCCCGGGCGCAGGAATCCCCACGGTACCGAAGTGTACGCCGCCGGGTTCGAAGCGGTTGAAAGCGACGACTGGACTGGTTTCCGTCAGCCCGTATCCTTCCCGCACCCGGATGCCGGCAGCATTAAACAGGCGCCCGAGTCGGGGTTGCAGGGCGGCGGCGCCCACGACAATGACTTGCAGGCGACCGCCCAGCGCCTTGCGCCAGTGCCGGAATACCAACGCATCCGCAACCAGCTGTTTTAACCGATAGACGAACGGTACGGCGCCCCCGCCCGTGTAGGGATAGCGGCAGCCCAGGCGCACCGCCCAGTCAAATATCCAACGCCCCACGTTCCCCAGCGTATCGCGGCGCGCCAGGAGGCGGTCGTACGAACGCTCCAATACCCGCGGCACGGCGGTAAAAATGTGCGGCCGGACTTCCCGGAGGGTGGCGGGCAGTTCCTCCGGCGTTTCCACATACCAGATAGACACGCCGGCCGCCAAATAGACGTACAGCACCATCCGCTCAAAAATGTGGCTCAAAGGCAAAAAACTGACTGCAACATAAGACTGGTCAATCGGTACGATGGCCAATACCGATTTCACGTTGCTGACGATATTCCGGTGTGAAAGCAGCACGCCTTTGGGCAGGCCGGTCGTGCCGGAGGTGTACAGCACCGTGGCGGGCGCGTCGGGGTCGGCGCGCCGCTCGGCGACGAAGCGGACTGCTTCCGTACTGGCAGGCAGCGCCAGCCACGAGGCCAGGTCAGGTAGCCCCGGTAACGGTTCGAACGCCGCCAGCATGGGAAGCGCCGCGCCGCTGCGCCTCAGATGAGCCGCCGTCTCCGCATTGCTGACAAAACAAAGCTTCATCCCGCTGTCGCGGAGAATAAACGCCACTTCATCCGGCCTGGCCGTGGCGTGGATCGGTGCGACGATCACGCCCAGGCGTTGTAGCGCCAAATCGGTTAATAGCCATTCCGGACTGCCGCAGTGCGCCAGGATACCGGCAAAATCACCCGGACGAAGCCCCTGGTCGTACAGCACTGCGGCCAATTTTCGGGAAGCGTCTTCCAGTTCTGCAGCCGACCAGCGGCGCCAAGCCCCGCCCCGCCGGCGCCCGGCAACGGCCACCGCCTGCGGATAACGGCGGCACTGATAAGAAACGATGTCGTATAAGCAATCGAAATCCATGATCGTAACGAGACGGGTGGATTACAACGGGATTCTCCGCACCTTCACGGTAGCCAATACGGCCAGACTAACGAGGAAAAACACCGACAAGGCCAATACACTGTTGCGCATCCCGCTGGTCACGCCGGGAACCAGTTCCCAACCCTCTGTCATTTTTTCCACAAAACCGAAGACAAAAGTGCCTGCGACCGTGGACATTTTATCCATCACATCAAAAAAACTAAAATAAGAGGCGGTATCCGGGGTGTCTTCCGGCAGAAATTTGGCGTAGGTGCTGCGCGCCAAGGCTTGCATGCCGCCCATCACCAAGCCCACCCCAACGGCCAGCAGGTAAAAATCCAGTCCGGTCTGCACAAAAAAACCGGCAACGCAGATCGCAGTCCAAATGACGAGCTGCACCATCAGGGAAAATTTGTTGCCTTTGCGGCCGGAGAGCCGGGTAGAGGCCCAGGCGCCGACGATGGCGACCAATTGGAGGATCAGCACCAGTAAAATCAGTCCGGTCGTATCGAAATGCAGTTCTTTTTCTGCAAAAATGGAAGCCAGGAAGAGGATCGCGTTTACGCCGGCATTAAAGCAAAAAAAAGCGACCAGGAAAGCCAGCGTAGGCCGGTCGCGGCGCACAATCCGCCATACCTTGCGCACTTCCTCATACCCTTTTGTCAGCAAATTGACCCGGGAATCCGGCTTGTTGTCGGCCGGCAGGCGGCGCAGCGGGATCTGCGAAAAACCGAGCCACCAAAGCCCTACCATGATAAAAGCCGTCGGCACGGCCTTCAGTCCTTCTGAAAAACCGAACCACTGATACTTCATGATGACGATCAAATTGATCACCAGCAGGATCACGCTGCCGATATAACCGTACGTAAACCCCCGGGCGCTCACCCGGTCGTACTGATCCTCCGTGGCGATAAGCGGCAAATAGGCATTGTAGAAAACGATGCCCCCCGCAAAGCCCACCGTGGCGAGGATGAAGCCCGTGACGCCCACCCACAAAGTGGCCATGTCGGTAAAAAAGAGCAGGGAAATGCACGACAGCGCGCCCAGCACCGTAAAAAATCGCAAAAAGCGTTTTTTATGGCCGCCGTAATCGGCGATGCCCGACAGCAGCGGCGAGACCGCGGCGATGAGCAGGTACGCCAGGGAAATAGACCAGGCGTACAGGGTACTGTCAGAAATTTCCAGTCCGAGGATTCGTACTTTATCGGCCGTCAGCGTCAGGAAATATCCGGGAAATATGGCCACGGTAATTACCAGCGCGTAGGCGCTGTTGGCCCAGTCGAAGAAGGCCCAGCCGTTGATGGTTCGGCGGTCGTTTTTTTTGACCGGTGCGCGGTCGGTAGATGCAGAAAGTTCCGGCACAAAGTTGGCTTTTAGCGCGAGTGATTTTTATCAAACCTGCGCTTGCAAATGAACGGGTAAAAGTATGTTTTTTTCTAAAAAAAAGCCTTTTTAGACAGATATTATATTGCAGTTAATTCGTCACGCGAGGAATCATTTTCTGCCGCGTTTTTTTGCGCGGACGTCTGCAACGCCGAAGGGGACGGCAAGAGAAAGCAGGGGTACGCCGAAAACGCCGTTCTCCGTGCCGAGCAACACGATGGCGCCGTCCAGGGAGACGAATTTTCCGATCACGCGCACGCCGCCGGAGAAGACCAACGCGCGTTCTCCCCCGGCGCTGAACCGGTAGTTTTCCGTAATGATCGCAATTTTTTTGCCGGCGCGGTACAGGGCGCTCAGCGAGATTACCGGCTGCCTCCCCCACACCCCGTTGCTATAGGTGTAGCCTCCGCCCAGGGTTATATTCGCATCGCGTTTCCCCCAGGTTGCCTGGCCATAGAGGTAGCCGAAAGATGTGCGACCCTCGGCATAAGCGGAAAATATACTGCCGATAAATCCGCCGCCGCCCAGGTGCAGGCGATCTTTCAGGATCGGAACGGATACCCGGGGCGTTACCCAGATCGGCAGCAGGCCGCCGAAAATCGCCAACGGAACCGAGCCGCAGCCGATGCTGAAGTAGTCGTTGAGGCCCACGTCCGCCTGGTTCAGCGAGATCCACACATTCTGGTAGTAGCCCTCGCCCGACCGCAGCCCGAAGGCGTTGGTTCCGAGGAAATAGCGCGCATCCAGCGGCTCGTCGAACCAGAACGTCCCGCTTTTCGCGGCGTTTGGCAAGCGCGTGCGGGATCGGCGGATTTGAGCGGTTGGGATGCGCACCAAGCCGTATCCGGCGGTTTGCAGCGTCAGCGTATCGCCGGTTTCCTGCACGACCGTTCCCAGGAACTCGTTGCCGTCGCGGGTGCGCACGAGGCGTTGGGGGAGGCTGTCCGGGACGGCGATTTGTTGGGCGGCCGCTGCAGGGAGCGTCCATATGCAAAAGAAAAATAGAATATATGATTTCATGGGTTCAAAAATACGTTTATTTGAGTTTTTTTGTATTATTAACCTATTTGGTAACTACTCAGCCGGCTCGCTGTCTGGCCCAAAAAATCCCATTTTTCGCCATTTTTTTTGACTGTAGCGCTGCTATGGCCTGCAAAAAATCGCTTCGTCTGGCAAAAAATGGATCCTTTTTTGTCTCAGACGCGACCGGCTAAGTAGTTACCCTATTTGTTTCATGCATCCTCACCCAGTATAAACCCCACCCCTTCCATCCAAACCCAAAAATCCGGACAAGACTTATCCACCACCTCCGGATGCTCGATACCGATGGGGCCGAGCAGGGCCAGGGGGGCGAAGGCCATCGCCATGCGGTGGTCGCCGTAGGTGTCAAATACCGGCCGATGGCCGACGTTTGCTTTGCCCGTGAGTTGGCAGGCGGCATCCTGACCAGGCAGGCGGCGCAGCCGGACGCCGATTTTCGCCAATTCACGTTGCAGGGCGACGATGCGGTCGGTCTCTTTGATGGCCAGGGTGGCCAGACCGCGCAAGCGGGCGGGCACGCCGCGGCCGGCGCAGAGCACGGCCATGGTCTGGGCGATATCCGGGCAATCCAGGAAATTCAGATCAAGCGATTCGGGCGGCGGCGCGCGCCGGTAGCGAATCCGGACGCCGCCGGTTTCATATTGCGTCTCCACGCCGAACGCGGCGGCCAACTCCGTAATTACGGCGTCGCCTTGCAGGCTGTCGGCGTACAGGCCGCGCAACGAGAGATCAGCACCTTCCGACAAGGCCGCCATGGCGTACCAGTAGGACGCAGCCGACCAGTCGGCTTCGATTGCGAGCTTGCGCGGCAGGTATGCGCCGGGGGATACTTGTATCGTGTCGCGCCCGGTCCAGGTTGCCTCTGCGCCGAAATACCGCATCATGCGCAGGGTCATGTCGAGATAGGGGCGGGACACCAGGGTTCCCTGCATGGACAGCGCCAGCCCGTCCGGCAAATAAGGCCCGATCATGAGCAGGGCGGACAGAAACTGGCTGCTCACGTCTGCCTGCATTTGCACCGCGCCGCCGCGCGGCCGCGCGCCGCCGATGCGCAGGGGCGGGTATCCCTGCCGGCCGAGGTACTCGATGTCGGCGCCCAGGCTGCGCAAGGCCTCTACCAGGGGCGCGATCGGTCTTTCCAGCATCCTGTTCGATCCGGTGAGCGTCTGATTGCCCGGCTGAAGGCAGAGAAAAGCCGTCATAAACCGGAAAACCGTCCCGGCGTCGCCGGCGTTGTACACTTCCGACGGTTGCGCCAGCAGCGCCTGCATGATACGGGTATCTTTGGCGGAGGAAAGATTGGTCAACCAGGCTTCCGCCTGCTCACCCGCCAGCGTCAGCATCAGCAGCGCGCGGTTGCTGATGCTTTTGGAGCCTTCCAGGGGGAGGGCGCCGTGGAGCAGGCGGTCGGGTTTGGACAATTGCAGCATACAGGCGAGCGCGTTACCGGGGTGTTGCGCGCATTTTAGCTTCAATTTCGCGGCGCCTGATTGCTTTCAGCGAATCCGTGATTTGCGGCAGCCGTTGTATTTTTTCCTGCAGGCACAGGCTGTCCGTTTCTAGGCGTACCTGCCGGATACCCGCTGCGGCGAGCGAATCCACCAGTCGGCGGGTCTTTGCATCGAGGGGCTTTTGCGCCGGGTTTTCGCAGGCGACGAAAAGCAGCGCCAAGGCCGGCAGGAGCATTCGGCGCAGGAGGCGGCGGGGAGAAAGGGTGCTTGCGTTCGACATAGTATCCGGTTCAGCGGTCGCTTTTTATAACCACATTGTCAATCAGGCGGACATTCCCCAGCCAGGCGGCCACACAGGCAACGATCATCCCGGATTCCGACAGATCCGCGACCGGCAGCAGGGTATGCCCGTCCACAATTTCGAAATATTCCGGGCGGAATCCAGCGGCGGCCAGCTGGTCAAACGCGGCGGCGGCCACCGCCTGCAAAGGCTGCTGATACGCTTGGACGCGCGCCCATTCCAGCGTTTTGTAGATCGTCGGCGCCAGGCGGCGTTCGTCCGGCGAAAGGCGGGTATTGCGGCTCGACATGGCAAGTCCGTCGCGTTCCCGGATCGTATGCACCATAATCAGCTGGACGTCCAGCCGCAGCTGCCAGATCATATCGGCAACGATGGTAAGCTGCTGAAAGTCCTTTTGACCCATATAGAGGTGATTTGGCTGCACGATGTCGAGCAGGCGTTTGACCACCGTCATCATGCCTTCAAAATGCCCCGGACGGAAAGCCCCTTCCATAACCTGATCCAACTGATCAAGGTCAATCTGCACGCGCAGATCCAGTCCCGGCGGATACACTTCTTCTACGGGAGGCATAAACACCGCATCGCAGTTGGCTCGGAGCAGCATTGCAAGGTCGCGGCCGGGCGTACGGGGGTATTTCTCCAGATCGGCGGGATCGTTAAACTGCGTGGGATTGACGAAAATGCTGGCCACGACCGTCTCGCCGGCGCGCTTGGCGAGGCGTACCAGCGAAATATGGCCGTCGTGCAGGGCGCCCATGGTCGGGACAAACCCGACCAAAATGTGTTCGCGGCGTTTGATGCGCAGCCAAGATTGTAAATCAGCGACCGTTTTGAAAATCAGCATAGATGTTATTTCCAAAGGCAAAGGAAAACCAAAGATAGAAGAAAACAAAGGAACCTTTCTACCTTCGCCTTGTTTTATGACAATCATCAATTTCAGCGTGCCACACGCAGTCAACCTCTGGAGCGCATGAGCCTGGATACGATCAAGCAGCCCATTGCCGCCGAGCTGGATATCTTCGAGGAGCGGTTTCGAGACGCCATGCGCAGCCATGTGCCTTTGTTGGACAAAATTACCTGGTATATTGTGCAGCGCAAAGGCAAGCAGATGCGCCCTATGTTGGTGTTGCTCAGCGCCCGGCTTTTCGGGCCGATCGAGGAGCCGTCCTATACGGCGGCTTCTCTGGTAGAACTCCTGCATACCGCCACGCTGGTGCACGACGATGTGGTGGATGACGCCTTTGAGCGCCGGGGCTTCTTTTCTATTAATGCCTTGTGGAAAAATAAAATCGCCGTGCTGGTCGGCGATTACCTGTTGTCCCAAGGCTTGTTGCTCAGCGTTCGGAATCAGCAGCTCGGACTGCTCGAAATCGTAAGCCGCGCAGTGAAAGAAATGGCGGAAGGCGAGTTGTTGCAAATGGAAAAAGCGCGCCGACTGGATATCCGGGAAGATGTTTATTACGACATCATTCGGCAAAAAACCGCCTCGCTCATCGCCGCCGCCTGCAGCGCGGGCGCCGCCAGCACCTGCTCCGACCCGGAAGTCATCGAACGCGTCCGGCTCTTCGGTGAAAAAATCGGCATGGCCTTTCAGATCCGCGACGACCTGTTCGACTTCGGAACCGACGATGTGGGCAAGCCGCTGGGTATTGATATCAAAGAGAAAAAAATGACCCTGCCACTCATTTATACCCTCGCGCATACCGACCGCAGCACCCGCAGGCATATTATCCACATCGTGCGAAATGAAAGCGACAAGGCGGAAAAAGTAGCCGAAGTTATTCAGATCGTACGCACCGGCGGCGGCATGGAGTACGCCCAAGAGGCGATGTACCGATACCGGCAGGAAGCCTTCGATCTGCTCGACACCTTTCCGGATACTCCCGCCCGCACGTCTTTGCGCGATTTGGTCACTTTTGTGACCGAACGCAAGAAATAATGGATCTGTTTGGGCTTTTTCTCGCTTGGCGCAAAAATGAAATTTGTACCAGTTTTAGTGCAAATTTATTTTTTAAAAGTAAATTTGCACTCATTGTAGATTGAATTTACTTTAAACACGATGATTGCGAGGCAATTAGCCACGAAGATACAAGCGATGCGGGGCAAATCGCCCGTCATCACGATCACGGGTCCGCGTCAGAGCGGTAAGACGACGCTGATCAAAACCTTGTTTCCGGATATTCCCTATTTTTCCATGGAAACCCCGGATTTCCGGGAGCAGGTAAGGAGCAATCCCCGCGAATTATTCGCCCGTTTCGGCCATTCGCTGATACTCGACGAGGTACAGCGGACGCCGGAAATCCTTTCGTACATCCAAACCATTGTGATGAAGATCCGGACGCCTTTTTCGTTCTATCCGGTTCGCACAACCTGCTGATGATGGAAAACGTCAGTCAGTCGCTGGCCGGCAGGACGGTTATTTTTTACCTGCTGCCCCTGTCGCTTGCAGAGTTGGAAACTGCAGGCATTTCAAAAAAACCTACTAGGAGTGGATTTTCCAAGGCTTCTACCCTCGTTTATACGACCGCGACCTGACGCCCTCCGCGTTTTTCCCCAGCTATCTGGAAACATACGTGCAACGCGACGTGCGGCAAATCCGAAACGTCGGAAACCTCAGCCTCTTTTCCCGGTTTCTCTCCATCTGCGCGGGACACATTGGGCAAACGCTGAATTACTCGAAGCTCGCCAACGACGCCGGTATCAGCCTAACGACCGTGCAGAACTGGCTTTCCATCCTGGAAGCGTCCTTCATCGTCTATCAACTCAATCCGTACTTCCGGAACTTTAACAAGCGCATCGCGAAGGCCTCCAAATTGTATTTCTACGATACCGGACTTGCCTGCTCCCTGCTTCGGATCAATAATTTGGAGGCCCTGGAAAACTATTATCAGAAAGGCGGCCTGTTTGAAAATTTCATCATCAATGAGATTGGTAAAGGTTATTTCAACCGTGGCGAGCGCCCCCCCATTTACTATTTAAACGATAGCAAGGGGCATGAAATTGACCTTATTTTGGATTTTGGCGGGCAACTGATGCTCATTGAAATCAAATCAGGCAGAACTTTCAGTCCGGACTATTTCAAAAACATGGATTGGTGGCGGAAAAACGTGGACATCCCGCTCGCAGAAAGTATGGTGGTCTATGCCGGCGATCAGGACTGGGAAACAGGGTCGGGAAGACTGGCGAGCTGGCGGCGCGCTACGAAGTTAATGCTGCCCTGACGCCTTAAAAACGTCTGAACGATTTCCGGCAACCGGAAACGTGCCGATTTTTGGTGCAGACAAGGCGTATTTTTGAGGAATTAGTTTCGCCCTGGCGCTGAAAAAAATAGCGGAGACATGGAGCAAAACGATGCGCATGTATGGCAGGCAAAAACATTTTTCACGCGCCCGTTCCCAACGCCTCACCGCACCGGCGTCCACTCTTCGGAATACGAGCGCCGACGGAACAGCAACCAAAGCCCTTCGCGCAGGTAAATCCAGGTGAGTTTGACATAGCCGATCTCCCGGAACCGGCGGGGCGAGTGATACACCTTCAGGTTGTGAAAAAAAGTAATCTTTCCTTCCTTGTGCAGGCGGTAGAAGAGGTTGCAATCTTCTCCCGCTACGATGGTCTCGTTGTATCCGCCGATGCGTTCAAATACCGTACGCCGCACGATCTGACATTCCCCTTTGGCCAGGAATACGCCGAACGGAAAAGAAGTCCGAATGATGGCATTCATGAGCAGGTGGTAGAGTTTGTCGGCGAAACCGGATTCTTCCGGATACACCCAGATCGGCGTGGTGGCGGCCACGACCTCCGGCCGCGCGGCAAAACGCGACACGATGGCCGGAAAAAATTTATCCGGTTGCGGGATGCGCACATCGGCGTCCATGTGAAAGAAAATATCGCCGCTTGCCGCCGCTGCGCCGAGGTTTCGGCCGATCGCGATATTCTGTTTTTTTTCGCTTTGAACCAAACGGACGCGCGCTGCGCCCCAGGCAGCGGCGTACTGCTGCACCAC
>JAUMBL010000057.1:0-13237 GCA_032115775.1 Saprospiraceae bacterium | reverse complement strand
ACCTGACGATCAAAAAAATAGACTGGCAGGTTGGGCTTTTCGAACTGGATTACCCCAACCGGGAGGTGGAGCAGGCCATGACCAGCCACCTGATCGGGGCACTGCTCGACCAGCCTGCGGTGGACAGCCTGCAGCCCGTGTTGCAACTCCGGGAGGCATTTCAACGCAATGACCTCACCCGGGTAGTCGAAATCATCCATTCGATGCTCAAGGACGTCCCCAGCCACCTGCTCGACGACAAGGGGGAGCATTTTTACCATGCACTGGTGCACCTGCATTTCCGGTATCTGGGGCTGTTTATGGACAGCGAAGTGCACACCTCGGATGGTCGAATGGACGCGGCGGTGCGTACGCCCGCGCACATTTATCTGCTGGAATTCAAAATTGACCAGCCCGCCGAGAAGGCGCTGGCGCAAATCCGGGACAAAGGATACGCCGACAAGTTTCGGCTCGAAAACAAACCGATTATCGGCGTGGGAATCTGTTTCGATTCGCAGAAGAAAGCGGTGCGCGACTGGGTGTCGGCGGAATTATAGCCTTGTCTTAAAGCGACCGCGCCGCTTAGCGCGTTTTCGTCCCCCGGGGGGCGCTGCGATCGTTGCTAATCGCAATCGGCCGCCCCCCAGGATGCTATAAGCGCCCTTGTCATCCCGTAGGGACCCGTCCGATCTACGAGAGCCCGCATTTATTACCACAATCGGCCGCCCCCCGGGGCTCCATAATCACCCTTGTCATCCCGAAGCAACCCGTCCGCTCTACGAGCGCCCGCATTTATTACCACAATCGGCCGCCCCCCGGGGCTCCATAACCACCCTTGTCATCCCGTAGAAACCCGTACCACGCTACGAGCGCCCCCGTAGAGCGGACGGGTCCCTACGGGATGACAAGGAAACGCGCAAAACCCGGGGGCGGACGATCGGAACAAGAATCGCTTTCGGCGCCCCCGGGTGCACGCCGGGATACAAGCGGCAATCGCAATGACCCCAATTCATCTTCCGCTTGCCTCAATATACCCCTTTTTCAAAAAAAATTTTCGGAGCTTCGCGCCGGTAAAAGAGATAAAGGGTTATTTTAAGTGCCGGGAAACACGGAACCCGCTGCCGTAGCTCCTGTCGCCAGGATCGTCCCTGCCCCGGTCCGCCGAACGGCAGAAGTCGCTACCGTTGACCCAACTACCCCCGCGCAGCACACGCAGCATTTCGCCACCGGGCTTCTGATCAGCTGCCGCCGGGTAATCGCCGTACCAGTCCCAGCACCACTCACACACATTCCCGCTCAAAAGGCAAACTCCAGTAAAGCGTCGCTGACTTCTTTTTTCGCCACATTAAGTGAAGCCAGGTTCTGTATTTTTAGGTACACCGAGTCAAATTCCAGCTGGTACACCAAACTATCTACCTCAGGCAGGACAAAACTCGCCAATACGGCGTCCGATCTCATCAGGGCAACCAAATTGGTTTTTGCTTCTTGGCTTTGTTGGAAAGCCCATGCAGCAAGCAGCACTGCTACAAGTGTAGCAGCAGTTGAAAGCCGGATAATAATCTTTTGATACCGTTCCCGCTGCTTCCCCCGAGCAATCTCCGCATCCCGCGCCACGGCGCGATCCGTAGCGGCTGGATAAATAGGTTGGAGAGAGGATAGGAATCAGGATGGCCGAGGCGTTGAGCGCCTTTTTCAGGCGATCGGAGAGCACGTCGCCGGTGTTCAGGCCTTCCCAGTCGAGGAACAGGTTGGTTTTTTTTCCGGAGCGCGCGCGCAGATACCCGGCAAGGCGGTCGTGGAAGTCCCGCACCTATTGTTCGTGGGTATCGTTGTCGTGGTGCGCGTAGCTGAAAAAATATCGTAGTCCATCACTGGGTGCGGAGGCAGATTGCAGTTTGGCGAAGTCGTTTAAGGCACTAATATAGGCTGATTATTGTGGGGTTTTCATTTTTATTAATAAAATACGGAAAATGTCGAGGAGATAGCAAATGAGGATTGGGGTTGAAGGGAGCAACCCACTTAGCCGGTTAAGCAGGAAACAACCCGTCGCCCCGATCCGAAATCAAATCATTGGTTTGTTTCGAGCGCCCGCACTTTTTCTTCACATTCGGCGGCGCGCTTCAGGTTGCCGGTTGCCCGATGGGCGAAAGCCAGAAATCGCCAGGCGAACAGGTTTTCAGGACTCAGCTCGGTCGCTTTTTCGAATTGGACAATCCCGTCTGAAGGACGGCCCATCCTGCCGTAGCAGGTTCCTAAACTTATATACGCATCCGGATTGCTTGGATTGTATTGAATGGATTTTTTGAGCAGATCCGCAGCCTTTTCCCAGTTTTTATTGACTTCGATTTCTTTTTTGCCGAGTGCCAGATAGCTCAATGCGATATTTCGTTTTGCCGGCCCATAATCAGGCGCAAATACCAACGCAGAGTCAAACATCGCCACCGCCGACGCATACTGCCTACGAATGATTGCCGCGTTGCCCAAGTTTAGATAGGAGTTTGCTTCGGGGCGGATTGCGATAGCGGCGCGTGCGTGCGATTCGAGCCGGCTCAACAGATTTTCCCGCTCCGAAACGTCCAGGTCGCTTTCAACTTTTATTCGATTCAACAGTTCGTTACCGACACCGTTTTGAAGGCGCAAACTCCCCGGCGCATGCCGAATGTCGGCGCTGAAAAGCGTGAAGTTGTCCGCCCAGTCGAAATTTCTTGTAAAAGTCTTCAAGGAAAACGCCACCAATAAGAGCGCAAACGCCCAGCCGGAGGATTTACTGCCGATTTGCGAAATAACTCCCGCTAAATTCTGCGTTTTTTGTTGCAAGTCCCAGCCCGTTGCCTTCAACAATACAAACGCCAGCCCCGCGCAAAACCAGAGCGAAGGGGCATACATCAGGCGCTCCCCAACCAAGACGCCGATTACAATTACCAACTGGCTGTACAATGCAATCCCGGCAAGGAACATCAGGCTCAAAAAGGATTCCGGACGGCGCCGGAACAAGCCGCGGATGGCCCAAAAGACCAGTCCGCCAACCAACAACAAACCGATTAGCGCCTGCCAATTCGTCCAGTCAACCACGGTCAAATGCCGATAAGAATAATCGCTCACCAAGGGATGCGGGAGGAGCAGCAAGCGAAAATACTGCCAAAGCGCCATGAAGCCGGTGGCGGCACGCTCGCCAAAGCCCGCCGCATCCACAATCGGATTATCCAGCGCGCTTATTTGAAAATTACCGACTGTTTGAGAAAGCGCCCAAGCCCGCAGGAGCAAAAAAACTGCCACGGGTACGACAAACAGCGCACCGTGAATCGCGCTTTGCCGCAGCGTTTTTTGAAAGAAAAACCAAGCGACCAATGGAAATGCCGGCAAAAAGGTGACGGCACTTTCCTTCGACAACAAAGCCAGAAAGTAGCAGAACAGCGCCAGTATCGTCCGGCTCGCAGCAGGCTGCTGCAATGTACGCACGGAATAATACAGCGCCGCCACACAGAAAAATAAACTCAGGATCTCATCCCGGCTCTTGATATTGGCCACCACCTCCGTGTGCAGCGGATGCACGGCAAACAACAGGGCCGATCCGGCCGCCCACAGCCAGTGATAGCCCTGGAAGGTGTTCCGAAGGGTATTGAACAGTAAGCCTACCGTAGCGGCATACCAGAGTACGTTCATTAAATGCCCGATAAACGGACGCCCCGGCGCAATCGCCCACTCCACAGCAAACGTAACCAACGACAACGGACGGTATAACAACACGGAAGCGTCGGCCCCCTCCGTACCCACCCGATAATGGCTGCTCAGGAGCTCGCCTATGGCGGAAAACCCCTTCTTTACCAGGCTGTTCTCGGTGATCGCCAACAGATCGTCCAACACGTAGCCATGCGCCAGGGTATTCGCATATAACAAGGCAGCAAGCGCAGATAAAATAAAGCTGATTTGGAAAAACAGCAGATTGGTAAAAGCGCCCGCATCACCCGATTCCGCCGGCGTACCCGAATTGCGAAGCGCTTGTGAATCCGTGGCGCTCGGTTTAATGTTTTTTTTTGACATGTGAAACGGCAGTTTTGCGCACCCGGAACGGCGCATTGAACGATGAACCGACTTTCGGTCGCGTAAAAATAAAAAACTTTCATGATCCGCTGCCATCCACGGAAGGACAAATGTGTTCCCAACCGTTTGTAATCAGGATATTCCTCCGCGCTAGAACACATTATGCCGCTTTATACTTAACTTTGCATCACCTAACTACGTTTTTATATATGCGTAACCACTTAGCCGGTTCGCGGCCTGGCTCAAAAAGTCCCTTTTCCCGCCATACCTCGCGATTTTGCTCGACCGTAGCGCTGCCACGGCCTGCACAAAATCGCTTAGACTGGCAAAAATGACGCCTTTTCGAACTCCGCCGCAAGCAGCAAAATAGTTACCATTTTATCAGCCAAATTTCAAGTTTATGTTGAAAAATTCTGACGAAGAATCTGTAACCACCGGACCACTTCACCAAAACCAAGCGCTGTCCAAATGGGTGCAAGAATGGGCGGAATTCCTCCAGCCGGATCACATCTACTGGTGCGACGGATCGCAGACGGAGTATGACGCTATGTGCAACAAACTGGTGGAAAAAGGTGTCTTTATCCGCCTGAACCCCGAAAAACGCCCGAATAGCTTCGCCTGCTTCTCCGACCCAAGCGATGTGGCGCGCGTGGAAGACCGCACGTTTATCTGTACACGCCGAAAAGACGACGCCGGCCCAACCAATAACTGGGAGGAGCCCGCAAAAATGAAACAAACGCTCAACGGCCTGATGAAGGGCTGCATGCGAGGCCGTACGCTCTATGTCGTCCCCTTCTGTATGGGGCCGCTCAACTCACCCCTCTCGCAAATCGGAATCGAACTCACAGACTCGGAATACGTGGTGGTCAATATGCGTATCATGACGCGGATGGGCAAACCGGTGCTGGATATGCTCGGCGATTCCGGCGCCTTCGTCAAATGCATCCACTCGGTCGGCGCTCCCCTCCACCCCGGACAAGCGGATGTCAGCTGGCCCTGCAACCCTACCGTGAAATATATTACGCACTTCCCGGAAGAACGCCTGATCGTCTCCTACGGATCCGGATACGGCGGAAATGCACTGCTGGGCAAAAAATGCTTCGCACTGCGCATCGCCTCGTTCATGGCCCGCGATGAAGCCTGGCTCGCAGAACACATGCTGATCCTCGGCGTGCAGGAACCCAGCGGCGAAAAAACATACGTGGCCGCCGCATTCCCCAGCGCCTGCGGCAAAACGAATTTCGCCATGCTAATCCCCCCGGAAGAAGGTTACGAAGGCTATAAGGTGACGACCGTGGGCGACGATATCGCGTGGATCAAACCCGGACCGGACGGCAAATTGTACGCCATCAACCCGGAAGCCGGATACTTCGGCGTGGCGCCGGGCACCAATGCCAAAACAAACCCGAATGCCATGGAAACGATCAAGTCCAATACGATCTTTACCAACGTGGCCGTCACCCCAGACGGCGATGTGTGGTGGGAAGGTATGACGAAAGAACCGCCGGCAGGCCTGACCGACTGGACGGGCAAGCCCTGGGATCCCGCCGCAGGCAAACCCGCCGCGCACCCCAATGCGCGCTTTACCGCCCCGGCACACCAAAATCCGGTGATTGACGCAGACTGGGAAAACCCCAACGGGGTGCCGATCTCCGCATTTATTTTCGGCGGCCGCCGCAGCGCAACCGTCCCACTGGTGTACCAATCCTTTAACTGGAGCTTCGGCGTCTATCTCGCCGCCACTATGGGATCAGAACGCACCGCCGCTGCCTTCGGAAATATCGGCGAAGTGCGCCGCGACCCCTTCGCAATGCTGCCCTTCCTCGGTTACCACGCCGGCGATTATTTCAACCACTGGCTCCAATTCGGCCGATACCTGCCCAACCCACCCCGGATATTCGGCGTAAACTGGTTCAGAAAAGACGAAAACGGCAACTTCCTATGGCCCGGTTTCGGCGAAAATATGCGCGTGCTCCAATGGATCATCGACCGCGCCCGCGGCCGCGCCGCAGCCGTGGAAAGCCCCATCGGCTGGGTGCCACGATACCGCGATATCAACTGGAAAGGCATGGAGAACTTCTCCCGCGAACAATTCCGCCCAATTATGTCTATTGACCGGGAAGGCTGGAAAAAAGAAATGCTCGGACACGAAGAACTCTTCGAAATGCTCTACGACCGCCTGCCGAAAGAGTTTCTATTTATGCGCGAATTGCTGCTCTCCCAACTCTGGCGATCGCCGGAACACTGGGGCCAAGCGCCGGAAGAATATTAAGCGCATGGGGTTTTGTAAATATTATTTCGCCGCCGAAGGCGGCGAAATAATATTTTTCCTCGAACAGGATTGAGGGACTTTTTCCACAACCCTAAACCTACCCGCCGAAACCATGGCGTACCTGCCGTACCTCGCAACCCGACTGACGCCGCTCCGCCTGTGGAATGCTCTGCTGGTGCTGATCTCTTACTACCGCGCGCGGTGGACGAGCCAATCCAACCCCTGGGGTATGCCGATTACAATCAGCGTGGAACCAACCACCGCCTGTAATCTGCGCTGCCCAGAATGCCCCTCCGGCCTCCGGGCTTTTACCCGACCAACCGGAAATCTGGATGCCGACTTTTTCAGGCAGATGGTGGACGCCGTGTACAAACGCACCATCTGCCTGATTTTTTATTTCCAAGGGGAACCGTATATCAATCCGGATTTCTTAAACATGGTGCAATATGCCCGTAAAAAGGGCCTGTTTACCATGACCAGCACCAACGGACATTTCCTCGATGACGCCCGCGCACGCCGAACGGTGGAATCAGGCCTCGACCAACTCATCGTCTCGCTCGACGGCGCTACGCAGGAAACGTACGCCCAATACCGCATCGGCGGCAACCTGCAATCGGCGCTCGACGGCGCCAAACGGGTGGCCGATTGGAAACGCCGACTCGGAAAAAAATCCCCGGAAATCGTCTTCCAATGCCTGGTACTCAAAACAAATGAACACGAACTGGACGATATCCGCCGCCTCGCCCGCCAATACGGCGCCAATCGCGTGCAGTTTAAATCAGCCCAAGTCTATCATTACGAAAACGGCCACCCGCTCATCCCCAATAATACCCGATACGCCCGATACCGCCAAAATCCCGACGGACGCTGGACACCCAAACACGCCCTGCTGAATCACTGCTGGAAAATGTGGCACGCCTGCGTCGTGACCTGGAACGGAACGGTCGTACCCTGCTGCTTCGACAAGGACGCCGCATACCCGCTCGGAAACCTCCGCACCGCAGATTTTCACAGCATCTGGTACGGACCAGCCTATCAAAATTTCCGAAAAACGCTGCGCCGCGGCCGACAGAACATCCCCATCTGCACGAATTGCTCCGAAGGCTGCCGCGTGATCGAACCCAGATGAAGTAAAAATAATCGGTCGCCGATGAAACAACAAAGCTAAATTTTAGCAAAATGTAAACAACCCGAGGCCGGAAAGCGTTATAGTTATATTGACCTGACTGCAGAAACAGTTTCTTTGGCGCAAACACGCCATTCTAATCTCTTCCCTTTTAAAATATTCTCAACCATTCGCCATGGCAGACCTCATGCTGAACGGCCATTACGCGCCGTATAGCGAAACAGACGATTTAGGAGATGCACATTTGTCATCGGCCATTGAAACTCCGATACACGACCACGCATTCGACTTGCCCGATTCGGAAAAAATTGAACGAATCGCAGAGCATTTTAGCGAGATTATGGATATTCTTGGCCTGGATCTTACCGATGACAGCCTGCGCGGCACGCCCCGCCGGGTAGCTAAAATGTACGTGCAGGAAATATTCAAGGGCCTAAACCCCGCCAATAAACCGGAAATCACTACGTTCGATAATAAGTATCAGTACCGCCGACTAGTCATCGAACGCAATATACCGCTCCAAAGCACCTGCGAACACCACTTCCAGCCGATTTTCGGCGTGGCGCACGTCGCGTACATTCCAAATGGCCGGGTCATCGGATTGTCGAAATTAAACCGCATCGTGGATTTCTTCGCCCGCCGCCCCCAAGTGCAAGAAAGACTCACCATGCAAATCGCAGAAGAACTCAAACAGGCGCTCGAAACGGAAGACGTGGCCGTTTACATAGACGCACAACACATGTGCGTACAGGCGCGCGGCGTCGAACACCACGGCGCCAGCACCATCACAGCGGAATATTCCGGAAAGTTTCTCAGCGAAGCGACCAAACGGGAATTCCTCCTGGCGCTCAGTACGCCCATGCCGAAATAAGACGCCTATTTTCGGTCTTTCCAAGCCGGCCAAGGCTTGCCGTCCCGACCGCCGGTAGGTCGCGGCGCCGAACCGCAGCCGTTGATATTGTCCTGCACGATCACGTACGTCTCCGCGCGCGTCCAGTTGCCCGACTGGTCGGAAGCCCATATCTCCACTGCCTGCGTGCCCAGTTCGGAGCAATCGAAACTCACCGCCGTCGTGCCGGGCGGCACAGGCGATCCATTACTCTTCCGGATACGGTAGTTGGCAATTGCCCCGCAATTATCGCTTGCCTTGTTGATAAACGATTGCACGGACACCTCCCGGGCGCCCGGCGTCTGTATATTGACCGCCAATCCGTTGTACAGCGTCAAGGCAGGTGGAATCAAATCCGGCGCGCACCCCTTCGCAATGCTGTTGACGCAATAATCCGTCGCGTTCTCCTGGCCGATGCAATAAGAATACGTCCAGCCGTAGTTCCCTGCTTTATCCTTCATCCACAACTCCACGAGACTGACGCCGAACTCAAAGTCGCAGTCAAACGCAAGCGCCGCCTGAACCGGCGGCATCCCGGTGCTTTCCGTCGCTTTTACCGTGCGCGGCCGCGCGCCCGCACCCTGATCGCAGTTGTCGCTGAAGCGACGCAGAAACTGCGCGGACACCACCTGGATCTCCGCGCTGCCGGCGCCGTCAGGAATGAACGCGGCGCTCAAGCCGTTGTACATGACTACGGTCGGCGGCACAAGGTCCTGATCGCAGCCCATCGGCCGGGGCGGCTGCGGCGAATCCCAGTTGTCGTTATCCTGCACCTGGACGTACGTATCCACAAAATCGGTATTGCCCTCTGTATCCACCGCCCAAATTCGCACAATTTGCGTTCCCAGCTCGGTCAGATTGAAAGACACCGAGGTGCTGTTCCCAGGCGCCGACTGGCCGATTTTGGTGATCGTGAGCGTCAGCGGTAGGTGGTTGCAGGGGCTTTTCGCATCCAAAACAAAATCAGATACCCGCATTTCCACAGCAGGTTGGTCGCTCAAACCGTCGC
This sequence comes from Saprospiraceae bacterium, assembly GCA_032115775.1. Classification (GTDB taxonomy): domain Bacteria; phylum Bacteroidota; class Bacteroidia; order Chitinophagales; family Saprospiraceae; genus M3007. The sequence goes on along the minus strand of JAUMBL010000057.1, from coordinate 3,921 downwards.
CGTTCATATCGGCAGGACCGATATTGACCGCCAGGCCGTTTAAGGTCGTGATCTCCGGATTGCAAAATTGGGCGCCCGCCCGCGGTGCGGAAGCCGCAAAAAAAAGCATGAAGTAGAATATCGTACGCATACAGACTGGATTGATGTAGTAAAAATTAGATCGCACAAAGATACCGATCCGGACAATACAGAGTCACGACCCTCGTCATGCGCCGCGGTGATATGACCGCAACGCGCAGCGAGTACACCAAAATATTTTTACTTAAATAACTGATTTTCTATATTTTAAATTAAAATAAGGTTTAAATAAATCTATTTTAAGGTCCGCATACCGGCTGAATTTTGAGCGTATCTTTCCCTGCTTTTTAACACAAAAACCGGAAATATGCTCGTAAAAGCCTTTGCCGCCGCCGTACACGGCGTGGACGCCCAAACCATTACCGTGGAAGTAAACACCGGAGGGGTACCCGGAAATGCAACCGACAAACCGACTTTTTTTACCGTCGGCTTGCCGGACAACGCCGTGCGAGAAGGACACTTCCGCATCGAAGGCGCCTTGAAAAACACGGGGCTGCACCTTCCGCGACTGAAAACGATCATCAATCTGGCGCCGGCCGATCTGCGCAAGGAAGGCTCCGCTTTTGATTTGCCGATTGCCGTGGGGATGTTGGCCGGTTCCGGGGTAATCCCCCGCGACGGACTGGATCAGTTTTTTATGATGGGCGAATTGTCGCTCGACGGTTCGCTGCGCCCGATCAAAGGCGCGCTCCCGATTGCGATCCAAGCGCGGCGGGAACGTTTCCGGGGGATCATCCTGCCGAAAACCAACGCGCGAGAAGCCGCCATCGTGAGCGAGCTGGAAGTATATGGCGTAGAAACACTGGCGGAAGCGCTAAACGTGCTGTCCGGAAAATCCAGTATCCAACCCATGCAGGTGAATGCGCTGGAAGAATTTGCCGCCAACCTGAACAACTACGAATTGGATTTTTCCGACGTGCGCGGACAGGAAAATATCAAACGCGCCCTGGAACTGGCCGCAGCAGGCGGACACAATGTCATCCTGATCGGACCGCCCGGCGCCGGAAAAACCATGCTGGCTCGCCGCCTGCCCACGATCCTGCCGCCGCTGACGCTGCACGAAGCCCTCGAAACCACCAAAATCCACTCGGTGGCCGGCGTGCTGCAGGCCGGCGCCTCACTGGTCACTACCCGACCCTTCCGCGCGCCGCACCACACCATCTCCGATGTGGCGCTGGTGGGCGGCGGCTCGGATCCGATGCCCGGCGAAATCTCCGTCGCCCACAACGGGGTGCTGTTTCTCGACGAACTGCCGGAGTTCAAACGCACGGTGCTGGAAGTAATGCGCCAACCCATGGAAGAACGAAAAGTAACCATCAGCCGGGCCAAAATCAGCGTGGACTATCCCGCCAGCTTCATGCTGATCGCCTCGATGAATCCCTGTCCCTGCGGATACTACAACCACCCGGACAAGGACTGCGTGTGCGCCCCAGGGGTCGTTAAACGGTATCTTTCGAAAATCTCCGGCCCCTTGCTGGATCGCATTGACCTGCACGTGGAGGTGACGCCGGTGAGTTACGACGAACTGGCAGCGCGGGAGCGCACGAAAGTGTGCAGCGCCGAAATCCGGGAACGGGTGCTGCGCGCCCGCGAAATCCAGGCCGCGCGCTATCAAGGGTTGAAAGACGTGTACAACAACGCCCAAATGCCCAGCAGCATGGTGCGGGATGTTTGCCGGATCAGCGACTCCGGTATTACGCTGCTCAAAACGGCGATGGAACGCCTACAACTCTCCGCCCGCGCGTATGACCGCATCCTGAAAGTGGCGCGCACCGCCGCCGATTTGGGAGGCAGCAAGGATATCCGGATCGAAGACCTCGCGGAAGCGATCCACTACCGGAGCCTCGACCGAGAGGGCTGGGCCGGATAGCCTACAGCTCCTTGCGCAAACGCGCCACCGGAATATTGAGCTGCTCGCGGTACTTCGCGACGGTCCGGCGGGCAATATTGTACCCTTTTTTTAGCAGCAGCGATTTCAGTTTTTCATCTGACAGCGGCCGGCGTTTCGGCTCGTCTTTGATGAGGTCGGCAAGAATTTTTTTGACTTCGAGGGTGGAAACCTCCTCGCCGTCCTGCGTTTGCAGGCTTTCCGAAAAGAAGTCCTTGAGCAGCTTCGTGCCAAATTCTGTTTGCACGTATTTGGAATTCGCAACCCGGGAGACCGTAGAGATATCCAGTCCGGTGGCGTCGGCTACGTCCTTTAGGATCATCGGACGGAGTTTCTTCTGGTCGCCGCTCAGGAAATACGCTTCCTGGTGGTGCAAAATCGCGCCCATGGTGAGCATCATAGTTTGTTGGCGTTGGCGAATCGCGTCTATAAACCAGCGGGCGCTGTCTATTTTTTGTTTGATAAAAAGAATCGCCTCTTTTTCTTTTCGGTTGATTTTGCGTTGATTGCGGCTTTGATAAAAAGCCTTGAGCATCTCGCGGTACTGTTCGTTGACGCGCAGATCCGGGGCGTTGCGCGCATTGAGATTCAGTTCGAGTTCGCCGTCGCGGTTTGAAACGATATAATCCGGCACGACATAATTCACCGAGCGGTCGCTCCGGGAAATAAAGCCGCTGGCGGGTTTGGGGTTGAGTTTGAGGATTTCGTCAATGGCCAATTTAAGGTCGTCCTCTTCGAGTTCGAGCTGGCGGCAGAGTTTGGCGTAGTGTTTTTTGGTAAATTCCTCGAAGTACTTGCCGACAATCTTGATCGCCAGTTTAATGGCGAGTTTGTCCTCATAAGAGATGGTCTCGTCATCCTGCCGCAGGCGGTGCTGCAATTGGATCTGGAGGCACTCCTGTAGGTCGCGCGCGCCGGTTCCGGGCGGGTCGAAACGCTGGATTCTAGCGAGAATCTGCTGGATTTCGGTTTCGTTCGTTTGGATATTTTGGCTAAACAGCAGATCGTCCACCATGGCTTCCGGCTCTCGGCGCAGGTAGCCGTCGTCGTCAATAGAGCCGATGATTTGGAGCGCAATGGCGTGTTCGCGTGCGTCCTTGAATTCGAACAAGCCGAGTTGTTGTTCCAGATATTCGTGAAAACTACTTTCCGAGGCCAGCGGCACCGCCTTATCCTCTTCGTCGCCCCCGCGTTCGTCGCCCCCGGTTTTGTACGCGCTTGGATCGTCCTCGATGTAATCCATCAAATAATCGTCGAGCTCAAAGCCGTCCTGGCTGAGGCTCGGATCTTCGTCGTAGTCGTTCTCCGACGCGACGCGCTCCATATCGTCCAGCATCGGGTCGCTCAAATCGCCCTCTTCGCCGCCGGGCGCATCGTCGGAGGCCTCCGATTGATCGGAAAGCGCATTGTCACGGTCGGAAAGTTCCATTTCAGACATGCCCTCGAGCAAGTCCATGCTTTCGTCGCCTTCTTCCAGAGCCGGATTCACCTCTAACTCCTCCTTGATCCGCTGCTCCAAGGTAGCGGTAGGGATTTGCAGCAATTTCATCAACTGAATCTGCTGCGGCGAGAGTTTCTGTTGTAATTTTTGGGTAAGCGCTTGTTTTGTGCCAAGTAGGGCCATACAACGAGTGGTTTGGGAATAACGGATTATGCAACGCAAAAACCAAAAACGGCGTCGCCGGATTAAAAAGAACGCAAGATTAGGACATAATCGGCATATCTTCAAGTGCCCCATCAAAAAAAGAGCCAAAAAATTTATATTATAAAAATAAATATTCTTTTTTTGAAATTTGCCGGGTAAAATTTCCTTAAAAAAGCGTTTTAGATACAGAAAAATTTAGAAAAAACGCGACTTTTAGCCCGAAAAAATTTTTTAATCAACGGCGATTATTTTTCAAATGAATCAACACACAGTAACGACAACCTGGGCCGGACAACTGGCCTTCGACAGC
>JAUMBL010000056.1:0-19485 GCA_032115775.1 Saprospiraceae bacterium | reverse complement strand
TTTCAATTCCGCGGCGATTTATTTTGATTTTAACCCGCCGATCATCACGAATACGACCCGGCACACCGTAGGCATAGACTATATCACCGGCACGGAAAATCCGATCCAATCCGAGCCGCCGTCCGGCATCCAAACGCATCCTAATCCTGCCAGGGTCGAAACGACGCTCTACCTGCCTGCCGGTACTGCGCGACTTATTTTGTTTGACGCCGGCGGCAAGCCGTTGCGCAGTATGAGCGCGCGCGAACCAGCGCTGCGCTTGCAGCGGGACGGGCTACCTGCAGGCGTGTACTTGTTGCGCGCCGAAGATCGGCAGGGTCGGGTGCTGGGCTGGGGAAAAATTGTGTGGCAGGGCGATTAGTGTCGCGGAGGCTCTGCTTGACTAGCAACTACTTAGTGCCGCGTCCGGCAATTAGCGCATGAATATGGCGGCCCAATTTTCCCTTCCTCTACGTTGCTCGTTGGTTACAATATCCCGTATTGCGCCCTTCTCGCGCCTTGATGAAGACAAAATTTGTCTCCCCAATTCATACGCTATTTGCTGGACGCGGCACTAGCCGGTCGAATCCGGGCAAAAAAGAATTCGTCTTTCGATAGCCAGCAAAAAATATTTTGTTTGGCAGCCTGTTTTTTTGATTTTTCCTAAAAAAATCAAAAAAACAGGCTGCCAAACATTATTTTATTTCGCCGCCGGAGGTGGCGAAATAACCCTATTCCATCGGTACTTGCGCATGCCGCTCCGCCACTTTTTTAGCCCTGCGGATACGGACGGCAACCACCTTGTACTCCGGGCAGTTTGCCTCGCTATCGTGTACGTCCGACGTGATCACGTTCACCATCAGTTCTGGAAAGTGGAACGTCGTGCTGAGTACGCCCGGTTTGACATTTTCGGACAACTCCGCCTTAATATCCACCTTTCCGCGCGCCGATTCGATGCACACCCAGTCGCCCCCTGCGATGCGATGCCGGGCGGCATCTTCCGGATGGATTAGTAGTACATCTTCCCGTACAATCTGGATGTTCCGCGTCCGGCGGGTCATGGTACCGGCATTGTAGTGTTCCAGCACCCGGTTTGTAGTGAGGATATAGGGGAAATCCTTGCCGTTTTCGAGGAGTTCGCCGGTTTCGACAAAGTCCCGGAACATGAACCGGCCTTTTCCGCGTTTAAACGTCTCGGTATGCAGGATTTTCGTATCCGTGCCATCGGGCGCTACCGGCCACTGTTTGCCTTGTTTGCCGAGATTTTCCCAGCTGACACCGGCGAAAAAGGGCACGATTTGCGAAATTTCTTCCAGCATCGTTTTGGCTTTGTACGGCGCTTGCGGATAGCCCATGCGGTTCATGATTTCCACCATAATTTGGCCGTCCGGCTTGGAATCGCCCACGGGTTCGACCACCTTGTGTACGGCCTGGATGCGGCGTTCGCCATTGGTAAAGGTGCCTTCTTTTTCCAGAAAAGAGGCGCCGGGTAGCACCACGTGCGCTAGTTTGGCGGTTTCGGTCAGGAAAATTTCTTGTACGATGAGGAGATCGAGCGATTGTAGGGCGGACACGACCTTGTTGGTATTCGGATCCGACTGCACGAGGTCTTCGCCCATAATCCACAGCGCTTTCAGTTTGCCGTTTAATGCCGCCTCATACATTTCCGGGATGGTATAGCCGATCTGCCGGGGCATTTTCGCGCCATAGAACGTTTCGTATTTGGCGACTACCTCCGGGTTGGTCACATCCAGGTATCCGGCGCCCTGGTAAGGCTGCACGCCCATATCTGCCATGCCTTGCACGTTATTTTGTCCGCGCAGCGGATTCACACCGCAACCGGGCTTACCCACATTGCCGGTGATCATGGCGAGGTTGGCGATTTGCATGACGGTGTACGTGCCTTGGAAGTGTTCCGTTACGCCGAGGCCGTGGAAAGACATGGCCAGGCCTGCCGTGGCGTAGGCGATGGCGGCCTGCCGCGCCTGTTCGCGGGGCACGCCCGACACCGCCTCCAGTTCGTCAATATTCAGCGCGAGGATGTCCTGTCGGAAATTATCATACCCTTCCGTGCGGGAGGCGATAAAATCCTGGTCTTCCAGCCCCTCTTTAATGATATAGTACAGCATCATATTCAGCACGGCGATATTCGTGCCAGGCCGCAGTTGCAGGTGGTGTTGCGCGTATTTGGCGATTTCGGTGCGGCGCGGATCAATCACGATCAGCGTTTTTCCTTTCATTGCCTGCTGTTTTAGTTTGGCGCCGGTCACCGGGTGGCCTTCGGTCGGATTGGCGCCGATGACCAGCATGCAGTTGGTCAGTTTCAGGTCGGCGATGGAGTTGGTTGCGGCGCCGGTGCCGAAAGTGCGCTGCATCCCGATGGCGGTGGGGGAGTGGCAGACGCGGGCGCAGCCGTCTATATTATTGGTGCCGACTACCGCGCGAATGAATTTTTGCATGAGGTAGTTTTCCTCATTGGTGCAGCGCGAGGAGGAGATGCCGGCGATGGAGTCCGGGCCGTATTGCGTGCGGAATCCGGTCAGTTTTTCGGCGATATAGTCGTACACCTCGTTCCAGGAGACGGGTACCAGTTCGCCGTCGCGGCGGATCATCGGTGCGCGCAAACGCTCCGGATGATCATAAAAAGAAAACGCGTACCGACCCTTCAGGCAGGTATGTCCGAGGTTGACTTCCGCTTCGTAGGGCGCCTGGATGCTAAGCACCTGGCCATCTTTCACGCTGACCTCCAAGTTGCAGCCCACGCCGCAGTAGGTGCAGATTGTGCGCACTTTATCTTGACCGACGACCGCTTTCGACTGGAACACGTCGGAAATCGCGGAGGTCGGGCAGGCCTGTGCGCAAGCGCCGCAGGAGACGCAGTCGGATTCCAGGAAACTCTGATCCATGCCCTTGATGATCCGGCTTTCAAACCCCCGGCCTTCTACGCTGAGCACGAATTGTCCTTGCACCTCATCGCAGGCGCGCACGCAGCGGTAGCAGTTGATGCACTTCGACAGGTCGGAGGTCATATACGGGTGGCTGAGATCCTTTTCCCGGTCGAGGTGATTAGCGCCTGCCGGGTACCGCACCTTGCGAATGCCCACGCGGGCCGCCGTATCCTGCAGTTCGCAGTTGCCGTTCACCTCGCAGGTCAGGCAGTCGAGCGGGTGGTCGGTGAGCACCAGTTCGATGATATTTTTTCGCAGGCGCTGGATATCGGCCGATTCGGTATAGATATACATGCCGGCCTCCATTTGCGTATGGCAGGACGCTTTGACGCGGCGCGCACCGTCCTGGCTCATGGCGACTTCCACGCTGCAAACGCGGCAGGCGCCGTAGGCTTCCAGGTTCGGCGCATCGCAGAGGGTCGGGACGCTGTCTTTTCCGAGGCATTTGCGGACAGCCTGGAGGATGGTGTCGCCCGGTTTGAAGGTGAACGGGCGATCGTTTACGTAGGCGATGGTGGTGACTTGTGTCATAGTATATCAGATCAGGAAGTCATTGAGTTCATCTTGAAAATACGTCAGCGCATTCCGCACCGGCAGCGGCAGCCCGCCGCCGAGCGCGCAGAGCGATCCTTTTTCCAGGGTTTCGAGCAGGTCGTGCAGGAGTTCCCGGGGAATCCGGTAATTAGAGTTTTGCGCTTTTTGAAACAATTCTTTTCCGCGGGTGGAGCCCAGTCGGCAGGGGAAGCACTTCCCGCAGCTTTCATGGGCGGTAAAAGCGAACAGGTGTTCGATGTATTGAGCCAAGGGAAACGATTGGGGAATGCAGATGACCGAGGCATGGCCGAGCAGAAATCCCTGGCCGGCAAACGATTCGAAGCTGATCTGCAGGTCGTTGATTTTCGAGACCGGTACCAGTCCGCCCAGCGGGCCGCCGATATGCATGGCCTTGACGGGCTCCTTGAAGCCGCCGCCCAGCCGGTGCACCACGTCGGCGAGCGGCGTGCCCATATCCACCTCCAGCAGGCCGGGTTGCTTGAAATGACTGTCGAGCGAAATGAGTTTTGTGCCGCTGGATTTTTCCGTGCCGATGTTTTTGAATGCGTGGCCGCCGACCTGGCAGATAAACGGCAGCGCGGCGAGCGTTTCCACGTTATTGACGGCGGTGGGTTTGCCGAACAGGCCGTACTGCGCCGGGAAAGGCGGGCGGGTGCGCACTTCCGCCCGATTACCTTCGATGGAGTTGAGCAAGGCGGTTTCTTCGCCGCAGATGTAAGCGCCTTGCGCTTTTACGACGTACAATTTGAAGCGCACTTCCTCGCCTTTTTCATTTTTAAGCGGGAAAATGTCATTAAAACGCCGAATCGCGGCGCGCTGGATTTCGATGGAGTCGGGATATTCCGCGCGGATATACACCACGCCTTCTTCCGCCCCGGAGACATACCCGGCCAGCGCCATGCCGGCGAGTACCAGATGCGGGCGTTCTTCGAGCAGGTAGCGGTCGGAGAACGCGCCTGGATCGCCCTCGTCGGCGTTGCACACGATATATTTTTTGTCCGCTTCTTCTTTCTTTACCGCGGCGAGTTTAATGCCGATGGGGAAACCTGCGCCGCCGCGTCCGCGCAGGCCGGATTGTTCGATTTCGCGCAGGAGTTCCTCCCGGTCGCGCCGCAGCAGGATTTGCAGTTGCGCCAGGCACTCGTCGAAACCGGGCGCATGGGTCGTTAAAATACCGCTTCCGTCGCTTCTGACGGCGTAGGGCGCTGATTCGATTTTTTCCCCGCTGGTGATCGCCGATAATTGATCGGCGTCTGATCCGGAGTAGTTTTTCCCGTCCACATGGAACGCGCGGTTTTCATAGCAGCGGCCCAGGCAATAGACCTCGCCGATTTCTTTTTCTGCAAAATGCGTGCAGAGCGACTGGCGCACGTTTTCCTGCGTGCCGGCCAGGAGGCAGGCGCTTCCGGAGCAGACAAACGCTTTTTTTCCGGCTTTTTCCGGATTTAAAAAATCGTAGAAAGAGGCGTTCCCGTAAGCGGTAGCCTTGCCGACTAAAAATTCCTCGGAAATGGCCGAAAAATCGGCGCCTTCCGGTTGCGCCGTTTCAGCGAGCCGCTCGAAGAGGTTGTCTTCCAGCCCTTTTCGGGCGGACAGGTTGCGTATGTTTCTGGACATGGATTGAATTGCTTTGGCGCGTTAAAAGTAACATTTTTACCAAAAATAAAAAAATGTATATGGGCAAATCCGCAATCCGCGTTGCTTTCTTTCTCGCTGCGCCGGGCATTCCGGACAGTCGGCGTCTTTCGGATCTTCGTTCGGTACGCCGTTTTCTACCCTTCACCAGCCGGATTTGACGGTTCATCGTTTTTTTATTTTCCGGCAGGAAATGCAAACGCATATTTGTTTTCTTTAAGGGGGCGCACAGAACACGCAATAACACAATTAGTACGGACATTTTTCAAGCTGCCTTTTCGGCATGACCGACAAGGGGAACGGGTCGTTTTTCCCGGCGTTTGCGTATTTTTATCAGCAGGGGAAAATTGGCTGATTTTCGCTATTTTTGTTCCCGACGGCCGCGTTGCCAAGTTTCTGACTTCTGATTGTATGCACAACAAATGTTTAAAAGACGTAACTGGTTTTGACGATCGAGTCATCGTGCGCATTGGCTTGCCGCTGGCTGCAATGCTCGTCTCCCTGCTGCTTTTCAGCGAGTACTATGAACAGGCGAACTGGCGTTTTTTGGCCGTCTGTATTCCCCTGTCATTCGTTTACACCAGCGCGTTCTGGTTTTCTTTGCGCGAAATTTATTACCGCGTCAAAATGCGTTTTCCGACCTTCCAGGATATCTGGAAGCGCATCGCGGTGATGTCCGTGGCGTTTATCGCAGTTTTTGGGCTCGTTAATTTCGCGTTGGACGCCATTTTTATCCTGATTTTTCCCGATCAGTTGCGAGATAGCAAAATCCTGATGGAGCTGATTGCCTCCTTGCTGATTTCCAGCCTGGTCATTATGATCTACGAGGCGATTTCGTTTTATTTACAACTCCAAGTGGCCGTTGCGGAAAAAGCCGACCTGATGCGGCAACACGCAGAGTCTCAGCTGGAGGGCTTGAGAAACCAGGTAAACCCGCATTTTCTGTTCAACAGCCTCAATACGCTGATTTGTCTCATTCCGGAAGACACCGGCAAGGCCGTCCGTTTCGTGCAGCAACTCAGTAAGGTGTATCGCTATGTGTTGGAAAGCCGCGACGCTAAAATGATTCCCTTGCACGCGGAGTTGGAGTTTCTGCGATCGTACGTCTTTTTGCAAAAAGAGCGATTTGGCGATAATTTGCAGGTGGAATTCCGGCGCCTGGACGAGGTGCTGGAGCACATGATTCTGCCGCTGTCGCTGCAAATGCTGTTTGAAAACGCCATTAAACACAACATTATTTCTGCCGAAAAACCCCTTAAAATTGAAATATTTGTCGAAAAAATGTCCGAATCTACTTGCAACCTGATGCTCCGCAACAACCTGCAGCGGAAGAATCAGGTGATGGACTCCACGGGCGTCGGGCTGCAAAATATCAAAGACCGGTACCGTATCCTGACCGACCGGCCGGTGGAGATTATTGCTTCCCAGGATTACTTTACCGTCCTGCTGCCGCTGCTGCCGGCAACCGTCCGGCAAGTCGCGCAGGTCTAAAATGAAATTGCATCCGACTGCGAAATCGTTTTGAAAGCCTGGACGAGTCGGAAAATATCAGATTTTGCGTGGCGAATGATGGGAAATTGGAAATGTCAAAATGTGTTTGATAGCGATCACTAACCCGGCGATTTATCGCCGGGAACACGATAGCGATCACTAGGGGGTGTATCACAAGTATTTCGCCGCCTCCGGCGGCGAAATAAAATAATGTTTGGTCGCCTATTTTTTTGCTTAACGGATCGTTCACGGACTTATTATACACACCCAACACGATAGCGATCACTAACCCGGCGATTTATCGCCGGGAACACGAAGCGTTAAATTTTCCGGGGTTTTAACCCCTACACTTTTCCCGTCGAAGGCGCCAAAAACACACGTATTAAAAAACGGTTATTCAAAAACCGTCCTCCAAAATCAAACCCTACCGGATCCTATAATTATCAATAAGCGCTTAACTCCCGGCGTATGCATATCCTACTCATCGAAGACGAACGCCCCGCCGCCCGGCAATTTGCCCGGATGCTCCAGAGCGCCCGACCGGGGTATCGAATCTTGGAAACGCTGGATTCCATCGCCGGCGCCGTTCGCTGGCTACGGCATTTCCCGCCGCCCGATCTGATTTTTATGGATATCCAGATTGCCGATGGCATCAGCCTGGATATTTTTTCCCAAGTGGAAGTCAAATCGCCGGTAATATTCACCACGGCATTCGATCATTTCGCGGTACAGGCTTTCAAGGTGAATGCCGTGGACTACCTGCTCAAACCGGTGGATCCGGCGGAACTCGAACAGGCGCTCCGGAAGGCGGAGCGGCAGCAAACGCCGGCAGCAGACCTGCAGGCGCTCACGCGGTTGCTTTCGCCGGCAGCGTACAAGGAACGTTTTTTGGTAAAAAGCGGACAGCACCTGCAGTTTGTCGAAGCGCAGGAAATTGCTTTTTTCCGCTCCGCCGACGGCCTCACGCAGGCATACACCTTTCAGGGCAAAAAGTATTTTGTTGAATATACCTTGGACGAACTGGAGAAGTTGCTCGATCCGAAGGTCTATTTCCGCGTAAACCGAGCCTCGTTGGTGCGGATTCAGGCTATCCTAAAGGTTCATCCGCATCTGAACGGGCGGTTCAAACTGGAGACCGACCCGCCGACTCCGGAAGAATTGTTTGTGAGCCGCGAGCGCGCCGGCGATTTTAAAATATGGCTCGGCGGCTGATAAACCGGCTGAACCACCGGTTTAAAACAGAATTACCCGTCGTCCAAACCCGCTTCCGGACTTTCCGGCAACTCCTGCAGCGACCGCTCTTGCTGGAGGCGGCACCAGCTGCAGTCCGGTCTTCCGCAACCGGTATCGAACCGGCGTTCCTGGATCTGTTGCCAGGTCTGACGGATTTGCGCCTGCACGATTTGCACGTCGGCGGCGCGCAATTCCAGTTCGAAGACGGGAAAAACGTCCTTGTTGTCCGGCTCCAGTCCGACGATGGCGCCGTGCAGTACCGGTTCGCTAAAGGCCTGCGCCGACTCGAGCAGGATTTTATAAAAGACCAGTTGGCGCCAATAATCGCCACCCAGCGGCTGGTCTTCGGTGGGCGGACTAATTTTTTGCCGCTCGAGTTTTCCGGTTTTGTAGTCCACCACGCGGACATGGCCGGTCTCGAGCCACTCGATTTTGTCCACTGCGCCGGTCAGGGGAATATCCTCTAGCATGGCGCGTTCGATTTGGCGTTCCACGACGGCCCGGCGGGTCCAATTTCGGATCTGTTCCCGGTGGTAGCGCTCGAGGTAAGCGGCGCCGAGGGCCATTTTTTGCGCAAAATCCATCGCGGAAAACAATCCGCGGCGGCGCTCCAGGTTTTTTTGGAAAAACTCAACCAGGGTTTTCTCCCCGGGCCAACCCGGGGCGGTTTTTGCAGCAAGGAAAAACTGCTGCAAGGCGGCGTGCATGGCTTGTCCGAACGCCGAGGCCGGGGAACTGGGCGACGGGACGTTCAGCACGTCTTCATAGTAAAACGCCAGCGGGCAGCGGAGATAGCGGTTCAGGGCGGTGATGCTCAGTCTGAACTGCTCGGTGACGGCTTGCAGGCGCTGGTCTTCAGGCAGGGAAATTGCTGGATGGAGCGGCTCCGACAGCCATTGCGCCTGGGCGTCGAACAGCGTCTCGGGGCTTGGCGCAAGGGTCTCGAACGGCAGGCCGGTTTCCGCCAGGAAACGGGTGGGCTGGAGCGGCTTGCCGGCGGCGGTAAATTTTCCGCAGCTCATATACAAGCCTTTTTTGGCGCGGGTCATGCCGACGTAGAACAGTCGCCGGCGCGCCTCCAGCGCATCTTCTTCGATATTGGACAGCGTGAGGGTGTTCGGCAGGAAAAATTGCTGATTCCCGGCGCGTGCGCCGGGTTCCCAGAATTCTTCGACGCAATCTATCATAAAAACGTGCTCGAACTCAAGTCCTTTTGCGCCGTGTACGGTGAGCATTTGCACGCCCTGACCGGTTTGGATCGTTTGCTGAAGGGGGAGGGACAGCCTATTTTCCTCCATGCTCCCGATCAGGTCGAGCAGTCGGGCGAGCGACAGGAGGGGCGCGCGCGCGCTTTCCTGCAGGGCAAAGTCGCGGAAACTATAGAGTAATTGCAGCAGCCAGCCTCTGTCCGGGTGTTCCAGCACGTGCTGTAGTAAACCGGATTGTGCGATCACGCGCTCAAGCAGTGGGCCGGGCGGCAGGTTGTGCGCATCTGCAGTCCATTGGTTGAGCTGCCGGGCGACCGTCTGCCAGCGCTCCGGCGGCGAAGCGAGCTGCAGGGCGGCCAGCGCCGGTGCGTCGGCGAGCAGCATTCTCCAGTATCTCGGGCGGCCTGTTTGCACCTCCTCGCGCAGAAATAGCGCGATTTTGGCTAGGTCAAGCGGCTCGATCCGCCAAAAAGGCGCGTGCAGCATCCGGAACAGCCGGTGATCGCCGCTAAACGGCGCGCTGATTTCCTCCTGCAGGTATTCCAGCAGTTCCAGCGTCTGGCGGATCAGCGGCTGGCGCAGGATATTGACGGGTCTTTTGGTCTGAACGGGAATTTGCCGTTTCTGGAGCAAATCCAGCAGTTGCGCGGCCTGTTTGTGCTGCGCGTACAGCACCGCGATGTCGTGGAGCGGGACGCCTGCGTCGCGGAGTTGTGCGATTTGTCCGGCGATTTCCACGTTTTCGTGCAGCCGGTTGTCGTATAGTCGGATTAGCGGCGCGTCCCGGGCACTGGAGGCGGCCTTTAATGCCTTCTGGATAGGCGGTTTCAGCGCGTTAACCGCCCGGATCAGGTTTTGGTCCACGACCCGGCTTGCCGCATCGAGCATCGGCTGGGTGGATCGGTAGTTGTGTTTCAGCACCAAGGTGCGGAGGCTCCCTTCGTATTGCTTGTAAAAATCCAGCAAGTGCAGGAGGCGGGCGCCCTGGAACTCGAAGATAGACTGGTCGTCGTCGCCCACGACAAACACATTCGGCAGATCCCAGTAGTCGAGCAATTGGCGCAGCAGGTGGTATTGCGCGCTGTTGGTGTCCTGGTATTCGTCCACCAGAAAATACAAATACCGTTCCTGGTAGCCTCGGAGCAGCATTTCGTGTTTATCGAAAGCGCGGGTGACCCATAGGAGCATATCGTCGTATTCGTACCGGCCGGCGCGCTGGAGCGCTTGTTCGTATTTGGGATACAGATCGGCGGCGGCATCCAGCAGACGGATGCGTTTGTGGGCTTCTGCGACCAGCGCCTGCTTTAATTCGCCTTTTTTGCCGAATTTTGTATTGGTTTTGTAAATATAATCCGGGTTGTTGGGTAGTTCATCCAAAAACATCCGGCTGTGTTTTTGGATATGACCGGGTTTCCATTCCTCCCGCTTCATCATGGCGAACAAATTGCGCAGGCGTTGTTCCGTGCTGAACGCAGTTTTCCGACCTTCCCGCAAGGGATGCTCCGGCGGCAGGCCTGCGAGGAGTTCCCGCACGATTTCGATGCGCTCCAGGTCGCTCAACGGCTCCAGTTCGCCCTGGGAAAAATACTCCATATTTTCCTGGATGACCCGGTTGCAGAAAGAATGGAACGTGAAAATGCCCACGCGGTAGGCGTCGGGCCCGATCATTTCCAGCAGCCGTTTGCGCATAGCCGAGACACCGGCGTCGGTGAACGTCAGGCAGAGGATATTTTGCGGTCGCGCGTCCGTTTCCAGCAGGATTTTACCGATGCGGGCCGACAGGACGTGGGTTTTTCCCGTGCCCGGCCCGGCCAGTACCAGCATCGGCCCCTCTATACATTCCACGGCCTCGCGCTGCTCGGGATTCAGCGCGTCGAGGAGATCCTGGAATGTCTGGCGGAGCAACATACGCTACGTTATTTCGGTCACAAAATGCGGGATCGGGAGGCATCCGCGCTCAGGAAATCTCGCTTTTTTTGAGCGTGAGCACGGTAATTTCCGGCAAGATACCGACTCTTCCGGAAAATCCGAGGAATCCGAAACCGCGATTGATATACAGATAGCGCTCATTTTCGCTATAGAGTCCGGCCCAGCGCGGGTACCGGTACTTGATGGGGCTCCAGCGGAAGCCCGGGATTTCCACGCCCACCTGCATCCCGTGCGTGTGGCCGGAGAGCGTGAGGTGGACGGGCGTGGGGTGGTTTTTTACCTGATATTCCCAGTGGGTGGGGTCGTGCGAGAGCAGCACTTTGAAGGCGTCCGTCGGCGTGTTGCGGAGGGCGGCCTCGAGGTCGCCGTATTGATGGAATCCCTTGCCCCAGTTTTCCACCCCGAGCAGGCTGATAGACTGGCCGGCCTTTTCGATCGTCACGGCCTCGTTGCGCAGCAGGCGGAAGCCGATATCCTGGTGGTGCTGGAAGAGTTCGCGGAGATTTTCCTGTTTGGCTTCGGGAGAAGGCCAGGAGGTATAGTCGCCGTAATCGTGGTTGCCGAGCACGGAGAACCGGCCGATTTTGGCCTGGATAGTGGAAAACATTTCTTTCCAGGGCTCAAATTCGCGCGAAACGCTGTTGACCAGATCGCCGGTGAACACCACCAGGTCGCTTTCTTGGCGGTTGATAAGTTCGATGCCGCGGCGAACCGCCTCCGGGTTGTCGAAGCTCCCGGCGTGGACGTCTGATATTTGCGTAATCGTCAGGCCGTCAAAAGCCTCGGGCAGGTCGGGGAACACAACCGTATGCCGGTGCACGCGGTAGTCGTATTTGCCCTTCAGGATGCCGTATAGGAAGGAGGTAAAGGGAATTGCGGCCACGCCGATGGCCATTTGGCTGACAAATTTGCGGCGTTCGGGCAAAAAAGGCGCAGCATCGCCGTTGAAACGGTTGAAGAGGCCGGCGCCGAGACGCGCAACGTCTTCGCCGAGCAAGGGCAGGGCAAACACGATTTTAGTAATCAGCAGCGTCAGGTAGATGCTGCTGAGGGTCATGAGCAAGGGGCGTAGATCCGGGCGCGCGCCCAATTGAAACAGCAGGTACACGATGGCTGCCGGCAGCGCCAGCGAGGCCGTCCAGTAGCCCCAGCGGGCGCCTTGGTACAGGAGGGGCCGCCAGTCGGCGCTCAGCGTTTTGACGCCCTGGAAGACGTACCAATCGAGGAGGAGAAAAATCAGGAGGATAACGGCCAGAAAAGGCGCGAAGCTGCTTGGGTGCATGTTGCGGGGATTTTTTACGTTTACTAAACCTTTGAGGTTTAGTAAACGTGGGTTTTGGTGGGTTGGGACGTAAGAGGGTGTATCATAAGTCCGTGAATGATCCGTTAAGAAAAAAAATATTTTGTTTGATCGCCTGTTTTTTTGATTTTTTCTAAAAAAATCAAAAAAACAGGCGATCAAACATTATTTTATTTCGCCGCCGGAGGCGGCGAAATACTTGTGACACACCCCCGTATTTTTTGGTTATCTAAACATCTGCGTCCTGACAAAGTTCAACCAGCACCCCGTTCGCCGATTTCGGGTGCAAAAACACCACCCATTTATTATCGGCGCCGCGTTTGGGTTCGCGGTTCAGGGCGATAAAACCTGCTTGTTCGAGGCGTTCGACTTCCGCGCGGATATCGTCCACGGCGAAGGCGATATGGTGGATGCCTTCGCCGCGTTTTTCGATAAATTTGGCGATCGGGCTTTCCGGGTCGGCGGCTTCGAGCAGTTCGATTTTGCTTTCGCCGATATGGAAGAACGAGGTTGCGACCTTTTCGCTTTCCACCGTTTCCACCTTATAGTGCGGTTCGCCGAGGAGTTTTTGGAAGAGTTCGTTGCTATCCGCCATATTGCGGACGGCGATGCCGATGTGGTCTATACGAAGCATGGGTGCGGTTATTTTTGTTTAACCCAGAGATCCTGCACGCCGGTTAGTTTGCGCAGCGCGCCGAGATTTTGTTCGAGTTCCGAATCCAGTCGGTAGTTAAATTCGACGCCGATTTGTTGGCCGAATTTTCCGGGGGCTTGATACATTTTAAACCCGTTTTGGGTGAGTTTAGTTTGCAGTTGCGCGATATTTCCCGGGTCTTTGAATTGGCCGATGACGATTACGCAGCGGCGGTTGCCGGCGGTTTTGGGCGCCGCGGGCGCGGGCGTTGGTTTGGCGGCGGGTTTTTCCGTATTTCCCGGGGTTGGCAGGGCGGCTGTTTCGCTTTTGGGCGGTGCGGGCGATTCCGTTTCGGGCAATTCGACGGGTGCGACGGCGGCCTGTTTTTTCGCTTCACTGAGCGAGCGGATGTAGAGATATCCGCCGCCGGCCACCAGCAGCAGGATGCCGAGGCCCAGGAGGGGTAGCCAGCGATCCGGGTCTTTTTCCTGCGCGGGCAGCGGCGCCGCTTTCGGTTTTTCGGGTGCGGGCGTGGGCGCGGGCGCCGGTTCCGCTGCGTCGCGTGCGCGGGGGATCGGGGAGAACTGGAGCGGCGGCAGGCCGTATGCGTCCGTATTGAAATTGGTGGAATCGGGCAGAAACTGGATTTTCTGCACATAATTCCGGTACAGCCTGCCGATGCCCGGCAGCGTCACGATTTCGCGTTTGGCGAGTAGTTCCTGCGTTTGATCCACGAATGTGCGCACCAGCTCGCGGGCCTCTTCGGCGGTGATTTGGTGCGTTTGCGCGATGTCCTCGACGAGCATGCCGTCGTCCGTGGTCAGATTTTCGTTAAATGTCAGCGTGCGGGCGGGCGGATTGATGACGCCGCCGACAGCGTCGGGTCGGGCGTCGGTTTTGGCCGTTTGGAATGCGCCGAGGCCGGGCATGATCACCACGGGGTGGCGGTAGAGGAGTTTTTCGAGATGCGGAAGAATATCAATCATTGGGTGCGGATGGTTTTATACGGTGATTCGGTTGATTTTTGGGATGATCCTGATTTTATGATCAGGATGCCAAAAAGCAAACGTCCAACCCGGAAGCGTGTAGTAAAAGCGCCCCGACAAGGGGGGATCTTATTTCGCCCCAAAAATACGACATTTTTGCGAAATCCTTTCCATAAAACGCCCCGCAGCGCCCCTGTACCGTGGAAAACCTTCGGTCTGCGTGTAAAAAAAATACAAGAAGCAATATATTTGCCGGCATATAAGCAATTGCATGAGCGAGGTGGATAGCTTTTTCAAGTCGGCGTTTTCCGTTGACAACGTGATCTTCGGTTTTGACGGCGGGGATCTGAAGGTGTTGTTGATTCAGCGCGGGGCCGCGCCTTATAAAGGCGTGTGGGCCTTGCCGGGCGACTTGGTGTATCCGAATGAAGACCTCGACACGGCGGCGGAGCGGGTATTGGAGCAATTGACCGGTTTGCGGGGCGTGTACCTGGAGCAAGTCAAAGCCTTTGGCGCCGTGGATCGCCACCCGCTCGGGCGCGTCATCACCATCGCCTATTATTCGCTGATCAAGGTCAGCGATTACTCCGTGACGCCGGCCTCTTTCGCGCAATCGGCCCGCTGGCATTCCGTGTCCTTGTCGGAAAAGTTGGCCTTCGACCACAACGAAATCCTGAGCGCCTGCCTGCGCCAGTTGAAGATCAAGGTGCGCATGGCGCCGATTGGATTTGAGTTGCTGCCGCCGAAATTTACGCTCACCGAGTTGCAGCACCTGTACGAGGCCATCCTCGAGACCGAGCTGGACAAGCGGAATTTTCGCAAAAAAATCCTCTCCATGGATTTGCTGCTGGATATGGAGGAGGTGCAGGAGGGCGTGGCGCACCGGCCTGCCAAATTGTACCAATTTGATCGGAAGCGGTACGCGAAGTTTGTGGCGGAGGGGTTTAGTTTTGATATATAGATTGGTGAAAGCCCATTGGCGACCCGTAAAACAAACAAATGTTTTGTTTAATCGCCTTTGATTTTTTTAAAAAAAATCAAAGACGATTAAATATCCTTGTATTTCGCTGCCGGAGGCGGCGAAATACGTTTCACACAAACCCCACACCGACTGGGAGCGAGCCAAAAACCCTCCGGTTTTGTTTCGGCAAAATACCTATCTTTGCCCTTTATATATTCTTATGCGTAAACCAGTTGAAATATTTATTGCCTATTCCCGCGCCGACAGCCAGATGCTCAACGAGTTGCGGCAGCATTTTACGCCGTTGGAGCGCAACAAGCGCGTGACGGTGTGGTACGACGGCAAGATCGAGCCGGGCGACGTGTGGGAGGATTCCATCAAGCGCCACCTGCACGGCGCCGACATCGTATTGCTGCTGGTAAGCGCCGATTCCATCGCCTCGGATTATTTTTACGACAAAGAAGTGGCAGATGCCCTCGAGCGGCATCGCGCGGGTACCGCCCGGGTAGTTCCGCTGATCCTGCGTCCTTGCGTTTGGCGCACCACGCCCTTGGGCGAGCTCCAGGCATTGCCGCAGAACGGCAAGCCGGTGACGGAGTGGGCCAATCGCGACGCCGCCTACACCGATGCCGTGGAGGCGCTCTGGCAAATGATCGGGCAGCTGGAAGCGGATCGAAATGAAAGCGAAGCCGCCACACGCCGCGCCCGCGCGGCCGCCGAAGCCGAGCGCCAGGCCGATGCACGCCGCGAGCAGGAAGCAGCCGGCCGCCAGGCCGAGGCCGCCGCGCAACAACAGCGACAGGAAAAAGAACAACAAGCCCTTCGGGAGCGCGAGCGCCGGGAAGCCTACCTGTACCAGATCCGGGCGGCTGAAAAACACCTCGCCCGCCACCGCTGGAATCAGGCCGCCGAAGCCGCCCGATCCGCCTTGGCGATCCTCCCCGGCGACCGCGAGGCGACCCGCCTGCTGGAGCAAGCCGAAGCCGGCAGCAGGGAACCGGCGCCGCCGAGTCCGCCGTATGCGAAATGGGCGGGGATCGGGTTAGGGGTGTTGCTATCGTTTTTTTTATTGATTAAATTGATTGGGGGCGGTGGGGAAGCGGCATCCGGCGATGGAACGACTACCAATATTCTGCAACTCGAAACCGACCTAGTACCCGTCACCGGCGGTACCTTCACCATGGGCTGGCAATCGGGACGCGACGGCGACGGATATGACGACGAGAAACCCGCCCACCAGGTCTCGGTGCGCAATTTCTCCATCGGGCGCTACGAAGTGACGCAAGCGCAATGGCGCGCCGTGATGGGCGGCGACCCGCCGGAATTGTACAACAAGGGCTGCGATCAGTGCCCGGTGGAGCGGGTGTCCTGGAACGATATCCAGGATTTTCTGAAAAAACTAAACAGCCTCACCGGCAAACAGTACCGCCTGCCCACGGAGGCGGAATGGGAATACGCCGCCCGGGGCGGCCCCCAAAGCAGGGGCTATCTGTACAGCGGGGGGGATGATCTAGATGCCGTGGCCTGGTATGACGGGAATGCAAAATCCGGTAATGCCAACGGGGCGCAAAAAACCACCCGTCCGGTCGGCGGTAAAAAAGCGAACGAGCTGGGCTTATATGATATGAGCGGGAATGTGTGGGAATGGTGTGCGGACGACTGGCACGGTAACTATGTAGCTGCGCCAACCGATGGTCGCGCGTGGGTGGACAGCCCGCGGGGCGATAACCGCGTGCTTCGCGGCGGCGGCTGGAACGTCAGCGCCGGGCATTGTCGCGGGTCGTACCGCCGCGACGGCGCGCCGGGCGGCCGTAACGGCGGTCTCGGCTTCCGCCTCGCGGCGTCCCCTTCCAGGTAGTGGATGACCATTCCGGCCATCTATTGATCTGGATGCCCGCGGCAGGCGTGTCCGGCGCGCTGCGGCGGAACGGAGCAAGGCGGGGGGCATTAAAGCCCCCGCCGGCGGAGTGGAGTGGCAGTGCGTCGCGGAGGGAGTTACGAGGGTGGGGCGGGGTTTGGGGGCCTGTGGCCCCCAAAAAATTTTTTTGAAAAACGGGGTTTTACCTATTGATGCCGAAAGCCTGTCCCAAAACCGCTCTGCGCGCGCGTGGATGGGATTATCAATAGTTTGTGAAGTTTTGGAGCGGCTACATGGTTATTCCGATCAAATTTGTAACTACTTGGTAGCGATCGCTATCCGGTCAAAAAAGTCCCATTTTCCGCCATGTTTCGCGATCTTTTTTGACCGAGGCGGCTGCTACGGCCTACAAAAAAACGTTTCGTACGGCAAAAAACGGATCCTTTTTTGGCTCAGACGCGACCGACTAAGTAGTTACAAAATTTCATTACACCGGTACCAATGTGAACGGGTTGGATATTGTTTCCCGGCCAAATCGAATGAGCATCTCTACCGCACTTTTATCCTTTTCAGTCAGTAGTTCCATCCCTTTTGCCTTTAGTTGGCCGGCGCCTGGAATCCGTAAAGCAAAAAACGGGTATAATTCTTCGGACTGGTAAACGCGGTTCACATCAGAAAAATCGGGTAAGGGCTTGATGCGAGACTGTGATTTGAACTCCTTCGAATATTCAAACGTCCATACTCCATTGTGAAGGGTAAGTGTGCCTATTTTTAAAACACGGTAAGTCAGTTCAAAAGCAGCGTCCACATTAGCCGGTGTCGTGTATCCTTCCTGACCTTCGGCTTTCCAACCGATTTTGTACATTATTTTTTTGATAATCATGGTGCTGAGTTATTAATGATTAAACGGAGGGATTCAAAACGCATCTCCAGGCATTCCCGGATAAATAATTTTCGGGTCGTGCTGAAAAGATTTCCAAATTCAATATCCAGTACCCTTAACATCGCCTCCAAATGCTCTTTGGCTAAGAAATGAGTACAAAGGTGACAAAAACGCTTATCCTCGTGGTAAAATTTTTCAATAAAGCGCAAATGGTTGATATTCTTTTCTCCTTCCCAACCAATTTTGGGTCTTGAGTTTTGGACGTATTTTTCAAGCAATAGTTCGTGAAGTTTTTGAACGGCTGCATGTTGTATTCCGTTCGAATTTTTCGTGCACTATTTCATGCGGGCTCCCGGAACCGCACGCATCGCCCGCAAATTCTTGCACAACGAGCCCTTGTTTTTTGCATAATTTAAATCGCTCAAAACAATCCCCATCACCGCCCAAAATCATCCTGCAACCGCACAATATCATTTTCATCCGACGGATTACCCGGCTCGGTATGCTGCCAAATCTCGGCAATGACGCCCCAGCGATCGAGCCCGACGAGCCGGTGGCGTTCGCCCTGGTGGAGCTGGATGATATCGCCGGGTTGAAGGGTCTGTAGGTCGCCCTCGGTATCGTTGGGACTGGTGACCACGCCGACAGGGCCTTCCACGGCCCGCCACAACTCGGCGCGCCGGAAATGGTACTGCCACGAGAGGCGCTTGTGCGGCGCAACCAAGAGGATCTTGGGGCTCAATTTCGCAAAACCCTGCACCTCGGCGGGGTTGATCTCCGGAAAAAAGTGCCGGATGAATTGCGGCGCCTGCGCCTCTTCGATGACAAAAAAACCGCCCCAGGGCCGGGTGTCGTCCTGCGCGGCGATGTCAAATCCTTTTTCGGCTAATTCCTGGGCGATTTTTCTGAACAATTCCTGTTTTTCCATATTATTCGGATTATTTTTGCGCAAATATCCAAAATTACCGCCGGCTTCGCCGCGCTTTATCCGCCTTCTTTCCTATGTTTTTCCGGCTGATCTCCGTTTTCGCGCTCCTGTGCTGCTGCACCGCCTGCAGCAAACGGGAAATCGAGCCGCCTGCGCAGGATCCTGCCGCCGGACACGCCTATTTCCCGCTGCAAACCGGGCGCTTTATCGAGTACGCCGTGGACAGCCTGCTGTTCGACTTCGCCCCGGGCGGTGGCACGCAACGGGATTCCGTGCGGGTCTATCTGCGCGAACAGGTGGGCGAATCGTTCCCCGACGCCTCGGGCGCTTTGCGCTTCGCCGTCGAACGCTACGAACGCAGCAATCCGACGGACGCCTGGACGCTGAAAAATGTCTGGTCGGCCGGCCGAACGACCACGCAGGCCGTCCGAACGGAAGATAACCTGCGCTTCCTCCGCCTGGTGTTCCCGCTAACCCGCGCTACGCAATGGGACGGGAACCTGTGGATTGACGAATCGGTGAAAATGACGGTCGCCGGCGAAACGATCCAACCGTTCATCAATTGGTCGTACCACGTAAAGACCCTGGACGAGCCCGGCGCCGTCGGCGCCTTCGGCTTCGATTCCCTCCTGACCGTCACGGAAGCCGACTATACCTCCGCGCTCGAACGCCGCTGGTCGGAAGCGCAATATGCCAAAAATATCGGCCTGGTGCGCCGTGAACAATGGATACTCGACTCGCAATATTGCAATAACAACCCGCCGCCGACCGATTGCGCGACGAAACCCTGGCAGGAAAAAGCCGAAAAGGGGTTTGTTGTGCGGCAAGTGGCGCTTTACTGGAATTAAGAATATGGTTATATTTCAATGCCGAGGCGAGTGCGGGCAAATTTTGTTTTTATTATAACTACTTAGCCGGAGACCAAATGGCTGACATTATTCCAAAATATCCGTCCCG
>JAUMBL010000055.1:0-9402 GCA_032115775.1 Saprospiraceae bacterium | reverse complement strand
GAACCTGCACTATACCAGTTTTTACTCCCAAACGATCCTCGGCCACATGCTGAGCCTGGCCGGCATGCCGCTCTTTTTCCCCTCCGACGTAGCCGGATATCCCGGGTATTACCAGGAGCCGGATTACAACCGCCAGTGGTTCAACTCTTCGACCATCATCGCCCGCTACAAATTGCCGGCCATGTTGCTTTCCGGCCGCCGACTCCTTGGAGCGGCGCCGAACGCCCTCACGGTGGTGCGGCTGAACATCGCCCCCTGGGTGCGCAATTCCGGTTTTTTCACCGATCCGGCCGATCCCTACGTCCTGGTACAGGAACTACTCCGTTACCTGCTTCCGGAAGAACCCGATACCGACCGATTTAATTATTTCTACCAGACGGTGTTTCTGGATAACTTGCCGCCGTACGATTGGACCTACGAATGGGAGGCCTACCTGGCCACCGGCAATGAGACGGAAGTGAAAATTCCGCTCGAGCGCCTCGTAAATGCCATTATGTACGCGCCGGAGTACCAACTGATGTAATAAACCGGTATCTGATCACCTTCCGGCGCCTACCGCAGTCGCCGTTATCATATTCAAACTATGAAACGCCGTAATTTTTTAAAAATACTTCCTTCCGCCACCATTACGCCCTTCGTCGTAAACGGCTTCTCCTTGCGCCCCTTCGCGAACCGCCGCATGGCCGGTATCCTGGGTAGCTGCGACGGCCTGGACGAACGCAGTATCGTCCTGATCCAACTCAAAGGCGGAAACGACGGGATCAATACGCTGATTCCCGTCAACCAGTACGACACCTACGCAAATCTCCGTGAGCAAATCCGCATCCCGGACTCGGGCGCCGATCAATATATCTCACTCGACAATACCCTGCCGGATAACAGAAAAATCGGCCTGCACCCGGCTATGACCGCCTTGAAGGAGATGTACGACAACGGCATGGTGCAAATTATCCAGGGCGTCGGCTATGAAAGCCCGAACCAGTCGCACTTTAAAAGCACCGATCTGTGGCTCTCGGGCGGCGACGGCACGCCGGACAACTTCAATATCCACTCCGGCTGGATGGGCCGTGCGCTCCAATCGCTGTACCCCGACGTGCTCGGCGCGCCCACGCCGCAAATGCCCGACCCGCTCGGCATCCAGGTCGGCGATCCGAATCCCTCGTTGGGATTTCATACGGAAACGGAACATCAAAATGCACTTAACCTTAGCGGACAAGACCCTGCCGGTTTTTACTCGCTGATCCAAACCATCGGCGGCGCGCCGATGACCAATATTCCGGATTCTGATTTCGGCGCCGAAATCGAATATATTATGGCGGTGGAGCAAAGCGTCAATTTGTATGCGCAGCGGATCACCCAGGTGTTCAACGCCGGAACAAATATTGGCAGCTATCCCAACACCAACCTGGCCAGCCAACTCAAAACGGTGGCGCGTCTCATCCGCGGCGGCAGCAAAACAAAAATTTATCTCTGCAGCCTCGGCGGTTTTGACACCCACAGCGCGCAGATACCCGAAGACGCCTCCGCGCTCGAAGGGGATCACGCAGAGCTGCTCCGCACCCTCTCGGAGGCCGTGCGCGCCTTCTTCGGCGATCTGCAGGCCATGAATATCGCCGATAAAGTGGTGGGTTGTACTTTTTCAGAGTTCGGTCGCTGCGCAAAAGGCAACGGTTCCTTCGGCACCGACCACGGCACGCTGGCGCCCATGTTGCTCTTCGGCACGACGGTCAACCCCGGCGTCACCGGCGTCAATGTCAATCTGTCGAACCTCAGTCCGGACAACCAACTCCTCGGCATGCAATCCGACTACCGGCAGGTGTTTACCACGCTGCTGCAAGATTGGCTGGGCGCCGGAAATCCGGTACTGGAAGACACCCTCTTCGACGAATACGCCAAACTCCCGCTGGTCGCGCCGGCGTATGCCGTCGAGCCCGATTGCTACTACGGCGGCGTGAGCGCGGTGTCCGAAGGCGGCTCGGCAACGCAGCATCCCTTGCGCGTTTATCCCAATCCCGCCCGCTTTGCCACGGAAGCGGTTTTTGACAGCCAACAGGCGTTCAGCGCCCGCCTGAGCGCCTTTAGCGCCAACGGCAGCATGGTGTATAGCGAAGTCCACTATGTGCAACCCGGCACGAATATCTTTACGCTCGACGTGTCCAACTGGCCCTCGGGTCTGTACTTCCTTCGCCTAGAAGACAAAGCGACGGGAAAGGCGGTCGTGGCGAAATTGACGGTCGGAAAATGAGGAGAATAAAATACGTGTAGTTACTTAGCCGGAGGGTGTATCACAAGTATTTCGCCGCCTCCGGCGGCGAAATAAAATAATGTTGGGTTGCCTGTTTTTTTGATTTTTTCTAAAAAAATCAAAAAAACAGGCAACCCAACAAAACATTTTTTTGCTTAACGGGGCTTTCCCGGACTTATGATACACCCTCCGGCCATGTAGTTACAAGTTTGGGTATTAACCCCCCATCTGAAATCTTTCTTTGGTACAATTTCAAGCCCGGTTCAGGCGTTTTCAGGTGATAATCATGATCTGAATGCAACAACCGATCCTTCTTGCCGTATTTTTAGCGATACCCTGCGCGTTGTTTGCGCAGCGTCATGCCGACTGCAAGTCGGCCATGGAAATTTGTAAAAAACAGACTTACACCATCGAGCGGGTCGGCGGCGAAGGCGCCAACGACCAGGAAGCCGATTTTGTCGCCTGTTTTATGAACGGGGACAATTTCGGGCAGGCGGAAGAAAATTCCACCTGGATAAAGTTTGAAATCAAGGAAAGCGGATCCCTGACCTTCGCCATCACGCCACTGCAAAAGATGGACGATATTGACTTTGTGGTATTCAGGCTGCCGGCAAACGGCAATTGCGCGGAAAAACAAATCGTGCGCTGTATGGCGGCCGGCGATAGCGAGGACGCCGTGGACAGCCCCTGCATGGGCGCTACCGGGCTGCGCGAGGGGGAAACGGATTCTAGCGAAGATGCAGGTTGCGCCGACCCCGGCGACAATACCTGGCTGGCGCCCCTGCAGGTAAAGGCCAAGGAAAAATATGTTTTGCTGGTCAGCAATGTCAGCACAGCCGGACCGGGATTTACCATCAGTTTCGGCGGATCGGCCAAATTGCCCTGCGACGAAGAACCCAAAAAAGAACAAGCTGCCGGCGCTCAGCGTCCCCCGGCCTCCGTGAATGTCAATGTCCTCCCGCCGCCCGTTGCCGCGCCGGCAACCATCGGCGGTCGAAAGGTGGAAGTGCGCGAATCGCTGAAAATCAAGGCTAGAACCATTAAAATACGGATATGGGATAGCCAGGTGGAAGACGGCGACGTGGTCTCTGTTTATCTCAATGACAAAAAAGTGGTGGATCGCGTGGCGCTGTATTCTAAACCGCAGGAATTTACGATCCAACTCCCCCCGGGTAAAGAACACTATATTACGGTGTACGCCGACGACTTCGGCAAGGCGGAGCCGAATACGGCGAAAGTACAGATTATTGACGGCGACCGCGAACAAACGATTGACTTGGTGGCGGGAAGAAGCAAGCAGGAAAGTATTAAAATCATCGTGGATTAAGCGAACGGTTGGCGTTTTCTCGCCGAGTGAAAAATGATCCTATTTTTACCTTCGGCTAAAAATTCCCAACGGGCGCTAAACCCTTTCGGACGCCCGGTGTTCTCTGTCCAGCTTTTCTGCCTCACTTTTTATCAGACTCACAACGCGCATGCTTGGGTTCCGTTTTTCCAATTACAAGCCTAATCCCGACAAGGGAACCTTCGATCAGCTCTTTAAGATCTTCCAGGAGCTGATGCTCTACACTTCCGGTAATGTGGACGAGGCGCTCTCCTGGCTCACCGAACTGGACAAAGAGTACCAACTCACCACGCCGGAATACGGGATCGGCGATTTTATCCGCGACCTGGAAGAACGCGGTTATATCCGCCGCGATGGGCAGGGCGAAAACGGCGCCGGCCCCACCGCCAAACTCGAAATCAGCCTCCGACAAAAAAGCCTGGAGGATATTTTCGGCGATCTGAAAAAAACCAGAGCCGGCGGGCACAATACCTCGATCGTCGGCCGCGGCGACGAACACACCGCCGACATCAAACCCTATGAATTTGGCGACAGCCTCGATCAACTGGCCGTCACCAACTCGCTCCGCAACGCCTATATTAACCACGGCATCGAATCGTTCCAACTTACCCAGGACGATCTGGAAGTGCACGAAACCTACTACCAGAGCCAAATGTCTTCCGTGCTGATGATTGACATTTCGCACTCCATGATCCTGTACGGCGAAGACCGCATCACGCCCGCCAAAAAGGTGGCGCTCGCCCTCGCTGAATTTATTAAAACCCGTTTCCCCAAGGATACCCTCGACCTCATCGTCTTCGGCGACGACGCCTGGCCCATCGAACTCAAAGATATTCCTTACCTCGAAGTCGGCCCCTACCACACCAATACGGTTGCCGGACTGGAGCTCGCCATGGATATCCTCAAGCGCCGCCGCAATCCGAACAAACAGATTTTTATGATTACCGACGGCAAGCCCACTTGCCTTAAAATTGGTAAAAAATATTACAAAAATTCGTTCGGAATCGATCGCAAAATTGTCAATCGCTGCCTCAATCTGGCCATGCAATGCAAACGGCTTGACATCCCCATCACCACCTTTATGATCGCCCGAGATCCGTACCTGGTTCGGTTCGTGGAAGCCTTCACGGCCGCGAATAACGGAAAGGCGTTCTACTCTTCCCTGCAAGGCCTCGGCAGTTTTGTGCTGGACAGTTACAAGCGGAAAAAACGAAAATAACGCGGCGACATACCCAGTCGCAATTATTTTTTCCCGCCGACCCAACCTTTCTACTTCGATCACCCGTCTATCCGGATAAGTAATAACGCGAAAAATATACGACGCTATGAAAATCCGATACCTGCTTCCATTGCTTTTTGCCCTTCCCTTGGCAGCCCTCCTGCTTCCGGGTTGCCTAAAGGATCAATGCACCTCAAACCGCACCTTCGTACGCTTCGATCCGGTGTACAAAACGGTAGCGGAGTGCCGCGCCGAACCCGTTTTTGAAGGCCCCCGGCCGCTTAAAAACCCGGGAAAAATCTACTACCGGGGGCATCATTTGTTCATCAATGAGTTCCAGGAAGGGATTCACGTGGTGGACAACAGCGACCCCGCCGCCCCGCGCCCCATTGCCTTCTGGCACATCCCGGGCAATGTGGACATGGCTGTAAAAGGCGATTACCTGTACGCCGACCAGTACATGGACATGCTGAGCATCAACATCAGCAACCTGCAACAACCTGCACTGGTTTGCCGTCGGGAAAATGAATTTTCGCTCCTCGGTTTCGATCCGTACCGCGGCTATCTCGTCAAGTATGATCAGACGGAAATCACGGAAGAAGTCCCCTGCAACCGGGGCTTCGACAACGCTTGGTTCCGTCGCGGAGAGGCCATTTTTATTGATTTGGCCGATGGCTTGTTCAACGCCCAGTCTTCCGAGGGTGCAAATTCCGCACTCGCCAACGCGGGTGTCAGCGGTTCTTTTGCCCGTTTTGCCCTCACTGGGAATTATTTTTACACGGTGGATCACCGGAATCTGCGGTCTTACGACGTAAGCAACCCGGCCTGCCCGGTCAAACTCGACGAAACCATCGCCGGCTGGGACATCGAAACGATCTTCCCCTGGAAAAATTACCTGTTCCTAGGCGCGCGCAACGGCGTATTTGTGTTCAATAACAGCGACCCCCGCAAACCCGTCCAGAGCACGACGTTCTGGCATGCCACCGGCTGCGACCCCGTCGTATGCGACGACAAATACGCCTACGTCACCGTCCACGACGGCACTACCTGCAACGGCGATATCAATCGCCTGCTGGTCGTGGGAATCGAGTTTCTGCCCCAAACCGCCCAACTGGCGGCCCTAGATATGAAAAGGCCCATGGGGCTGGCCGTCAATAATACCCACCTGTTTCTTTGCGACGACGGCCTCAAGGTATTCGACAAAACCAACCCGGTTGCATTGAAACAAATCGCACACCTCCCGGGAGTTGATAGCTACGACGTGATCTTGCTCGACAATACCCGCTTGTTGCTCATCGGGAAAGGCGGTTTTTTCCAATACGATGTTACGAATCCGGCTCAACCGGTGGAAATCAGCAGAATTTTGGTGCAGTAATCGGAGTAGGCGACCTCACAAGTGTTTAAGGACAAATATCCGGAAAATAAAATTCCAATTGAGTATAATGGCGTTGTCTCGTTAGTGCCTATTGGCAATCGGCTGGAAAATAATATTCCGATCGAGCATTGTGAGGAGGTGTGTAAAAAATCCATTGATGCCCATTTAAACAAAAAAATATTTTGTTTGATCGCCTGTTCTTTTGATTTTTTCTAAAAAAAATCAAAAGAACAGGCGATCAAACATCATTTTATTTCGCCGCCGGAGGCGGCGAAATACTTGTGACACAACCCCTCACCCAACCGGCCGATTTTCGAAATAATATTCGAATCGCTCAGTTTAAATTTAACTTATTGAAAAGCAAAAATATATAAATTCACGCTTATGTATAAATATTGTATCTTACTCTGCTGCCTATTGCCCTTTTTTTCGTGTAAAAAGGAATCGGACTGCTCCAAGCCTATCGGGATCCAGGGCGAATGGGAATGGGTGCAATCCTTCGGCGGCTTCGGCGGCTGGAAGCAGACGCCGGAAAGCGAGGGTTACCGTATCAGGCTGGAAATTGACGATCTGCGCTATCGCGAATATAAAAATGACTCCCTGATCCTTGAATCGCCTTACGACCTGGTGATGCGGCCGGACTCCGTTTGGGACACAAATACCTACATCGAATTCGAGACCGGCGCCGTGCAGGCATACCAAATCAGGGCGGATACTTTATTCCTCTATGATTTGTGCGCCGATTGTTTCGATCATACGTATATTAGAAAATAAGAGCGATACGCAAAATTTCGACTTGCAAAAGCATCATAGATCACCCACCGCATACCATAACAACATGCGCAACATATTTCTGATCCTGTCCATCGCGCTGTCTTGTACGGCAGCCGCCCAGGACTCCTTGAATTGCCGCGACATCCTCTGGATGCGCAGCGGCGATCGCTTCCAGGGTAAAATCATATCCTATCAACCGAACGGCGAACTGCATTTCCAAACTTGGAACGGCACGGACATTTGGACGCGCACGGAAAGCGTTCGCCGGATTACGCAGCATTGCGGGGAGTCCCGGCGCTACAACTTCAAGGAGCGCGGCTGGTACCACGCAACGCGCGGATCGGTCACCTTCGGGCGCGACTACTACGGCTATGCCGCCGCCGGGCTGAGCCTGCTGCACAGCAGCGGATATAGCCTGGAGCGCCGACTCGGATTCGGATTGGGTTTCGGACTGGAAAATTACGCCGTGGACGATGTAGGGCCTGCCTCCTATCCGATCTTTGCGGAGGTTCGGGGCTACACCCGGGCGAAAAGGGTGAGTCCGTTCTATGCGGTCGGCCTTGGTGGCGCTTTCGCAGGTCGGACTGAACCAGGCTGGAATCTGGAGGAAAACGATTGGCGCGGCGGCTGGATGGCGCTGGCGCAGACGGGCGTCCGTTTCGGCAATCACTTTACGCTCCACTTCGGCTTGCGCTTCCAGCGCATGTCGCGCTCCTGGGTTTCATCCTGGAACGGCAGCCGGGGCAACGACCGCATCCTGTACCGCCGGGCCGAATTGGGGATCGGAATCTTGTTGTAATGTAACTACTTAACCGGACAGCGGTCCGGCTAAGTAGTTACTTTGTATAACGCAGTCGTGATGGCCGAAGTAATTGCGTAAATTTGTGCAATGGCATTTTTTGGAAAAAAAATATATACCGACGAGGAACTGGTACGCTCTTGCGCCCGCAACGACCGACGGGCACAGGAGGCGCTGTACCGCCGTTTTTTTCCAGGGATGCTTCGGATGTGCCGGCGCTATACCCAGGACGAAAATGCCGCGCTCGATATCCTGAATGTTGGCTTCCTGCGCGTATTTCAAAAAATTAACACCTTTGGTTTCAAAGGAAGCCTGGAGGGTTGGATACGACGGATCGTGTACCACACCATCGCCGATCACTTTCGGAACAACGCCCGGTACGTGCACTTCCTGGTTCTTGAAGAACAGGACGATTCCATCACCGAGCAAGGCCACGACCGGCTTTTTGAAGAAGATATCCTACAGCTCATGCGACAACTGCCGCATGCAAGCCAGGAGGTTTTCCGGCTATACGCCATCGAAGGATACTCGCATGCAGAAATCGCCGACACCCTGGGAATGAGCGAAGGCACTTCCAAGTGGCATCTTTCCTCCGCGCGCCAACGCCTGCGCGCACAATTGTACAACCAATATCCCGAAAAAATCAGCAGATAGCGGCCGTCTTTCGGGATAACTGATCCCAATGGTAACGATAAGACAAAAATGCTATGGACAATACAGATTTACACGCATCTTCAGATCTGACTGACCGCGGTTGGGCAGCAATGCAGCGCACCCTCGACCGTGAAATGCCGCAAAAACGCAAACGCCGATTCCTCATCTGGATCTTCCTCGGCGCCGCAACCGTTGCCGGCATCCTCGCGCAGCAACGCTGGCGCTCGGCGCAACCGGTGTTGCGCCCCCAGCCGCCTGAAAAAACGGCCGCGCCTGTCCCGCGGGTCGCCGCCGCGCCTTCGGGCGGGCGTCCAACCGCATCGGAAATAATCGTCTATCCGGCGTCTGATCCCCAAAAACCGGCGCCTGCCCGGCAGCCTGTTGCCGCAGCGATGCCCGAGGCGCAGGTAGGAATGCCGGAGTCGCCCGTCGCCGATCCTCCGGCCAACGAATCCGGCGCGTTCAACCAGTCCGCGCCAATCGCCGGAGCGCCTGCATTGTTCCTTCCAGCGCGCGAATTGCCGGATCAAGTCGTCTCCGGGCAGCCCGTCAGTTCATCCCTCCGGCCGGCGGCACCGCCCCCGATCTATCCAGTTAAAAAATCCGGAAACCGGAAACTGCAGCCCGGCATTTACGCCGCCGCGCGGCTCAATCCCGTGTCCGGTTCGCTTTCTCCGTCGGCGGGCGTGTTGGCCGACTGGCGCTGGTCGGGCAAATTCGGCCTGCGGGCCGGCGCCGGCTATCAGTACGAACGATTTCCAAGGGCAAATACACCCAGCATTCTACTGACCGAAACCGTCTATTCAAGCCTTACAGGCGACGATCGCGTGTTGGAGAATAACGCCTTCTCCGGCGTGGCGGTTACAGGCAATGTGCTGGTTCCTATTGCCAGTTTACATCGGCTCGAAATTCCCCTGCAGCTGTACTGGCAAGCCCATCCGCGTTGGCGCGCGTACGCCGGCGTACAATGGCAGTACACTTTTCTGGCAAG
>JAUMBL010000054.1:0-13619 GCA_032115775.1 Saprospiraceae bacterium | reverse complement strand
TGCTTGATCAATATATCCGGGATCGCTTCGGCGAAACCCGACTGGTGTCGGAGGAAAGGGGCTGCATTCCGATGAGCTCCGCCCCCCTGGCCGCGGAGCCGATGCCGGGGCTCGTCCGACTGGGCGGCCGGGCGGGCGCAATCAAACCCAGCACGGGTTACGGATTTAAAAATATGTTCCGACACGCAGAAACGGTGGCCGATCGCCTCGTCGCCGATGTACCCGCCCCCGCGCTCGCACCCGGCCCGCCGCGCTTCCGCTTCTACGACCGCTTGTTGCTACTGATTCTCCTGCATCGCCCGGAATGGGGGAGCCATATTTTTAAGGTGCTGTTCAGCCGAAACCATCCGGTTGCCGTACTCCGATTTTTGGACGAACAGACCAGCCTTGCGCAGGATTTGCGCATTTTGTTGCGCCTGCCGCTCCAACCTTTTCTGCAGGCCTGGTGGACGGACGCCCGCATCCGATTCAAGTCGCTGCTGCGACCGCTCCTCGTCCTGCTGGTCGCCCTGGCGCTTTGGGCCGTGTACGAAGTCCAGCCCATCCTATATGATTCCCTGCAAATTCCGCTGCTGGCCGTCGGCCTTTTTTTGGTGGGTATCCCGCACGGGGCGGTGGATCACCTGCTCGAAAGCGGACAAATCCGCGCGCCGATCCGCCTCGGTTTTGTGCTGAAATACCTAGGGCTTGGTTTTTTATACCTCGGGCTGTGGCTGCCGGCGCCGGCCTTGGCGCTGGCCTTGTTTCTCCTCTATTCTGCCTGGCATTTCGGGCAGGCGGACATGCAGGAGTGGCGCCCGGACCAACCGGGAAAAATCAAGACCTTCGCCTGGGGCGCCTTGGCGCTGACGGTGATACTCGGTGCGCACGCCGCCGAGTCCAACCAGATTTTGAAACATTTGAACGCGCCGCTGATTCCGCTCGGCGCGGCCGAAGCGCAATGGTTCGTACCGTTGCTGCTCGGGATCGCCGCCGGATGGGCAATGCTGGAACGGCGGGTCGCTTTTTTCCTCAGCGTCTGCCTGCTGGCCGTGGGCGCCCGCCTGCCGCTGCTTATGGCCTTCGGATTGTATTTTGTGGGCCAGCACAGCCTCAACGGCTGGTCGCACCTGAAAACCGGCCTGCAAACTACACACCTCCGGTTGTTCGTCAAGGCTCTGCCCTTCAACCTCGGCGCCTGGCTGCTGTTGGGCGCCCTGCTCTACGCGATGCATACAGGTTACCTGAAATTGGCCGACGGCCAGTGGATTCCCGCCTTCTTTGTATTTGTCTCCTGTATCAGTTTCCCGCACGTCTGGGTGATGCACCGCTTTTACGGCCGGAAAAACGCCGCATAAGCAACGCCTACTTTTGCGCGCGGCGAATCAGCCAAAGCGCAACGCCGGCGAAGAATATATTCGGCAGCCAGATTCCCAGCACCGGCGGCAGCACGCCGCTGGCGGCGAACGAAATCGCAAATTTGGATAAAAGGATAAACAAAGCCCCCAGCCCGATACCAACCGCCAGGTGCAAACCCATGCCGCCGCGTACCTTGCGCCCCGCTACCGCAAGCCCGATGATCGTCAGGACAATGTTCGTCGCGGCATCTGCCGTACGGCGGTGCGCCTCAATCGCAAACTGCTTGGTATTGGAGAGCCCACGCTCCCGATCGCGCGCCATCGCGGCCTGTAATTCCGGCGTGGTCATCTCCTCATTTTGGTTGTGGTAGTAAATAAAGTCCTGCGGCGTCAGATTGATCGCCGTGTCCAAGGGCGCCTCGAGACGAACCAGGCGCTCCTCCAGGCCGTTGAAAGTCCGGATACTGACCCCCGTAAGTTCCCAGCGGTTGGGCGGCCCTTTCCAGCGGGCGTTGTCAGCGGTGAGCAGGCTCACGACCTGGTTGCCCGCGAGTTTTTCCAACCGCAATCCGCTGCCCGCCTTCGCCGTTTTATTGTAACCCTGGATATAGACCTTGACGTCCGGCGCGACAAAGAAATGCACGTTGGAGCTGCGGCTTTTCTCCTGGTCGGTATAGACGTACGTCCGCTCGAACTGCAACCGCGTTTTGTTCGTCTGCGGCACGACTAAGTGGTTCATCAGCAGGTGCAGGGCGGCGATCAGCGTACCCGCCGCCAAGTACGGTTTTAACAGCCGGTTAAAACTAATCCCCGCGCTGAAAACGGATAGAATTTCCGAATTAAACGCCAGGCGCGAGGTAAAAAAAACAACCGCGATCAAGGTGTACAAAGGCAAAAGCAAGCCCGCCATGTGCAGCAAAAAACCCAGAAAGTAGTCGAAGGCAATCTCCTGAACCGTGCAGGGTTTTTCAATAAAACTCTTGACCTTATCCGTAAAATCAATGGCCACCGAGATCAGCGAGCAGATCAGGAGCGAAAAGCCGAAAGTAGCGAGGTACTTGCGGATGATGTAAGAATCGAGGATGCGAAAAAGAGGCACTGCGCGTTAGCGAGCAAAATCAAGCACAAAGCTGCGATTATACAGCATCAGCACCAAAGCCGTAAAAAAGAACAGAAACATAAATAAGTAGAGCATACAGTAGCCCTTGCCGCGCGTATTCTGGATGTTTTCCATGTCTGTGATGTTATTTTAAATCCCAAAAGTGGCGCAAAAATAATACCTGCGCTGAACATAATGCCTCCTGAGCCGGTTTTTTACGGCACAGATTGCAAGTTTATACCAGTTTTAGCAAAAATACCCGGCCGAATGCGCGGATTACCCCCCCAAGATCCGCCGAAGCATCCATAAAAAGGCTATCTTTGCACCTTTATCAATCGTTGAACGCCAGCAATGACCGACGTCATCCAACTGCTTCCCGAGAATATTGCCAACCAAATCGCTGCGGGCGAGGTGGTGCAGCGCCCGGCGTCCGTTGTAAAAGAATTACTCGAAAATGCCGTGGACGCCGGCGCCTCCGAAATTAAACTGATCGTCCGGGATGCCGGCAAAACGCTTATCCAAGTCCTGGACAACGGCTGCGGCATGTCGGAAACCGACGCCCGCATGAGCTTCGAACGCCACGCCACCTCCAAAATTCGCGAAGCCGGCGACCTGTTCGCCATCCGCACCATGGGCTTCCGCGGCGAAGCCCTGGCCTCCATCGCCGCCGTCGCCCAAGTGGAAATGCGCACCCGCCGAACGGTGGACGAAATCGGCGTGCGCCTCCTCGTAGAAAATAGCGCAAT
This sequence comes from Saprospiraceae bacterium, assembly GCA_032115775.1. Lineage (GTDB taxonomy): Bacteria > Bacteroidota > Bacteroidia > Chitinophagales > Saprospiraceae > M3007. The sequence goes on along the minus strand of JAUMBL010000054.1, from coordinate 10,437 downwards.
TAAAGCCCAGGAACCCGTGCAAGCACCCGTCGGCACGAGCATAAGTGTGAAAAACCTCTTTTTTAGCGTGCCCGCCCGCCGGAATTTTTTGAAAAAAGACCCCGTGGAAATTCGACACATCCTCGACGAATTCCAACGCGTGGCGCTCGCGTATCCGGATGTTTTTTTCTCGTTTATCAACAACGAACAAGAAGTCCTGCACCTGCCGGCCGGAAACCTGCGCCAACGCATCGTGAAAATTTTCGGCGAAACCGTCAATAAAAAACTGGTGCCGGTACAGGAAGAAACCGACGCCCTGCGCGTCTCCGGATTTGTCGGAAAACCCGACCATTTTAAAAAAGTGCGGGGCGAACAGTACTTCTTCGTCAATAACCGCTTCATCAAAAGCAGCTACCTGCACCACGCCGTCGTAAAAGCGTACGAAGACCTGCTGCCCTCAGACGCCCTCCCGCTCTATGTACTGTTCCTGGATATCGAACCCGGCCGAATCGATATCAATGTGCACCCCACAAAACAGGAAATCAAATTCGACGACGAAAAACTGATCTACAACGTCCTCAACGTGTCGGTCCGACACGCGCTCGGCAGCCACAACATCACGCCGACGCTGAATTTTGAAACGGAACCGGCGTTTGAAAACCACCCCGCCCCGCTTCCGCGGCCAGAACGCCCGGAAACCGCGCAAACCGCCGCCGCCTTCCAACTGAAAAACAGCGGCACGCCCCGCGAAACGGACAACCTCCGTAATTGGCAACGACTCTACGACGGACTGGAACTGTTCGACCGCCATACGCAGTCCAATACGCCCGCGCCGCCGCGACAGGAAATAGAAAGTGGGTTCTCTACGCTGCCCAGCAGCAGCGCAAACGCAAACCCGGAAGAACCCGCTAACCCGTTCAATAAAGGCGATAAGGAACCGTATCAACTCCACGGTCAGTACATCGTCAGCCAAATCCGCTCGGGCTTTATGCTCATCGACCAACAGTATGCAAGCGAACGCATCCTGTATGAAAAATTCCTCGATGCGCTCCAAAACCAAGCCCTAGGCGCACAACGGGTGCTGTTTCCCAAAACGATAGACCTGCCCGCCGCCGATGCACAATTGCTGCTGGAAATACTCGATGATATCAACCGCCTGGGCTTCGAAATCGCCGAATTCGGCCGCAATACGTTCATCATCCACGGCACGCCGGCAGAAATGAGCGCCGGTACCGACGAACAGGCGCTACTCGAAAAATTGCTCGCTCAATATAAAGATAACCTGAACCTCTCCCACGGAATCCACGAAAATCTCGCCCGCGCCATGGCGCGCAGCGCCGCCCTGAAACGCGGACAAACGCTCAGCCAACCGGAAATGCGCGACCTCATTGACAAACTGTTCGCCTGCCAAATCCCCTATAAAAGCCCCGCCGGCCGCAATTGCTTTATAACTTTTGACCTGGCCGAACTCCTAAAACGATTCGAAGCCTGAAACCCGCACCACCCGCATGTCCTTTTTCCAATATCAACAATCCTTTACCGGCGTCGTCCGACACCTGATTATCCTCAACGCCCTGATGTTCGTCGGTACGTATATCCTCCTCGGAGCAGAACATTGGAACGCAAGCACGGGCGATTACTCGGATCTCGGCCGACTCGCCCTCGCAGCGTATATCCCCGGCTCGACGCACTGGCAACCCTTCCAGATCGCAACGCACATGTTTATGCACGCGGATCTGGGCCACCTAGCGTTTAATATGCTCTCGCTGTTCTTTTTCGGCCCAATGGTCGAAATGGTCTGGGGACCAAAACGCTTTCTGTTTTACTATCTCTTCTGCGGACTGGGCGCCTTCGCGCTCCACACCGGTATCCAATGGTGGGAACTCGACCAAATGGGCATCGACCCCAGAAGCTGGAACGGCGCTATGCTGGGCGCTTCCGGCGCTATATTCGGGGTTTATGTGGCGTTTGCCTCGCTGTTCCCCAACCAGGTCATCAGCCTGCTCTTTCCGCCGGTGTCTATGAAGGCCAAGTATTTCGTCCTCATCCTGGCCGCCCTCGAACTGTTCTACGGCGTCCGCGGCGACTCCACAGGCGTCGCGCACTTCGCGCACCTGGGCGGCGCAGTGTTTGGGTTCGGACTTATTCTGTTCTGGAATCGCTTTCAAATAAGATAAATTCGCGGTATGGCTCTTTTTGACTCCATTCAAGACGATTTTCGCCATATCCTCCGGAACGGGAATATGGTAACCAAAATCGTGCTGGTCAATTTCTCGGTGTTCGTACTCGTTTCAATCGCTTACGTCGCCCTCTGGATCGGTCTGCGCGGCGCCGGCCACTATGAGGCGCTCTGGGTCGGATTGGATTACCTGTGTATGCCCGCCGACTGGAAGGAACTGCTCTGGCATCCGTGGACGCCCATCACGTCTATTTTCCTGCATCAAAGTTTTTGGCACATCCTCAGCAACATGATCTGGCTCTTCCTGTTCGGAAATATCGTCGGTGATCTGATCGGCGACCGGCGGGTGCTGCCCTTGTATCTGTTGGGCGGACTGGCGGGCGGACTCGCCTATTTCGTCTCCGCAAACCTGCTGCCCGCCGTGGGCGCGCATGCGCTCGGCGCCTCTGCAGCCGTCATGGCCATGGGCGGCGCAGCGCTGATCCTGGCGCCGGACTACCGCGTCATGCTGATCCTACTCGGGGAGGTCAAACTTAAATATATCGTCCTGATTATGCTCCTGCTCGATCTGGTCGGTTTTGCAAACCAAGCCAACACCGGCGGTCATGCCGCCCACCTGGGCGGCTTTGTCCTGGGAATTGTCTTCGTATATCGGCTGCGCGCCGGCAAGGATTTGTCCGAACCCGTAAACCAACTGCTGGACACCCTCCAGGGCTGGTTCTCCGGCCGGCGCCGAATGCCCGCACCGAAACGCAAACAACCCAAAACCGCCTACAAAGCCGCCGGGAATAAACCAGGCCCGCGCACCGACCAAACCCGGGATCAATCCTTCCAGGAAAAACTCGACGCCATCCTCGATAAAATTAAAAACGAAGGATACGATAGCCTCAGCGCCGAAGAAAAAGAGTTCCTGTTCAACGCAAGCAAAAAGTGAACAAATTACTCACGTATTTTTTCCAAATCCTCAGCGCAATCGCAATCCTGATGTGCTTCCTCGCATACCTGGCGCCGGAAATTAATCCTGCGTATTTCGGCGGATTGACCTTCCTCGGCACGGCCTTTCCCTGGATTCTCCTCGGAAATGTCCTCCTGTTGCTCTTCTGGGCCTGGCGCCTCAACCGCTTCGCACTCTACCACGCAGGCATCATCGCCGTCGGCTGGTATTACGTCACGGGCTTCTTGGGCCTCGACTTCGGTAAAAATCCCACCCCGCCCCAGGCCATCCATATCGCAACCCACAATATCGGCCACCTCTGGAACGGCGATATGACGGATGCGCAATACCGAAGCCTGGCAAAAAAATATGCCGCATTCTGGATACAACAAGGCAAACCCGATATCCTCTGTACCCAGGAAACTCGCGCGCGCTTCTATAAAATCCTCGCCCGGGAAATGAACTATCCTTATACGTTTAATCTGAAAAAAGGCACGGTCATCCTCAGCAAATTCCCCCTGACAAACGGCGGCGAGGTGCCCTTCCAAGACACCGAAAACTCCACGCTCTGGGTGGATGTGACCGCAAATCGAAAAAAATTCCGCGTCTATAACGTCCACCTGCAATCCAACCGGGTCACCAATGTCACCCAAAACGTACTGGAAAAAGGCGATCTCAACAACGAAAAAACCTGGTCGGATATCAAAAAGGTGGTCAAAAAGGTGGACAATGCCACCCGCATCCGCGCAGAACAAGCCCGGCAACTCCGCACGCACATGGAAGCCTGTAAAATTCCGCTCCTCGTCTGCGGCGATTTCAACGACACGCCCAACTCGTACGTGTACAAAATCCTCGCCTCCGGTATGACGGATACGTTCCGCGAAAAAGGCCTCGGCTTCGGCACGACCTTCGCCGGCGCATTACCGTTCCTGCGGATTGACTATATCCTCGCCGGCGCCAATTTCCCGATCTATCATTGTTTCGTGGTGAAAGGGAATTATTCAGACCATTTTCCTGTTGTGGCTGTATTGGGAAATAACTAACGCAGGTTTTATTCAACGAAAATAAACCGCCGCCGCTCCCCCCGGAAACTGTTTAAAACCCCACATCAGCCGCTTAATTGTAAACGTTTTATACCTTTGCACTATGAATACGCCACGCACGATTAAACTTTACAACAGCCTCCACGGAAAAAAAGAGGCCTTCCAACCGATCACACCCGGACACGTCGGTATGTATGTCTGCGGCCCTACCGTCTATAACGACGTCCACCTCGGCAATTGCCGCACGTTCGTCAGCTTCGATATTATCTACCGCTACCTCCAACACCTCGGATACAAGGTGCGCTATGTCCGCAATATCACCGACGTCGGCCACCTCACCGACGACGGCGAAGACCGCATGTCCAAAGGCGCCCGAATCGCCCAACTGGAACCGATGGAGGTCGCCCAACGATATACCGTCGGCTTCCACGAGATGATGCGGATTTTTAATACCCTGCCGCCCAGCATCGAACCGCGCGCAACCGGCCACATCCCGGAACAAATAGATATGGTCAAACAAATCCTCGAACGCGGCTATGGCTATGAAAAAAATGGCTCGGTCTATTTCGATACGGTAAAATTTGACCAGGATCACCCAGGCGCGTATGGGGCACTCTCCGGAAATAACCTCGAACAATTCCTCGCAGAAAGCCGCGATAACCTCAAAAACCAGGATGAAAAGAGCAGTCCGACAGATTTCGCAATCTGGATTAAAGCCCGCCCGGAGGATATCATGGTCTGGAAAAGCCCCTGGTCGGTCGGATTCCCAGGATGGCACCTGGAGTGCTCCGCCATGAGCACGAAATACCTGGGCCCCACGTTCGACCTCCACGGCGGTGGAAACGACCTGAAATTCCCGCACCACGAAAATGAAGTCGTCCAAAATATGGGCGCTTGCGGCTGCGCACCCGCTAACTACTGGCTCCACGCCAATATGCTCCTGCTCAACGGCCGTAAAATGTCGAAAAGCGAAGGCAATACCATCACGCCGCAGCAACTGTTCACCGGCGATAGCCCCTTCGTCAGCAAGGGGTACACGCCCATGATGATCAAGTATTTCATGCTGATGGCGCACTACCGCAGTACCCTGGATATCACCGACGACGGCCTCCAGGCCGCCGAAAAGGCGTACCGCAAAATGATGGAGACCAACCGGATTTTGCAAAATATCGCCGTGGACGCCGCCCGCTTCGACGGCTCGGAGAGCGAACACGACCGCGCCGTGCTGGCGCTGATCGAAGAAGCGTACGCCGGCATGGACGATGACTTCAACACCGCCATCGCCATCGCCGCACTCAACGAACTCGGCAGCTTCGTCCATAAATACGTCAATAAACAAATCCCCGATACCGAACTGGCGCCCTGGGTGATCGAACGCCTCAAAACGGTGTTCAACGATTTCCTGTTCCAGATCTTCGGCCTGCAAGACGACCTCGATGCCGACAACGGCTCGAATACCGTGGACGGCCTCATGGAACTCGTCCTCGCTATCCGCGCCCAAGCCCGCGCTAATAAAGACTGGCCCACCAGCGATATGATCCGCGACGCGCTCGCCGCCCTGGAAATTCAGGTAAAGGACGGCAAGGAGGGATCCAGCTGGCGAAAGGGCTGAAACAAACCGCTCAATTCGTAACCGCCGGATGGATCCGCGCAAACCGCCCATTGCCAAGACAATCGCAAATCCGTCAAGGCATTACTCAAATTGTAAAAAATTATGCGATTCATTCCAATAAATGGAAAAACGCTCCTGGTACTGCTCCTCGCAGCTGCCATGGCGCTTCCGCTGCTGAAAGGCTGCCTGCCCGACAACAAAACCGCCTCCAGCCAACAGCAACCGGATGCTAAACCCGCCGTCCAACAAGTCGCCGTGCCGGAATTCGACGGCGACTCTGCCTACGCATTCGTGCAAAAACAGGTGGACTTCGGGCCGCGCGTACCCAATTCCGCCGCGCACCAAAAATGCGCAGCCTGGATCGCCGCGGAATTCCGCCGGCTGGGCCTGAATGTGATCGAACAATCTTTCCAGGCGCGCCACTACGACGGCCGGATGCTCAATGGCGTCAATATCATCGCGCAATACAACCCGCAGGCTACCCGCCGAATCCTATACGCTGCACACTGGGATAGCCGATTTATCGCCGATAAAGACGATAAAAACCAAAACAAACCCATCCTCGGCGCCGACGACGGCGGAAGCGGCGTGGGCGTACTGCTCGAAATGGCCCGTACGCTCCAAAATAACCCGGTGGATATCGGGGTGGATTTTGTCTGCTTCGACCTCGAAGACCAGGGCAACGACGCCGATGACGGCAAAGACCACAGCGAAACCTGGTGCCTCGGCGCGCAACACTGGGCGCGCAACTTGCACCAACCCGGCTATATGCCGCAGTTCGGCATCCTCCTGGATATGGTCGGCGCAAAAAACCCCCGGTTCCAAAAAGAAGGGGTCTCCCGAACTGCCGCCCCCCTCATCGTGGATAAAGTGTGGGCGCTCGCAGCCTCCATGGGCTACAGCGGCAATTTTGTAAACGAAGACGGCCAAGGGATCACCGACGACCACCTCTTCGTCATCCGATACGCCCGCATCCCTATGATCGATATCATCAACCGCCCGGAAACTACCGCCTCGGGCTTCGTGGAACACTGGCACACGCACGATGACAATATGAACGCGATTGATAAAAATACCCTGAAAATGGTGGGCCAGGTTTGTACCGCCGTCATCTATCAGACGTACAACGGGCTTTTTATCTAAGAAACCGTCTGAAAGCCGGCGGCTTTCAGACGGTTTCTTACGTTGTAAGCAATCACTTACTCGCCTCGCGGCTGAGTTAAAAGAATCGCTTTATCGGGTAAAAATGGATCCGTTTGGTGCGCGGCCAAGTCCTTAGTTTTAATTAAAATAAGCCCCTAAATTTCAACCATCATTCGGATAGGTTGTTATTAGGTCTTCATTAAAAATTGCCCGAATCAATAACTTATCTGCCACTGAATATGGAAAATAACAGCCGAAAAGCCTGGTTGCGCCGTGTGGGCGTTGCTGGTTTCTTCTTCTTTCTCATCAAAGGCCTGGCTTGGTTATTCGTCGGCTCCTGGCTGGTTCAGTGGGGCTGCAACTAAACGCCTGTTGAGATGGGCGCCAGAAAAGTGGCCGCGGTTGGTCGCCCAAAAACGACGTTTTATAGCCGTCAAGGGGTTTCAAAACAGGTAACTACTTAGCCGGTCGCGTCTGAGACAAAAAAGGATCCATTTTTTGCCAGACGAAGCGATTTTTTGCAGGCCGCAGCAGCGCTACGGTCAAAAAAATTGCGAAGTATGGCGGAAAATGGGACTTTTGGGGTCAGACAGCGAGCCGGCTAAGTAGTTACAAAAACAGTTTACAATCGGGTTTACAAATTTTCCCTGATATTTGCAGGTTTACAGCCGGCCGACATGAGCGACACATCCAAGGCAATTGCCGATATTTCCCCGCTGGATACCGATCTGGTAGATCCGCACTTCATTTCCATAAAAGGCGCGCGGACGAACAACCTCCGGGATGTTTCGCTGCGGCTGCCGAAAAACAAACTGATCGTCGTCACCGGAGTGTCTGGTTCCGGCAAATCGTCTATCACGATGGATACGCTGTACGCGGAAGGCCAGCGCCGATACGTGGAAAGCCTGTCGAGCTATGCCCGACAATTTTTGGGCCGGATGAAAAAACCGGATGTGGACTATATCCGCGGCATCTGTCCGGCAATTGCCATCGAACAACGGGTGACGACCGGCAACGCGCGCTCGACCGTCGGCTCGATGACGGAAATCTACGATTTTTTGCGCCTGCTGTACGCCCGCATCGGCAAGTTTTACTCGCCCGTTTCCGGCCAAATCGTCCGGAAACACGAAGTGCAGGACGTGGTGGATTTCATACGCGCCTGTCCCGAAGGCGCGCGCACCCTGCTGCTGATTCCGTTCAGCGACAAATATAAAGAACGCACGCTGGAACAGGAACTCAACCTGCTGCTCCAAAAAGGCTATACGCGCCTGTACTTTGAAGGCGAAATCCTGCGCATAGAAGATGTGCTCGAATCCGCGCAGTTCAACCTGAAAGACAATGCATATCAGTTTCGCGAACTCGGACTCAGCATCCTCATAGACCGCTTTATCGTGCAACACGCAGACGACAGCGCCTGGATGCGCCTGGCCGATTCCGTACACACGGCTTTTTATGAAAGCGAGGGCGAGTGCTGGGTGGAAATACTGCCGTTCGAGGACAACCCGCGGACCTTTCGCCAGTTTAACAACCGCTTCGAGCTGGACGGGATCGAATTTCCAGAACCCAGTCCACAACTGTTCAACTACAACAACCCCTACGGCGCCTGCCCCGTTTGCGAAGGCTACGGCCGAATTTTAGGGATAGACCCCGATAAGGTCTTTCCGGATAAAAGAAAATCGGTGTACCAAGGCGCCATTGCCCCCTGGAAAGGCGAAAAACACGGCGAATGGCTGGCGCCGCTGCTGCAAAGCGCGCACCATTTCGATTTTCCCGTGCATACGCCCATCGAACAGCTCGATAAACAGCAAGTCAAATTGCTGTGGACGGGCAATGCGTACTTTTCCGGACTGAACGATTTTTTCCAGGAACTGGAAAGCAAAACCTATAAAATCCAAAACCGCGTCACGCTCGCCCGATACCGCGGCCGCACCCTGTGCTCGAGCTGCGAAGGCGGCCGGCTCCGCAGCGAGGCGCTCTGCGTGCGCCTTGGCGGCAAAAATATTACGGAACTCACCGAGATGCCCTTGGATGCGCTGTACGCTTTTTTCCAACAACTGGATTTGCCGGAGACCGACCGGCAAATTGCCGCCCGGCTGTTGCTGGAAATCAACAACCGCCTGCAGTTCATGGTCGAACTCGGCCTGGGATACCTCACGCTCGACCGCATCAGCAACACGCTTAGCGGCGGCGAAACGCAACGCATCCACCTCACGCGCACGCTCGGCTCCAACCTCACCGCCGCAATGTACCTGCTCGACGAACCCTCCGTAGGCCTGCACCCGCGCGATACCAGTCGGCTGGTCGCCGTACTCAAACGCCTGCGCGACCTCGGCAACACGGTGGTGGTGGTAGAACATGAAGAAGAGGTGATTAAAAACGCCGATTTTCTGGTGGATATGGGGCCAGAGGCCGGTATCCACGGCGGCCATGTGGTATTTGCCGGCAATTACGCCGAACTCCACCACGCGGCGCCCGAAAGCCTGACGGCACAATATATGCGCGGCAAAATGGCGATCGCTACCCCGGCGGTTCGCCGACCCGCGCAGGAATTCCTCACGCTCCGCGGCGCCCGCCAACACAACCTGAAAAATATCGAAGTCCGCATCCCCTTGCACACCCTCACCGTGGTAAGCGGCGTGAGCGGCTCCGGAAAAACCACCCTGGTACGAGACCTCCTGTATCCGGCGCTGCTGCAACACCTGCCAGACGGGGCGTCCAAACAGCCGGGTCTCTTCGACGGCCTGGACGGCCCCGTGAAACGCGTCACCTCCGTGGAATTCATCAACCAAAGCCCGATCGGCAAAAGCAGCCGCAGCAATCCGGTGACGTACGTCAAGGCCTACGATTATATCCGCGATCTGTTTGCCGACCAACAGCTGAGCCGAATCCGCGGCTTCCAACCCAAGCATTTCTCCTTCAATGTGGATGCCGGCCGCTGCGAAGCCTGCAAAGGGGAGGGCGAGCAAATCATTGAAATGCAGTTTTTGGCCGACGTGCACCTCGAATGCGAAGACTGCAAGGGCAGGCGCTTCAAACAAGAGGTGCTCGACGTCCAGTACAAAGGCAAAAATATCTTCGAGGTGCTCGCAATGAGCGTCGAGGAAGCCCTGGAATTTTTCAAAGGCCAGTCCGGCATCACCGACCGCCTGCAACCGCTGTTCGACGTCGGACTGGGGTACGTCCAACTCGGCCAATCCTCCAGCACCCTGTCCGGCGGCGAAGCCCAGCGCGTCAAACTCGCCTCCTTTCTGATCCGCGACCAGAATCACGGCCACATCTTCTTTATTTTCGACGAACCCACCACCGGACTGCATTTCCACGACATTCAAAAACTGCTCAACGCCATGCAGGCGCTCGTAGAAAAAGGCCACACCGTGCTCGTGGTGGAACACAACATGGAGGTGATCAAATCGGCCGACTGGGTGATTGATCTCGGCCCGGAAGGCGGCAAATCAGGCGGCCATCTGGTCTTTGAGGGCCGTCCGGAAGCCCTGGCCGCAACGCCGGAAAGTTACACCGGACGTTTTTTGGCGGAAAAACTGCAGGC
>JAUMBL010000053.1:0-41997 GCA_032115775.1 Saprospiraceae bacterium | reverse complement strand
GCACGATCAGTTTGCCGCAACTAAACTGCCCAACGGCCGGCCGCTGGTGCAGGCGGAACGCGCTATCCCGGAATTCCCGTTGCCGCAGGTCGCCGAAGACCCGCCCGGCGGCTTATTCGACAAGCCGCTTTGGTGTATGATACTCGTAGCGCTGATCGGCCTGTTGAGCATGGCAAATACCCGGACTGCCCGAATGTTTGACACTTTTTTCTGGCTCACCCTCGGACTGGCCGGCCTGCTGATGGCTTTCCTTTGGTTTGCAACCGACCATTCCGCCACGAAAATAAACTGGAACCTGCTCTGGGCGATGCCTACCCATCTGCTGTTCTTCTGGCGAAACCGCCGCTCGGAATGGGTGGATAATTATTTTATCGCCGCCGCTATGCTGTCCGCACTCGCGCTCCTGCTCTGGAAATTCATCCCCCAGGAAATGCCGGTCGAAGCCGTCCCCATCGCCGCCCTGGTGCTGGTGAAGGGCCTCTGGCAGCGCGTGCTTGCGCGCTGGATGCGCAATCCGGATGCCGAATCTACGTACGACGAAACCGAAGCACGATGACGACCACCGAACGCTTTTTCCTGCTGCCGCCCCGGATAGATTATGCAGGCTTTACTTTCCACCTGCAATTCACGGAGCACCGCCAATATGGGATCGGACTTGCTTACGTGCTCACCGGCTGCCACTCCAATAAACGTTATAAACGCCAGGCCTGGAAGGATGGTTACTGGGAAGATCGCGCCGCGCCGCGCCAAATCTCTACAATGTTCTCCAATTACCTGTTCTACGAACCCTTGTTCGACCGCTCCGAGGCCTGTCTCCAACAAGCACTTTTCGCCCTGCAAGAACGCATGCAGCGCGCCAATATGCTCCCGCCCGACGCCTATCGCCGCGATCTGGAAAATGAAAACCTGATCTGCAGCCCGCTGAAATTGCTAGAATGAAATGCCTGCGAACTGCGCATGCGTTATCGGATCAAAAAGCCTGGTTATCGCGGTGCAGTGGGCTCATTCCTTCCCGACCACCGCCGCCTTCCCGCCGGCCAGTACAAAGTACAATCCCGGGGGCCAAGCGCGCGTATCCACCCGAAAGATCGGATCGGGCGCATCGGCCGCCTGAAATATTGGCTGGCCGGCAGCATTGAACACCGCTATCCGGCGCAAAGCGGGTTCTTCAGGCAATTCCACCAGAATATACTCGGAAGCCGGATTGGGCCACACACGCAAGGCAGCGGCCGATGTCTGCGGCTCTTCTGTGGCGACCGTGATGGGGTTGAGGGTATAAAAAGCGATGAGCACCATCATTTCATCATCGGACGTGGGGCCGAAATTGACGGGCGCCGGGCCGTCGTTGACCCAGGTAGCCTCATGGATGATGCCCTGCCCCCAGTTGACCGGCAGCGAGGGCGTCCAGTACCGGATCGGGATATGCTGGTAGTCAAATATCGGCGCGCCGCAGCCGGGAATACCGCCTGGGCAGGCAGCATCGTAAATCAATTCGCCTTTGATGCCGCCGGGCAGGCGCCTCCAAACTTTATAGCCGGTTCCGTACTTGTGCGTGTGCCCCATGATGCCCCACACATGGATATTGCCGGCGCCCGTTTGGAATTCCGACTTGGTATGCGTGATGGTGTTTCCGTTGTTGGGGATCGGGATGTTGGGGTTGACAAGCAGCGTGGCGAACATTTCCTGGGCTGCTGTGCCGACGGGTTGCGTATAGACGTTGACGTAGGCTTCCGCCTGATATACCTTGCTGAGGGAGTAGTTGATATAGTGTGCGTTGAGGTCGAGCACCCGTTGTTTATCCCATCGGAAAGCCGTGTTGTTGGGCAACTGGAGGTCGGTCGCTTCCTGTACCGCTGCGACCAGTCCGATATCCGAATGGTTGGGATTGGGGCGCAGGCCGTGCGCTACCGCATTGGCGCCGGCGAGGCTGTTGAAATTGTAAAGAATGAAATGGTGTGAATACGGGGAAATTTTAAAATCCAGGCGGTTGACCTCCACGTTACTCGGGAGATCGAGTTCGTATTTTTGAAAATATTCCACCTCGCCGTCGGGCGCCAGGAAAAAAGGCCCCATCTTTATTTGGAAGCCTTCGCCGGGCGCGGGCGCGGGCGGCGGACCGTCCGGAAACGCTTTTTCGCCGTTTCCGGCATAAAAATCTTCAATTAGCGCTTTGCTGAACTGGATGCCCGTGGTTTTTGCGCCATAAAGAATCCACTGCCGGATGATTTCTTTTTCCACGCTGGAGAGCGTGCCGCCGCCGCCGGGCATCGGATTGCCCTCGGCGGTGTGCAAGGCGGGAACGGCCGGCTCGAAGCCGGCATTGATTTTTTTAAACAGGAAACTGCGGTCGGGGCGACCCGGATAGATGCGTTTCAGTCCGCCCGCCGCAGCCTGGCTATTAGCCGGATTGATATTGACCAGTTTGGCGGCCACATTCAGAGCGCGGGCGGCGGCGGTGGCGCCGGCGCCCTGGAGGTCAAGACCGCCGTCCGGCGTGGCGTTATCGTGGCAGGAAGCGCATTTTTGTTGAAAAATTTCATATACTTCCAGTAGGGAGGAGGCGCTTTGAGCCGGGAGCGCAAAGGCGGCGCAGCAAAGCAGGCAGGCTAGTTGTGTTTTTAAAAACATGCGGCGTTGGTGTATGTGTTGGAACAAATATAAGGCAACGACCTCTAATCGCAGCGATTATTTTTTCCGGCGCGCCAATGCAATCCAAACGCGCATACCCCCGCAAGGCAAGCCTGCACCGCGAGCAGCAGCGGACTGCCCAAGCGATCCAGGGCAATCGCCAGCCCCACAAAACAAAGCGAAACCAGCACTAAAATCGCGGTGGTTTGCGAATGGCTGTAGCCCTGCGCCAGCAGCAGGTGGTGAATATGATTTTTGTCGGGACGGAAAGGCGATCGCCCGCGTGCGATTCTTCGCATAAAAGCCCAACAGGTGTCGAAAAGCGGGATGATCAACAAGCTCACCGCAAGGACCGGTGCAGAATGAAAAGCAAGCGGGACGTCGGCAGGCATCGCCGCTTGCAGGCGGATAAACTGTAAAATCAGCACGGCACATACCAGGCCGATAAACTGAGACCCGGTATCACCCATGAATATCCTGGCCGGCGTGATATTGTACTTCAGAAACGCCGATAAAGACCCGGCAATGGAAAAGGCGGTAGCCGCCGGAATGATCTGCCGCGTTAGGTAAAACCAAACCCCCAGCAGGCCGCAAGTAAGCAGGCCGATGCTCGCCGCTAATCCGTTGACGCCGTCCGTCAAATTAAATGCATTGATAATCACAACAATCACGACGACGGACAAGGCAAGTCCAACGGGCGCCGGCAGCGCATATACGCCAAAAATACCGTGCAAACTGTGCAGGCCGATGTCCGCTTTGAAGGCCAACAGGAAGGCAGCGAGTACCTGTGTGGCAAGTTTAGCGGCCGGCGACAGCGGCATAAGGTCGTCGCAAGCGCCCACTAAAAAAATAAACAGGAAGGCAATCAGCACGTGCTGCAGCGCGCCGAAATCGGAGGCATTGATCCATAAAATCAGTGCAAAAAAAGTGCCGCTGAATATACCGATGCCGCCGAGTGTCGGTGTGGGCGCCCAATGCGCGCTGCGCGCATTGGGCTGGTCGTACAAATCGCGTGCGCGCGCAACCTGAATCACCAGGGGCGTCACCAGGTAGGTAATCAAGCATGCGGTGATAAAACAGAGGATAAGGATCGGCATGAGCCGGAAGGTGGTTGTGTTTTCAAAAAATATTTCTCCTGTACCCGGGTCTATTGTAACAAGACGATATTTTTAGCGTTTAAAAGGTGTGTATTTAGTTATGATCCTGCGCGCGCGCACTTTTTGTGCGTTCTATTCACAGACCGATGCGTCCCGGCCGTTTTGGCGCCGCCTGTGCGGCACGGCCGGCCTTCTGCTTTTGGGCGCGATCCAGGCAATCGCGCAAACGGACTCGCTGCCGGCAGCGCAGGGCGCTTGGGCGCGCCTGGAAATCGTGGCCGGAGATTCGACCTTCGCCATGTCGCTGCGCCCGGTTAAAGTCAGTGCCAAACGCACGTTCAAAGACCTGCAGGAGCAGCGTCAGTATTACCTGTATAAACGGGCGGCCAAAAAAGTGTATCCCTACGCTTTGCAGGCATTGGAATTGTACTCGGAAATTTCCGGCGAGACGGCCGAAATGAATAAACGGCAGCGCCGCAGGTTTATCCGGAACGAACACAAAGAACTCAAGGAAGATTTTCAGGATCAATTGAAAAACCTTTCCAAAACGGAAGGGAAGGTGCTGATTAAAATGCTCGAAAAAGAACTAAATCAGCCTTTTTACGAGGTGCTGAAAGATACCCGCGGAACGACCACCGCCGTGTACTGGCATAATCTGGGTAAAATTTGGGGCTATAATCTCAAAGACGGCTATCGCACGGGCGCGGATACCCTGCTGGACGAGGTGCTGCTGGATTACGATTTCGGGCGCCCGGCCTGGTGAATCGGATCCGCTCCAAACTGCTCCACAAAATACATAGCAATTTCTCCTTTGTTTTTGGCCGATAAACGGCCTCGATAGGTGCAGACGACCTGGTTTTTTACCAATTCGTAGGTTGTTTCCGAAATATTGATCTTGCCCGGCTCACCGCCTTGTTCCATCCGGGCGGCGGTATTCACGGCGTCGCCCCAGATGTCATAAGCGAATTTATGGCTGCCGACCACGCCGGCTACGACGGGGCCGGTGTGGATGCCGATGCGCATTTCAAAGACGGGAAGACCTTGCGCGCGCCTGGCTTGCATCAGTTCCTGGAGCGCCTGTTGCATATCCAGCGCCGCGTGCACGGCGTCCAAGGGGTGGGTGTCGTTGGGCGTGGGCAGTCCGCCGGCACACATGTAGGCATCGCCGATGGTTTTGATTTTTTCCATGCCGTGGCGGGCGCTGATCTGGTCGAACAGACGGAAATAGTCGTCGAGCGCTTGCACCAGATCCTCCGGCTTCATCTGCTCGGCGATGATCGTGAAATTTTTGAAGTCGCTGAACAATACGCTGACCGATTCGTACCGCACCGGTTTTACGCGGTTGTGCGCTTTCAGTTCGGCTGCGGCGGCCTCCGGGAGGATATTCGTGAGCAGATCATCCGCTCGTCGGCGTTCGCGTTCGATTACGGCGTTTTGGGCGGCCAAGTCGCGGTTTGCTTTGGCGCGAATGCGGTTGCGGTTGTAGAGCAGGGCTACCAACAGGAGGAGGGCGATCACGCCGCCGAAAAAGGCTTTCAATTCGGCGTTTCTCCGGTTTATTTCCGCATCGCGCAACTGAATTTTTTGTTTTTGCTGTTCGATCTCCTGCTGTTTTTTTTGATCGGCGAACAGGGCTTCCCGCCGGGCAAAACTCCTGGCCATCGTGGCGTCCACCCGACCGTGGCGATACGTGTCGTGCAGGCGCTGGAATTCAAACGCTTTTTTGTAATCTTTCAATGCGGCATACAATTCCGCAAAATCCTTGTACGCGCGCTCGATGTATTTTTCCTCGCCGAGCGCCTCGGCAATCGCGAAATATTTTTCCGTGCAGGCCATCGCCTCCCGGAGCCGCCCCTGACGCCGCAGCACATCACCCTGGACGTTGTAGCACTCCATCAGTCCGGGCGTATCCTCCAAGGCGGCGCGAATCTCAAATGCTTTTTGTAGGTAATATAAGGCCTGTGTGTAGTCTTCGAGGTGTTTGTAAGCCTCTGCGATATTGTAATACACCGTTCCGGCGCCCGGTTCATCCTCGAGTTGCCGGCGGATTTCGAGGGCTTGCAGGTAATATTGGATTGCCGTTTTAGAGGAGTCCAATTCGTCCAATACATTGCCGTAGTCGGTCAGCGCATCCGCGATGCCGTCCGGGTCGCGGAGACTGCGTTGGATGTCGAGCGCGCGCCCATACCATTCGTGCGCGAGATCGTAGCGATCCAGTTCGAAATAGATATGGCCCATCATGGTGTAGGACTGTGCCATGCCCACGCTGTCGTTGAAATTTTCAAAAATCAGGCGCGCCTCGTTCAGTTGGCTTTGCGCCTCGGCGTAAGCGCCCTCTGATTCGAGGAGGCCGGCGATGTTTCGGTAGGCCCGGGCCATGCGGAAGGTATCGCGGAGGGTTTCGGCTATGCGGAGGTTTTCCCGGTGTAATTTGAGCGAGGCATCGTATTTGCCGGCGGTTTCGTATGCCAGCGCGAGGTTGTTGATGGTGCCGGCAATATCCTGTTGCACGCCGGTGTTCCGGCGCACTTCCAAGGCTTTTTCATAGTATTCAATCGCCTTGGTGTTGTTGCCCCGGATGGTCTCTACCGCCCCCAGTCCGTTCCATGCAGCGCCCTCGCCGATCAAATACTGCTGCCGTTGCGCCAGGCGCAGCGCTTCCCGGAAGCGATTTTCCGATTCGCCGGTTTGCGTCTCGACAATCGCCCAAGCGTAGTCTGTCAGCATGTGCACCCGCTGGGTATCCGGCGCCGGCCGGCTGAGCAGGCGCAGCAGCGAATCCGCGGCCGATGGTTGCGGCCGAAGTGTGCCCGCGCCGCCGCAAAGGGCAAGCAGAAGCAGTAGCAGCCGGATCAATTGCTTAAACGCACGCATAAGCCGCCAAAATAGTGCATTTTCCCATAATGGATGCACCGATTGCATCTGCTTGAAAAAAAGGATCGTATTTTTGCCGAAAAGAACGCGATGGGCAGCGCATTTGTAAAAAAAACGGAGAACGGCATGCCCTTTCTTGTAGCGCGCACGAAACGCCGAACGCGTTTAAAATAGTTGTTTAAAACATAATCTTTATAGGAAAAAGCGCGTTTTACAAGCGCTAAGCGTTGATTTTTTCAAAACAACAAAAACACAATATTCTATATGCTCCGCAAATTTGCCATGACCCTTGCCCTGATCGCCTGCCTGGCGATGCGGGCGGACGCTTCCTACCTGCTGCTGCCCATGGATGAAGTCAGCCAGCGCAACCACCTGAAAGCCTACGGCATCACCTACTGGGTATTGTCGCAGGGCGTCGAAGCGTACTGGCTGCTGAACTACCGCGGCGGCAGTTTCGTGTTTTTGTACACGCCTACGTTCGAAAAAGAATGCAAAACCCGCGACGTCAGCTACGAAATTATCGCCGACGCCCAATTCGCCAATATCCAGAATGAGGTGCTCAATCCAGAAATCAACATGGACGTGGTTAAACTGGAAAAAGCGCCCAAAATCGCCGTTTATACCCCGGATAAAAACGAAAAAGGCGAACTCATCCAGCCCTGGGATGATGCCGTGACGTTGGTGCTCACCTACGCCGAAATCCCCTACGAGATCGTGTACGATACTGAGGTGCTTCAGGATAAACTCGCCGAATACGACTGGCTCCACCTGCACCACGAGGATTTTACCGGCCAATACGGTAAATTTTACGCCTCTTTTAATAACCAACCCTGGTACCGAAGCCACGTTCGCCTCATGGAAGACCTGGCCCGCCAGAACGGATTCGACAAAGTCAGCCAACTCAAACTCGCTGTGGCCAAAAAAATCTCGGAATTCGTGGCCGGCGGCGGCTTTATGTTCGCGATGTGCTCCGCAACGGATACCTACGACATTGCCCTCGCCGCGGAAGGCCTGGATATCTGCGCGGAAATGTACGATGGCGATCCGGCGGATCCCGACGCCCAAGATAAACTTAACTTTTCCAAAACCTTCGCTTTTACGGATTTTCAACTCGTGCGCGATCCCTACCGCTACGAGCACTCGTCTATTGACAACAACGAAACGCGGGCGGTCAATCCGGAACAGGACTATTTTACGCTGTTCGACTTTTCAGCCAAGTGGGATCCCATTCCTACTATGCTCACGCAGTGCCACACCCGCACTGTCAAGGGTTTTATGGGGCAAAGCACGGCATACGTCAAGAAATATATCAAGCCGAACGTGCTCATAATGGGGGAAAACAAACCGGCCGGAGAGTCCCGCTATATCCACAATGCGTATGGATTTGGTTTCTGGACTTTTTACGGCGGCCATGATCCGGAGGACTATCGCCACCTGGTAGGCGATCCGCCGACCGATCTGGCGCTCCACCCGAACTCGCCGGGTTACCGCCTCATTCTGAATAATATTCTGTTCCCGGCCGCCAAGAAAAAGCATCAGAAAACCTGAGTGCATATTCTGAGGATGCGTACCGCCCTGATACCAGTCAGCGAAAGTACTAAATTCGGGCGTTCGCGTTCAATATTTTCTGCGCGGTTTTTAAATTGTTCTTACATTGTAGCCGGTTATATAAAAAGTATTTCGCCGCCTTCGGCGGCGAAATAAAATAGTGAACAGTTGTCTTTTTGGATTTTTTTAAAAAATCCAAAAAGACAACTGTTCAAAATATTGTTTTTTCAAAAGGCGTCAAGGGGCTTTTTATATAACCCCGTCTTTCATTTTCTCGCCTGTATATTTTGAAAATATGAGCAAACCGGTCACCTTACTCTGCATTTCGAGCTATTTCAAAGGCAATCGTTTTTTAGAGAGCGCCAAAGCGGCCGGCGCCACGGTGTATTTTCTCACCTCTAAAAAATTGGAGAAAAAACCCTGGGCCCGCGAAGCTATAGACGATATCTTTTTCGTGAACCAAGGCCCCGAAAACGAATGGCATATACCTGATGTCATCGCCGGCCTGGCCTGGCTACTGCGCACGCGATCCATTGACCGCATCGTGGCGCTCGACGATTTCGATGTGGAAAAAGGGGCGGAATTGCGCGAACATTTCCGGATTCCCGGAATGGGCCAGACGACGGCTCGGCACTTTCGCGATAAACTGGCCATGCGCATGAAAGCCGCCGAAGCGGGTATTCCCGTGCCGGCGTTCAGCGCGCTTTTTAATGACGAGGCTGTTCATCACTTTACCCAAACGGTCTCGGCGCCGTGGATCGTGAAGCCGCGCGGACAGGCATCCGCCACCGGCATGAAAAAAATTCATTCCGCAGAAGAACTTTGGGCGCACCTCGAAACGCTGGGCGCCGAACGCCACCACTACCTGGTGGAACAATTCAAACCCGGCGACGTCTATCACGTGGACGCGCTGTCCACCGCCGGCAAAACGGTCTTCGCCAGGGTGTCCAAATACCTCGCGCCGCCCTTCGACGTGGCACACGGCGGCGGTATTTTCCGCAGCGTCACCGAACCATTTGGCGATGCGACGGATCTGGCGCTCCAAAAACTGACCGACGACGTGATGCGCGCCTTCGGGATGCAGTACAGCGCCAGCCACACGGAGTTTATTCAATGCCACGAAGACGGCAAATTCTATTTCCTGGAAACCTCTTGCCGCGTTGGCGGCGCGCACCTCGCAGAAATGGTCGAGTGCTCCTCCGGCCTCAATATGTGGGAAGAATGGGCAAAAATCGAAGTGGCAGAGGCCGCCGGCAAACCGTATCAACTTCCGGAATACCGCAATGAGCCGGCCGGGATTATCGTGTCGCTCACTCGCCAGGAATGGCCGGACGACCGGCAGTTCGACGATCCGGAAATCGTGTGGCGCATGACCGGCATGGACCACCACATCGGGCTGATCGTACGCTCGCCCGACCGCAATCGGGTGCTGCACTTGTTGGATGATTACGCGGCGCGCATTGCCCGGGATTATCACGCCAGCGCGCCGGCGCCGACGAAACCGAATAATTGAATTTCCCCTCGTTTATCTGTTTTGTAACCGGATAACCTGAGACCGAATGGTTCGCATTATTCCAAAATATCCGTCTCAAAAATCCTCATCCGGCATCATCATGTCACCCCTTAGGGGTTTGGCTAACCAGGTATCTGTTTTTTAATATGAAACGCTTAAACACGCTTCTCCTCCTGTTTTTTTCTGCCGCCGCGTACGCGCAATCCGGCGGGCCGCGCCTATTCCTCGATCTGCCCAGCATCTACTATACGATTCCCAACCTGCAGATGGTCGGCGATCGCATGGGCGTGGGCGCGGAAACGGCCTTTAACCTCGCGACGCACTGGAGCACGCTCCGCGCGGGCGGCGGCGCCGTCTTTTCGGTGGATCCTGCTGCAACCGACATCGGCGAATCTTTCCTGACCACGCCGTACGGCATTTTGGAGGCGGGCGGCGGGCTCTACCGCACCAACGGCAACCAATGCGCCCGTACTAAGCAAAATGCTTTTACCGCCATGGCGGTGGTCGGCCTGCGCTACAACCTGGATACCCGCAGCCTGAAACCCGCGGGCGAAGAAAACAGCCCCTACGGCGCGAATTTCTGCGTCGGCGCCGAGTTGGGCTACTTCTTTATCCGCGATGTGTTCAAGAATGTTGAAATCTCGCTGCGCGGCAATTATTTTCCCAAAATAGAGACTGCCTCGGTCAATTTCGGGTTTAAAATGTTTCTGAACCTGAAAGCGGGGCGTTCCTAACGCAAAAACGCCGGGCATCGGATTCGCCCAAAATAGTAAAACAGTCCCACGGAGGCAAAGGCGTACAGATCGTTGTTTTTGGCGTTGCCGCGTTGGAAGCCCGGGACGCCGATTTGCGGCTCCAGGGAGCGATCGGCCAGGGCGGCGGCAATGGAGCCGCGCTGTGCCTGAATATCGTTGATATCGGCATACGTGCCGCTCACGTCGTCGAGATAGTCGGTGAATACTTTCCGGCCGCTGAGTTCCACGTTAACGCTCCAGCGATAATTGATATCCATTTTGATACCAAAGCCAAAGCCCAGGGCGCCCTGGGTGGTGTTGTATTCCTCGCCCCGAAACTGCCCTTCCGTGCCATATTCGCGCAGGTTGTACCACGTGCCGTCGATCTCAGCCTGCGGGTTGTAGTAAAATAAGGTCGGCCCGACGTATATATAAGGCGTATAGTAGAAATCGCGGTGGCCGTGCACGTAAGGCAGGAAGTTGAATTCAAGCGCGGCGGTACCGTCAACAATCAGGCTGCGGAATCCGAGGTTGCGGCGCTGCTCGACAATGTTGCGAGAGTCGCTGTCGTATGCGCTGATTTCGCCGCCGGAAACGCCGAATCGAACTGCCAGCCGGTCGTTAAAATTGTAGCGGGCGAGGGCGCCGGCAGCAGGGCCGAGCCGATTCAGCCGGTAATCGGTGTTCAGATCGCCAAAATAATTAGAAGCGCCGAGCCAGCCGCCGGCTTCCCAGCCGGTCATTTGCGCTTGCGCGGCAGACAGGACGCAGCAGGTTGCTGCCAAAAAAGCAAAAGCTTTGAGTACGTTCATCGTGTCGGAAAATTAGGCTGCAAAAGTAGTTTCCTTTGCAGGAAACTCGGAAAATTGACCGGTTTTTCGAAAAAAAAGACGTAACTACTTAGCCGGTCGCGTCTGAGACAAAAAAGGATCCATTTTTTGCCAGACGAAGCGATTTTTTGCAGGCCGTAGCAGCGCTACGGTCAAAAAAAATCGCGAAGTATGGCGGAAAATGGGACTTTTTGGGCCAGACAGCGAGCCGGTTAAGTAGTTACAAAAAGACAAAATTATACACGGTTGCCGGCGGGTAATAGCGCAGGTCGTTGCGACATCTCGTGGTAACAGATCACGCCTCCGGCAAAATAGTGGCAAACCAGGCTTCGTCTGGTGGCGTCTTTTCTTTGAATCGGGTTGCCCCCATGCAACAAATTCGCATGCCAAATCAGCACATCGCCGCGGCGGGCGGTGAAGTCCTGTTTTTGCAGTTGCTTTTCCCGGATCAGCGCTTCAATCCGATCCTCATACCGCCGGTTGTTGTCTTTACCAATCGTCCAGGCGGTATTGCCGGAGTCGTAGTCGCCGCTCATCACATAAGGCAGCCGGTGCGAGCCGGGATAGTAAAAAAGCGGCCCGCTGTCCGGCCCGCAATCTTCCAGTGCAATCCAGGTGGCAATCAGATAGCCTTGCGGCTCGGTCGTCATGTGAATGGAATCGGAATGTGCCCGCTGCTCGCTGCCCTGGGTGAATCCGAGGGTTTGGAAGGGGATCACCGGGCGACCGAGCAGAAAAGAGAGCAGGTCGAGGATCTCCGGGCGCCGGAAGAAAACCTCATTCGCGCAGGCGCTGTATTCGTGCAGGTTAAAGATTTTTCGGCCGGTATAGTTAAATTTTGCCGTTCCGCGGGCGAGCAGGGCGTCCACCTCCCGGTTCAGCATATCGGTCTGTTTTTCGCCGAAAAAACCCTCTAATACGCAGTATCCGTCCTCCATAAACTGCCGGACTTTTGCCTGCAGAGTCGGCGGCATCTTTTGAAAATCCGGATGCGCGACGAGTTGTGCGGCGGCGTCCTGCTGGTCGAGCCAGGGAATATCGGGATGCCGCCGGTCAAAATCGTTGCTTCCGAGCGGGCTAAGCACGCTTTTCCGCAGCCCGTATCGCCGGTACAAGACCCGATTCCGCCACAGTTTGGGGGCGTGTAGCAGATTGTTGACTACATAAACTAATTTCAGGCTTCGCAGAAACCCGGTGTAGCGCTCGAAAAAACGTGTAAGCATCGCGGCGATAGGTTGGGTTGTGTGCAAATTCATTTTTGGGCTATTAAGCCCAAAAATGAATTTTTACATAACGTTGATAATTACAGACCGGCTAATTAGTTACCTTGGAAAAAGCAAAAATGCGGTTTTTTTCACAATTCCGGTTTCTCGCCGCCCAAATTCAATCACTCGCCGAGCAGCGAAGGGTCTTTGACCAACAGTTGAAACCCGTTGCCGTGGATATTTACAATTTCAATATCCGGATCTTTGGACAGATACTTGCGAAGTTTGGTTACAAACACATCCATCGAACGGGCGGTGAAGTACGTATCTTCATGCCATATTTTTGTGAGCGCCTCTGACCGCGGCGTGACGTCGTTGAGGTATTTGCAGAACAGGCGCAGGAGTTCGGCTTCTTTCGGGCTGAGTTTCCACTCGCTGCCGTCGTCGCCGGACGGTTGTCCGTTGAAGGTAAGAATCCGGAGCGGGTAGTTGAAATGGTATTTGCCGAGGATGAACTCCCGCTGATCGTCCTTAGCGTCGAGGGATTTATTAAGGCGTTTGAGAACGGCCTGGATGCGGTACAGGAGTTCTTCGGAGTTGAACGGCTTGGAGATATAGTCATCGGCGCCCAGTTTAAATCCCTGGAGCACGTCCTCTTTCATCGTTTTTGCGGTTAAAAAAATGATCGGCGCCTCTGCGTTGCGTTCCCGGATTTCTTTTGCGAGCGTGAAACCGTCTTTTCGGGGCATCATCACGTCGAGGATGCACAGGTCGTAACTATTTTTTTTAAAAGCCTCGAGCCCGAGCGCGCCGTCCGAAGCCAGCGTGACCTGATAGTCGTGCATCTCGAGATAAGAGCGAAGGACATCGCCGAAATTTTGGTCGTCTTCTACCAGAAGTATTTTAAAATGCGCACCTGCCATGGGAATAATTTCGGTTTGAGTTGTCGGATTGGCTACGCGTACGCTTAGCCTTGAAATAAAAATCACACCCGTATAACGCACGATTTGGTAATAGCGTATATCTCGTCGGCACTTCGGCTTGAAAATCCTGCATATCGTTGTGCCGGCTTATTTTTTACGCCGTGCAAGCAACTTTAAATAGCGGCTGTTGTCCTTTCTAAAAAATGATTTTATGCAGATACACACGCTCCTAGGCCGCGCATTTTTTCTGCTCTGTTTTGCGCAAACCGCCGGGCTGATCGCCCAGGAACCCACCGCGCCAAGCGGTAAAACCATCACGATCCAAAAGAAAATCGTCCGACCGGACGGTACGTCAGAAGAAGAAACCATTCAAAAAAAAGGCAAAGCCGCCGAGGCGTTTGATATCGAAGATTATTTGCGGGAGAACGACCAGCCGGGCGTCCGCCTCAGCATCGTGGAGGAGTCTGCCGATGGGGAATATCGGCGCTCGATCCAACGCGACGGCAGGCGCGCCGGACAGGTCGCCCGAGATGTGGAAGAAGCGTTGGAGGTCGCCGGCCGGGCCGTGGACGCTACGATCCGGGAAGTGCGGATTCTTACGGACGATCGCCGGGGCTTCCTGGGCGTTGAGGAAGACGCCGACGAAGACGCCGGTGACAAAGGGCTGACGGTGGAGGTTATCCGCTGCTCCGCCGCCGCAAATGCCGGAATAAAAAGCAATGATGTCATTCGAAGCATCAACGACCTGCCGATTAACGACTGGGGCGATCTGACCGCCGCCCTGCGCAATCAAAAAGCCGGCGACAGCGTATTGGTTCAATACGAACGCGACGAAAAATCCGTTTCGACCACGGTCGTACTGACCACCCGCGAGGAGGTCTATTCCGGCGCGTGCGCTCAAACCCGGCGCGGCTACCTGGGCGTCATTCCGACCGGCAAAGAGGGCCGATCCGGCGTAGAAATCAAGGTGACCGAAGACGGCGCTGCTGAAAAGGCCGGCTTGCAAGACGGCGATCGCATCGTGCTGCTCGACGATGCCGAGATCAAAGACTGGGAGGATCTGGAGGATTTTATGGCGGCAACGCAAGCCGGCCAACCAATAAAAGTCTCCTTCGCGCGCGACGGCAAACGTCAGGCAAAGGAGGTAACGCTATCGGATAAGGCGCCGGCGCTGCAGCTGGAAAAATTGGAAAATATCAATTTCGATGGCGACTGGCTGGCGTTTGAAATAGATAAACGTCAAAAATCAGCCTGCCTCGGCGTTTTCACGGCCGGCGAAGACGCGGGCGCCCGCATCAGCGGCTTTACCGAATCTTCCGCCGCCCGCGCGGCGCAAATGGAAATCGGCGATGTGATTACCGCCGTGAACGACCGTCCGATCGCAAACCCGGACGATCTCTGGAACACCATCGCCGAATACCGACCCGACGATCAAGTCAAGGTGCAATTCCAACGCGGAAACGAAGTCCGCACCCTTCAAATCGCGCTGAATGCCTGCCAGGCGCAAAATAAAGTAAGTATTACCGCCCAGGATGAAGCCGGCGATCGGGAAATCCGCCGTTTTTACACCTGGAAATGGGGCGCCGAAGAAGCGCAACGCCTGCGCCAAAATCAAGTCATCGTCATCCACCGGGACGAGGCCGGCGCGCTGCCGGCTCAAGACGCGCCGCAAGCGCCTGCCGCCGACCGCAAACTCGAATTGCGCGCGTTCAAAATGTATCCTAACCCTACCGCCGGTCTGTTCACGCTCGAATTTAGCGCCAAAGCCGAACCGGTGATCGTTTCGCTGCTCGACCAGTCGGGTCGCCAACTTTTCCGGGAAGAACTGAACGCTTTTAACGGTTCCTACCAACAAGCCTTCGACCTCAGCGCCTACGCCAAGGGGACGCTTATCGTGCAGATTATTCAGGGCGATCAGGTATTCAGCGAGCAAATCGTGTTGAATTGAGGTTGAATCGCAATAATTTTTATTTTTGTGCGCTTTAAACGGGCTTGGAATTTTTGCCGAAGGCAGAAAATCCCAAGCCCGTTTTTACAAAATCAACAGCGTATGCGCACGCCCTTTTTCCTTTTCCTGCTTTTCGCCCTCGGCGCCTGCAACACCGAAACCGTGGATACGCAAAACGCGTACGGACAACGGATTGAATACGAGCGAAAAAAAGGCAGCCTTGTCAAGCACGGCCGCTTTATGCGGTATCACGACAACGGTAAGCTGGCGGAGGCGGCGCGTTATGAACAGGACACCCTGGAGGGCGAGCGGCGGCTGTTTTATCCGGACGGGCGGCTTGAAAGTGTGGAAACGTATAAAAAAGGCGTACTGCACGGCGCCTTCCGCCGGTATCATCCCAACGGCGCGCTGTTTATCGAACAGCAGTTTCAGCAGGGCGTGATGGAGGGCTACAGCCTGCGCTATTATCCCAACGGCCGGCTCGAAGAAAAAGTCGCGATCCGCAATAATGAAGAAAACGGCCCTTTCCTGGAGTACTACGAAAACGGCAACTTGAAAGCCTCGGGCGTGTATATATATGATGACGGCGCCCTGGAGCAGGGCGAGTTGAAAGAGTACGACGAAAATGGCGTATTGATTCGGATTGCCGACTGCGAACGCGGCGTTTGTCGCACCCGATGGAAAAAAGAGTAAGGCGCAGGCAGCCTGAATCCCGTTTTTATCGTCCACCTTTGCATGAACAAAAACGGCGGATCGCTATGTTTCCAATGCCTAACTTGACCACGCGGCTGGTCGCCCTCGCTTTGCTGCTCGCCGGCGCATCCCCGCGCACCGAAGCGCAAATCACCGGCGGACAATACGCTTTTCGATTTTTGTCCCTTTCGCCTTCTGCGCGGATCACCGGCTTGGGCGGCGCCCAGATTGCGGTGCGCGACGACGATGCGGCATTCGCATTGGCCAATCCGGCTGCGTTGAATCCCTCCATGGACGGCAAGCTGTCCTTTCAGCACAATTTTTTTCTCAGCGATATCCAGCACGGATACGCCTCCTATGCCCAGCATCTCGCCAAACTCGGCCTGACGGTGCACGGCGGCTTGCAGTATATGGGATACGGCGAGTTGAAACAGGCCGACGAATTCGGCAATGTTTTGGGTGAAATTAAAGCCTCCGAGTCCGCGTTTACCCTCGGCGCCGGCAAAATGCTCAGCGAACGCCTGAGCCTGGGGCTGAATTTTCGCTTCGCGGTCTCCACGCTCGACGTCTATCAGTCCTCCGCGCTCCTGGCGGATGCCGGATTAATGTACGCTGATACGGCGCGGCGGATTACCGCAGCGCTCGTCATTCGAAATTACGGCGCGCAGCTTGCGACCTACAACGGCCGGCGGGAGTCCCTGCCCAATGATATTCAAATTGGGTTCAGTAAGCGCCTGAAGTACCTGCCTTTCCGATTTTCGGTGATTGCACACCACCTGCATCAGTGGAATATCCGGTACGACGATCCCAATGCGGACAACGACGAGGTGCTGCTTTTTGGCGAAGATTCCAACCAGGATTCGGGCAGCCCGTTTTTGGACAACCTGTTCCGGCATCTTATTTTTAACGGCGAGTTCCTGTTCGGCGCAACTGAAAACTTTCGTATCCGACTGGGGTACAATCATTTGCGAAAAGCCGAATTGAGCGTCCGAAATTACCGAAGCCTGGCGGGTTTCTCCGTCGGCATGGGCGTAAAAGTCAGCCGTTTCCGCATAGACGCGGGATACGGCGCCTACCATTTGGCCGGCGGCGTGTTTCATTTGGGGATCGGTACGAATCTGAAGGAATTTTTTCGGTAACTACTTAGCCGGTCGCGTCTGAGACAAAAAAGGATCCATTTTTTGCCAGACGAAGCGATTTTTTGCAGGCCGTAGCAGCGCTACGGTCAAAAAAAATTGCGAAGTATGGCGGAAAATGGGACTTTTTGGGCCAGACAGCGAGCCGGCTAAGTAGTTACTTTTTTCGGTAATTACCCTTCTCGAAGCGAAAGATCAACGGGGAGGCGCTTGTCCGCGCCGCTCTCTATCGGGTCGAAGCTATAGCCCTCCTTGGTGAAATGAGCCAGAATGCGCGGGAGGATGAAGCGCAGTTTCTGCTCCGACTTCAGGCTGTCGTGCAATACGACGATGGAACCCGCCCGGGCGTTTTGCAGCACATTGTCCAGGCATTGTTCCGCAGTAGTGTTGGGGTCGAAATCGCCGCTCAGTATATCCCACATCACAATCCGGTAGTGTCTTTCCAGAAAAGCGCGCTGGCCGGGTCGGATGCGGCCGTAGGGCGGACGGAATAAATTACCCGGCACCAGGCGGGCGCAGCGGCGGATATTGTTGAAATAGGAAATATTATCCGTGGAATATCCGCTTAGATGATGATACGTGTGATTGCCCACCGCGTGCCCTGCCGCCAAAATCTGCTGAAAAATCGCAGGGTGGCGTTGCACATTTTCTCCAACGCAGAAAAAAGTGGCGCGGGCGTTGTATTGTTGCAACGTGTCTAAAACCCAAGGCGTTACTTCCGGGATAGGCCCGTCGTCAAATGTCAGAAACAGCCGCCTGTCCGGCGTGTCAACATGCCAGGTGAAAGAAGGCAGCAGGGCTTGGATTAGCCTGGGCGTTTTAACAAGATACATGGATCAGATACGATTCACAGCGAATAGATGGCGTGGACAAGAAATGCGGGTGCGCTTGGATGCAGGCGTAAGGCCGGGTAAAAAATCTTTGGTAAATCAAATTAAAGGTACAAAAGCCGTACTTTTGCGGACGGTAGAGTTATTATAAATCAAATTACGCCTGTATTTACGAATGCAATGCATATATAACGTTAAAAACAGGTTAAAAGGTTTGTGTAATTCTATTTTTCAAAAAAATATCAGACGCGGTGAACAATCCGCGCTTGGTGCGCTGAATTTTAACGACTATGTCTGTACGCGTACGTTTTGCGCCCTCTCCAACCGGCGCGCTGCACATCGGCGGCGTGCGCACGGCGCTGTTTAATTATCTATTTGCCCGCGGACGCGGCGGCGTCTTTATCCTTCGGATCGAGGATACGGATCAGAACAGGTATGTGCCCGGGGCCGAGGACTATATCGTGGAGGCGCTCCAATGGTTTGGTTTGCAGCCCGACGAAGGCGTGACCAACGGCGGCCCTTACGGCCCTTACCGGCAGAGCGATCGCAAGGCGCTCTATCCGGAATATGCGCGCCAGCTGGTGCGCAACGGCAAGGCTTACTATGCTTTCGATACGCCGGATGAATTGGAGGCGCGCCGCCAGGCGGAAGAAAATTTTACGTATAACTACCTTACCCGCAACGGCTTGGTGAACAGTCTCACCCTGCCCGCAGCAGAAGTGGAAGCCCGGCTTGCTGCGGGCGAACACTTTGTCGTCCGCCTGCTCGTAGAACCCGGCCGGGAAATCGTCATCCAGGATCTTATCCGCGGCGAGGTGCGCTTTCAAAGCAATGAACTCGACGACAAAGTGTTGCTCAAGGCGGATGGTATGCCCACGTATCACCTGGCGAATGTCGTGGACGACCGACTGATGAAGATCACCCACGTGATCCGGGGCGAAGAGTGGCTGCCTAGCACGGCCCACCACGCGCTGTTGTATGAGGGCTTCGGCTGGCAGGACGCCATGCCGGAATTTGCGCACCTGCCGCTTATCCTCAAACCGGTCGGTAACGGAAAACTCAGTAAGCGCGATGGCGCAAAATTCGGAATTCCTGTATTCCCGCTTTCCTGGAAAGGCGAAGGGCCGGAAGACAGCTTTGCCGGCGTGCGCGAAACCGGATTCCTGCCCGAAGCCGCGCTCAATTTCCTGGCGCTGCTCGGATGGCGCCCTGAAACCGAGCAGGAAATGTTTACATTAAAAGAGATGATCGAACTGTTTTCACTCGATCAAATTAGCAAAAGCGGCGCCCGATTCGATTATGAAAAAGCAAAATGGTTCAACCAGCAATATATCAAAAACGTCCCTAACGCTACCCTGGCGCCGCTCGTCCGCCCATATATCGCCCAGCAGGGCTACACGCCGGACGACCAAACCTTAGAAAATATCATCGGATTAATGAAAGAACGCGTAACTTTCCTCCCTGATTTTGCTACGGAAGCGTACTACCTGTTCGAACCGGTGAAACACTACGATGCAGAAACCCTGCAAAAAAAATGGAAACCGGAACTCCAGCCGGCGTTCGAAGCGCTGATGGAATATCTGCAGCACGCACAGGCAGATAATGCCGCCGCGCTGGAGGCCGATGTAAAACATTTTATGCAGGAACAGGGTTTTAAACCAGGAGACCTGCTTCCGCTCCTCCGAATCGCCATGGCAGGCACCATGAAAGGCCCGGCAGTATTCGATATGGCTATCCTGCTCGGGAAAGCGGAAACATACCAACGATTGCAAAAAGCGCTTGCCCATTTTGTGCAATTTCAGACAGATTTAAAATAAACCGCCGTCAAATTGAAAGTTATGGACAACGATAAGCACAAATCAACCAATGCCGAGGAAGACCCAGCCGAGTCCGAACCTGTGCAAGGCTTAAACATACAGATAAACGCCTTCGGCGATCTGATTAAAAATATACCTGTTGAGGAGATTAACAGGTTCCTGGACGACCGCCTCGAAGATAAAAAACTGCCCGGCGAAAAAACCTGATTTCCAGAGCCCCGCTTTTCCAATATTTTTCATACCGATGTAATCCAAATCTAAACGTCTGCAAGCGTCTCGGCGTCGCCTAATGCGCCGAACCGGCGGTTTTACCCGACCCTTGCCAGAAAAGTGATTGCGTATGCTCAACCGGTTACCTATTTTATTTCTCCCCGGCTTGCCGGCGCTCGCTCTGCTCCTGCTCTTGGGGCCTTCCTCGGCGCACGCGCAATTCACTTTTACGTATCCGGGGCCTAATGTAATCGCGGTCGGTTCAACCTGCACCTCGAACCTCGCCGGGAAACTGGGCACGCCTATCGTTTCCTCCACCTCGGGGGCGGCGATCGTGACCTCGCAGTTTGACTCCATCGCATCCGGATTCAGTCTGTTTACCGACCAGTGGACGACCGCAGATATGCCGATTATTCGCTGGTTTGTGGCAGACGCAGCCGGGAATACGAGTATATTTACATTTACTGTAAAATTTGCCGACCAAACTCCCCCGCAGTTTGATGTGTCCGGCATCAATTCGGTCATCAATATCAATTCGGTGATCCAGGCGCCGCCGATCCCTGTGATCCCGGTGCTCGATAATTGCACGCCTAATCCCTTGTTGATACAAACTTTTCTGGAAACGCCCCGGCCGGATACCTGCAAAGGCGGAACCTTTACCCGCACCTGGCGCGCCACGGATGAAGCCGGCAACACAGGGGTGTTTACCCAAACCATCAACGTTTTTGCCGATACCCTGCCGCCGCAGGTCAATAGCAATCCCCAAAACGGCAGCGCCCCCTGTGCGCAACTTTCCACCGCCTATCCGGCCTGGCTGGCCGCTCAAATGGCGAATTTCTGGGCGGTGGATCCCTCTTCGCCGGTTGTGTATTCTAACTCGGGGCCTGCGGTGTTTCCGCCGGGATGCGCCGGCCCGCTGACAGTCGTCTTCCGCGCCACCGATCAATGCGGCTTGCGATCTAGCCGTACCGCTACTTTTACAACTTCCGACACGCAGCCGCCATTTATCGTGCAGCAGCCCAAAGACTCTTTATCCGCCTGCGCTCCGGACAGCAACCATGTCAAGGCGTTAAGCGATTGGATTGGGCGCCGGGCGCGCCTGATCGCTCGGGATTCCTGTTCCGCAGAGAGCGAACAACGGGTGGACTTTTTCATCAACGGGGTTCAGCGTGATTCTGCCCAAATCATCGCTGCGTTCCTGGCCGCGTTCGCCGACGGCTGCGGCCCGCAAATCATCAACGGCGTGACGGTACCCAAAGTCCGCGCAAAAATAACGGTGGATTTTTTCGCAAAAGACCCCTGTAACAATCAAACGTATGCCGGCAAAGCGATGTTCGCCGTCGTGGATACTCTGCCGCCGATCATCACCGGCGTGAGTCCGGTCTTTGAAGAATGCGGCGGCGGAAATGACCAACAGGCGCTGCGGAACTGGATTGATAATTACGGAAATGCAAGTTGGCAGGACGATTGTTCGCCGGCTTCCTGGACGAACTTCAGCTGGAGCAGTTCCGACGGCCAATCGGGCAATGGCGCATTCGGCGCGGGCCCTTACCCGCAAGTCCCGGCAAATTCCTGCGACTGGTTCGTGGATGTCACCTTCCGAGCAACCGACGAGTGCGGCAATGTCGGCGCCAGGACGCTCCGCTGGCGTATCCGCGATACGCAGCCGCCCGTGTTATCCGTCAACCAGACTGTCAGCACGATTTTTTGTCCGCAACCTTTCCCCACCGCCTTTACGGGTACCGTTTCGGATAATTGCGACGCCGCGCCGGCGATTACGTTTAACTATGCGTTCTCCGACACGATTTGCGCTGGAAACTACACCCTCCAGGTCACTTGGACGGCCACGGACGACTGCGGTAACACGGCTTCCGCCACGCAAACTTTCCTGATCCGCGATATCCAACCGCCCGTTTTTACGCAGACGCCGCCCGGCATCACGGTAGGATGCGAAAATTTCGCCGCGCTACCGCTGCCGGTACCGGGTTTGGACGTGCTGGCTGCGGATGTCTGCGGCGCGCTGGATACGATTGCGATTAGTCAGGTATCCAATCAGAATCCCAACCCGGGCGATTGCGGGCATTATCAATTTACAATAACCCGCATTTTTACCGCCCGCGATGCCTGCGGAAACACGGCCACCGCCACCCAACTGGTTCAGGTTACCGATAACACGCCGCCCGTGTTTTCCGGGTTTTTAGATACGACGGCCGTTTGTGATGTGCAGCCCATGATGCCCCCGCCTAGTTTAGCGGACAACTGCGGCGGTCCGGTAATCGGGCCGACGCTCCTGAGCGAAGTCCTAACCGCCGGCCCGTGCACAGACGCCTACACCATTACCCTGCAATGGCGCGCCGCCGATGTGTGCGGCAACACCAGCCTGTTCAGCCAGCAAATCAAGGTGCAGGATACCGTTAAACCTACGCTGAGCGGCGTGCCCGCACATATCACCGTGGACTGCGACGGCGTGCCGCCGGTTCCGGCGTCGCAAACAATTATCGGCTCGGACAACTGCGACGCATCGGTGGATGTTACGTTCAATGAAAGCGTTATTCGCGATCCCAATCCGGCGAGTTGCGCTTATTACACCAATTATTTGATTCGTCGGGAATGGACTGCCGCCGACAATTGCGGGAATACCGCCGTGTTCACCCAAAATATCCAGGCGCGGGATATTACCGGCCCGGTGCTGACCCTGCCGGTTACGGTGGCGCTTCCTTCGGATTCGGGATTTTGCGGCGCGGAAATTCTTCCGCCCGTGCCTTTGGCTGTGTACGATCGCTGCACGTCTGCGCCTGGCAACTTGGTCTTGCGGGACACGGCGCTGCTACAAACGAGTTCCGGTCAGATCCCCTCCAGCGCGCCAGTGGACACCATCCTATTTTCCTGGCCTGCGCCCAACGGGCAGCCCTTTGCGCCGGCTACCGATTTGGGTCTGTTGCGCATTTCACTTGAAAACGCCGATGCGGAAAGTTCGGAAGAATATTTATTGGTGTATGGAGAAAACGGCGTGCTGCTGGGTCGAACTGCTAACAGCGCCATCAGTTGTGGCGCCAGCGACACCATCTTTCAAATTGCCCCCAACCTGCTAAACGCCTGGCTTTCCGACGGCGTCTTGGAGATCATACTTGCGCCTTTCGGCTCCGGCCCGAATGCGCTCAATCCTTTCTGTTTAGGTGGCGGAAAAGCCCGTGCGGAACTCAGTTTCCCGATCGCTGCGCAACAGGCGCCGATTACGCTCCAATTTAGTATTGACGGTGGTTCGGTGCAACCCTTCCCGGCAGCCGCGACGAGCTTCCTGTCCGCAGGCAACCACGTGATTACGTACATCGCAACGGATTGCGCCGGCAATAGTTCCAGTGCGACGCTCTCCTTGCAGGTCAATGACGTCGAAGCGCCGGCGCTGGTTACTACGCCGCCCCCGCCGTTTTACGTGGGCGCCGGCGGTTGCTTGGCGGATGTTTTGCTGCCGTTTCCGGGTATTACGGAGAACTGCGGGTTGTCGGGTATTTACCGCGACACGACCAATTTAGTGAGCGTACAATTTGAAAATGATCCTAACGCAGGCATTGTTCCTAAAAATATCCAGCTCGTTTTTTCCGGGGCGGTACCGAATGCAGTTACCGGCGGCTTGTTGCGAATCCTTCATAAAGGACAAAATGCGCTTCCGGGCGAATTTTTTAATGTTTTTGGCGAAGGCAGCGTTTTTTTAGATGAAACAAGCTATGGGGCGCCGGCCGATCAATGTATTAAATTTCACGAAACGACGATTCCAGTCACCGCCACGCAAATTAATAACTGGGCGTCGGACGGTCAGATAAACATTCGTCTGGAGTCCAATCGGGATGTGCTCAATTTCATAAATTTTATCAACCCCTGCGCAACGTTACAACCGAATGGAACAGATTTATTCAGCGCTGTGCAGGCTATTTTGGAGTATGACTACGGCGCGGTCGAATATGAAATTTTCAGAAATAATCTAAATGGCGCATTGGAGGCCGCCGGGACGATTTTTGGCAACCAAACCACCCGAAGCCTGCCACCCGGAAATTTTGTCGTAAGATATTCGACTAACGACGCAGCCGGCGCCGAAGGTATCAGTACGTTCCCGTTGGTGGTGCGCGATACTATTAAACCCCAAGCGCTCTGCATCAACAAAACCATCTTCGTCAACGTTTCCGGCGAAGTGCCTTATAACCTCAATCCGGCTGAAATTAACAACGGCAGTTCGGACAACTGCTCTGCGGTCAGCCTGCAAGCCAGTCCAACCGTCTTCACGTGCAATCAGGCCGGCGGCCTGTATCCGGTGACGCTCACGGTTACGGATACCTCCGGCAACAGCAGTACCTGCCAGGCTTTAATTCGGGTGGAAACGGCTTCTTTTTCACCCAGTTACACGCCGGTTTGCGTAGGCGAACCGCTCCAATTCATGGCAAATCCGCCGGCAACGCCGGGAGGTAATATGGTGTACACCTTTGCCTGGAGCAGTCCGAACGGATACGTATCCAACCAGCAAAACCCGATCAATACCAATACGTTCCTGTTCGGTTCCGGGACGTACACGGTAACCATTACGGGATTAACCGGCTGTACCGCCATCGGAGTCGTGGTGGTGGACTTGATTAAGCTGCCGGATACGCCGACGATCCTGGCAAACGACGACAGCCTTTGTCTCGGCCAAAATCTGACGCTTACTACCAGCGCCGTCATCGGCGCCGGCGTTCAATACCGCTGGTTTGCCGGCTTGCCTCCGGGCGGCGCCCAGATTGGTACAACCACGCAGCCAAGCCTGACAATCCCATCGCCTCCGGTGAATACCTACCAGTACTACGTGCAAGTCCGTGCCAACGGTTGCGCTTCGCAGCCTTCGCAACCGGTGACGCTGCAAGTATTCAGCATCCCGGTGGCCACGGTGGCGCAGCCGCTGATTAGTTTGTGCGAATGCCAGCCGCTTGCGCTCAACGCAACCGTCCAGGGGCAGGGTATTACTTATTTATGGACCAACTCGAACGGTTTTCAAAATACAGCACAAAACCCGCTGGTAAAACCCTGCGCAGCGCTGTCTGATTCCGGTATATATACGCTGACGGTTTTTAGGAACGGCTGCGCCTCCGCGCCCGTTACGGTGCAAGTAAACGTAACGCCCAAACCGCCTACGCCGCAAATCAGCGGCGCCGGCGCCTTCTGCGTGGGCGCTACCGTCCAACTTACCGCCAGCGTGCCAACCGCAGCCCAATACCTGTGGACCGGGCCGGATTTCCAGACGGATACCACGGCGCTGAATACTTTGTCTATCAGCAATCTCACACAGGCGGATTCCGGGCAATGGCGTGTAAGGGTGTTCCAATTAGGCTGCGCCTCGGATCTTTCCCCAGAGGTTGTCATT
This sequence comes from Saprospiraceae bacterium, assembly GCA_032115775.1. GTDB lineage: Bacteria > Bacteroidota > Bacteroidia > Chitinophagales > Saprospiraceae > M3007. The sequence continues at coordinate 16,625 of JAUMBL010000053.1, read as the reverse complement.
CTGGTAGAAACCCATCCGCAGGTAACGGCCAGCGCAAACACGCCGCTCTGTCAGGGTTTCCTACTGCAATTAACGGCTTCAGCCAACCAAAGTTCGCTCAATTATTCCTGGGAAGGCCCGAACTTCCAATCATTCCTACAAAATCCCACTCCGCTGCCGGCGCCGGCGCCGGGCGATTATGTCGTCAAGGCCTCTACGTCTTTGGCAAAGTGCTCCGGTTCGGATACCGTAACGGTGGTTGTGGCCGTTCCCCCGATTATCACGGCCGCGATCAGCGATGCGCCTCCTTGCAGCGACGGCTCGCAGACGGTCACGTTTTCCGCAACCATCGTGAGCAATTATCCGCCGCTCACGTACCAGTGGCTTGGCCCGGGTATGTTCCTATCTTCTTTGCCTAATCCAACGATTGCATCAGCCACTTCCGCCAATAACGGAAACTATGTGCTCACCGTGCGTGACAGCCTGGGCTGCCAGTCGTTTCCTGCGAACGTCACGCTGGCCATTAGCGATGTGCCGCCGCGCCCGATCATCGTACCGCCTGCGGCGATTTGCGCCGGCGCCAACGTCACCCTGACGATCTCGAATGCTGCCCAGTATTCCACCGGGAATTTTACTTTTATATGGAGATTGCCTGACAATACCACGCAAACTACCACGGCCGCTTCGCTCGAGATACCCGCCGCGGGGCTGCAGGCAGCCGGTACGTATTCCGTAGAAGTTGCCTCTGCCAATTGCACCTCTCAGCCTTCGGCGCCGGTTCAACTGATTGTATATCCTATCCCGCCGCCGCCGGCTATTACCGCAACGCCGAACCCGATTTGCGCCGGCGCCACTTTGCAGCTGTCTGTACCCTCTACGCCAAATACGATGTTTAAGTGGGATGGCCCGTCGGGGTTCAGTTCAATGGTTTCGAATCCGGTAATCGTTCAGATTGACACGCCGCAAACGGGCAATTACAACTGCCGGATTACACAAAACGGTTGTACCTCTCCGCTTGGCGAAGGCGTTTTCGTGTTGGTGAAACCGCGTCCGACCATCCCGGTACTTGTCCCGCCCGCAGCTTTTTGCCTGGAGCAATCCGATTCGCTACACCTTCGGATAACGCAGAATTCCACAACGCCCTCGGCGCAATATGTCTGGATAAACAGTCTGAACGATACGATCGCCGGCCCGCAGTCGCTATCCCAGGCCGTGGTTACAAACCTCGCTAATTTCCCGCCCGGGCAAAATACGATCCGGGCGATTGCCCATCTAAACGGCTGCAACTCTGCACTGTCTGCGCCGGTAACCGTACAAGCGGACACTATTCCGGATGATACTGCCCTCGCCGGTTCCGATCGCAAGGCCTGCGAAGGGGCGCTCAACCTCGACGCCACTCCGCCCTTGCCCGGCGCTACCGGTAGATGGACGCAGGTCGAAGGTCCCTCCGCCACGATCAATACGCCCTCCCAGCCGAAAACGAACGTCAACGGATTACTCGCAGGGAATCAATACCGGTATGCCTGGACGCTCTCCAACGGCGCCTGCGAAAATTACAGCGCAGATACGGTTGCCATTCAGGTGTCGGCATTTGAACAAGCTGTCGCGTTGGATTTGATTGACACCTGTTTCGCTACGGCCATTCAACTCTCGGCTGTCCAAGGCGCCGCCGAGCCGGGTGTCTGGAGCCAGCCGCCCGGGCAACAACTGCTTGGTGTTCGGATGGCCAGTCCGCAACAACCCAATACGGTGGTGGACAGCCTGCAGCCGGGTAATACGTATTTTTTCATCTGGACGCTGCCCGACATCGGCTGCGGGGCTTCCACGGATACGACGACCGTTCGTATTATCGGTTCCGTGGCTTTTGCCGGATCAGACCGTACGATATGCAATGAAGACTCCTGCGCCCTGTTGGAGGCTGCACCGCTGCCCGCGGGAGAATTTGGCGTCTGGAGCAGCGATAATCCGGCGCTGATCTTCGCCAGTCCAACAAATCCGACAACCACCGTTTGCGGCCTGCAACCCGGCATAAATCGCGTGTTCTGGACGACGAACGGCGGCAAATGCGGCAATTTATCGCGCGATACGCTCCTGATTACCTACGAACCTTTCCCGCTTGTCCGCCCGGATACCGTGTACGTGCCGTTCGGTTTTAAGAAAAATTTCAGCGTGGATCTGAACGACATCCTGCCGTCCAGGTTCAGCCTGGAAATTGTGGATATGCCGGCGCAGGGCCGATTGGAAACAACGACTGAAATCGGCAATTTCAACTATCAACCGGATATCGGTTTTACCGGAACGGATTACATGCTTTACCAGGCCTGCAACCTCAATTGCACGGGCGCTTGCAGGACCGGACAAGTGGTGTTTATTGTAGAGGAAGCGCTCGATTGCGAGGTGCCGACGGTGATCACGCCGAATGGCGATGGCGTGAACGACTTGTTTTTCGTGCCCTGCCTGAATGTAGATTCCGTGCTCGATAATGAAGTGACTATTTTTAATCAATGGGGCGACGAGGTGTTCCACGCCCAGCCATACGATAACAATTGGGAGGGCACGTTCAACGGAGAACCGCTTCCAACTGGCACGTATTATTTCTTCGTAAAATTTAATGGCAATGGCGGCGTCAAAACGGGCTTTCTGATTATTCAGCGCTAGCGTGTGCTCTGCCATGCCACCCTGCGCTAAAACCGGTTTAGTATGCGATTTTTCTGGTTTATTATATACGTGATTGGTTGGATTGCTCCCCTGGCCGCCCAGCAGGAACAGCAATACACGCAGTTCATGTTCAACAAAATGGCCTATAACCCAGGCTATGCCGGCAGCTTTGAATCACCCACGCTGACTGCCATCTACCGCAGCCAGTGGCTCGGACTGGAGGGCGCGCCCAGCACGCAAATGATCTCCTATAGCCAGGCCACGCTCAATGGCCGGATTGGACTTGGCGGAAACCTGCTGCGCAATACCATCGGAATTTCGCGGTCTGTCACCGCAGAATTCGCCTATTCTTTCCGCATCCCTTTAAAGCGCGGCAATCTCGGTATCGGGTTGCAGCCCAGTGTGCGGCAGATTCGGCAGGATTGGTCTGATCCGCGCTTGCGCGGCTCCCAACCGCTGATCACCGATTTCGCTATTCCGACGGAGCCTAAAACCAAAATGGTTTTTAATGTAGGTTTCGGGCTGTTCTATACGGGCGATAAATGGTATGCAGGTGCTGCAGTCCCCCGAATTGTGCAAAATAATATTGATTTTGCCGAATTCGGCGGTATCCTTTCCCGCGAGGAGCGCCATATCAATGCCATGGGCGGCGTAACGTTCGAACTGGCCGAGGGGGTGGAACTCACCCCGCAAATTTTGCTGAAATATGTAAACAACGCGCCGTTGGATGCGGATATCAATCTCAGTCTGCTCCTGAAACGCCGGTTTTACACCGGCGTCACGTATCGAGCCGGCGGCGATACGAACGGCGCCGGGGAAAGTTTGGATTTGCTGCTCGGCGTGCAGGCGACCAAAAATCTGTTTATTTGCCTCTCCTACGATGTGGGAATGACGAGCCTGCGCAAATTCCACAATGGATCGGTGGAGGCCACGGCGCGTTGGTGGTTTAATGTGTCGGAGGAAGGGGAGGTGATTGACCCGCGGTATCCGTGGTAATTGTTGGGGCGTAAAATTTTTTGTAAGCGCTTTACGTTTAAAACAGGATCTCGCCGGTTAAGTCGGCCGGAAAACTTCGCGCATGCGCTCAAATCAATTTGTATGAAGTATATAACCCTCCTGGTATTTTCCCTCCTGCTCTGCGCTAATCTCTCCGCGCAGCAGTCTTCCAAAAGTAAATCCAAAGACCGATTTTTGGAAAAAGAAGACCCCACCAATGTGGTGCGGGTAGAAAATTGCCGCTTTCTAAACAGTCCGGGAAACGATTACAGCCCGGTGTACTACAAAAACGGTTTGGTGTTCGTAACCGCCCGGGCAAAAAACGGCCCGCAGGATAAAAAATCCGGCGCCACGTTTTCCGAAATATTTTTTGCGCCGTTTGATCCCAATGGCGAACCTATCGCGCCCTCCGGTTTTTCGCTGGAAATCAATTCCACCTTGCACGAAGGGCCGGTGTCGTTTAGCCGCGATTATAAGTATATGTTCTTTACCCGCAATAACATGCGCAAAGGCGTTCAAAAATCCGATGGAAGCGGTAAAGTCCGCCTCAAAATTTACATGGCTCGCCGCAGTACCCTGGATTGGGCCGATGTGCGGGAACTGCCCTTCAACAGCGATGCGTACTCTTGCCTGCATCCAAGCCTGAGCGCAGACGGCAATACGCTGTACTTCGCCTCTGATATGCCTGGCGGCTTCGGCGGTTTCGATATCTACTCCAGTACGTACCAGTCCGGCAGCGGCTGGCAGACGCCCGTGAATCTGGGGCCGGAAGTCAATTCCGGAAAAAACGAATTGTTCCCCTTCATCCACCTGAATGGCACGCTGTTCTTCTCCTCTGACGGCCATAATACCCTCGGCGGACTCGACCTGTTCTATCTCGATATTTTGCCGGACGGCAGCAAGGAGGTGGTCAATCTCGGCGCACCCTTTAATTCAGAAAAAGACGATCTGGGATTCATCCTGGACGATGAAGGCAAACGCGGCTTTTTTGCCAGCTCGCGCACGCAAAACAGCTATGGAAAAGATGATATTTTTTCATTCAGAATAGAAAAAGGCATCGAAGGCGTAGAAAAACCCGTCGCCCGCCCCGTCCAACTCTTCATCACCGACGCCCAAACCGGCCAACCGCTGCAAGGCGCCGCTATCCGCATCCTGAAACCGACCGAAGACGGCTTCGTCAGCAGTTCCCAGCAAGGATATTACGATATTGATCTGGCGCCTTTGCAGGACGGCGCGGCTAATATCGTTAGCCTGCAACTGAAGCGAAAAGATGCGGAAGACCTCGGACCGGCCGATCTATACACCAACGCGGCCGGTAAAACCGGCGCCGACTTGTTCAAATACCGCAGTTACCTCCTGCTGGTCAGCCTTGATGGCTACCAAACGGCTGAACGATTCTTCAGCTTTGAAACGGATGAATTGGAGGAAATCCGAATTGCACTGCAGGACGCACCTACCTGCCACAAGGTGACCGGGATCGTTTCCACCGATCAGCTGGGGAGGCGTATCGTCAATGCTAATCTCCGATTTACGCACAAGCAGAGCGGGCAGCAGACACGCGGCCGCAGCAACCTGAACGGTGAATTCGAAATTTGTCTCCCGCTGGACGGCGAGTATCTGTTGCAGGTAGAGCGCGAAGGATTTAAACCGGAAAGCAGCAACCTGATCGTATTTGCCGGACAGGGCGCTTTTAAGGAGGTTCGCCTGCGCCCCACCGAACTCGGCGGAGGGCACGCAGAGGCCGGCGCTTTCAAAGCCGGCTCCGTGATGATCATGGATCAACTGAATTTTGAACCCAATAAAGCAACGCTCAATCAGTTCGCCGTCCGCCAACTCGAAGCTGTCTTTAACCTCATGCAGCAGTACCCAAGTATGGAAATCGACTTGGTAGCCTACACAGACGCGCGCGGTGATACGGCTAAAAATCTGTCGCTGTCGGAAGAGCGGGCAAAAAATGCCAAGGCCTACCTTGCATATCGCGGTATCGCAGAAATGCGTATCAACGCATCAGGAAAGGGCGAACAAAACCTCCGCAATGCCTGCGGGAAAGGAGCAAATTGCTCTGAAGAACAACACCAACTGAACGTCCGCTACGAAGTGCTGGTGCGTAAAATGTAAGCGCATGGTTGGAATTTTCTGCCGAAGGCAAAAATCCCAACCATGCGCTAATGCGCAACATACCACTGGGCAAAATCCCACAGGGTGTCAAAACGATGCTGCAGGGGCATCTCGGCAAACCGGGATGCCTCTTCCGTTTTTCCCTCGATCAACACTGCTCGGGCGCCCAAAGCCAGCGCGAGTTCCATGTCGCACACGGAATCGCCCACCAGCCAGGAATCGCTGAAACGGATATCGGGAAAATCTGCCTGCGCCTGCAAAGCCAGTCCGATCGCAGGTTTCCGGCAGGCACAACCGGCATCCGGTCGGTGCGGACAAAAGTAGATGCCGTCAATGCGGCCGCCGACGGTCCGAACGCCTGCAAGTAATGCAGTATGTACGCTGCTTAACTGCAATTCCGTCATTAAACCCTTGCCGATACCGGATTGATTGGTAAGCACCACAATCCGGTCGAAGGAGGGCGCCAGCAGGCTGATTGCCTCCGGCGCTTTATATTCAAAAATAAATTCTTCCAGTGTTTTTACATAGTCGCCGGGGGTACGGACATTGATTACGCCGTCTCGATCCAGGAAAAGCGTCATGGGTATTGCAGATTATTCTGTGCGAATGTAGGCGCCGGGGAAGCCGTTTCTTTTCAATTTAGATGTTTCGGCGCTTGCCTTTTTGCGGTCGTTGGTGCGCAGCGCGACGACGGTGGAGAAGCCGGGTTTGAACTTCCGGACTTCTGCGTTGATATATCCCCGTTGGATGAGGGTTTCCATTTCGTCCCGGGCATTTTCCGGTACGGTGAAGGAGCCGGTTACTACCAAGTACCGACCTGTGGGGCCGGTCGGCCTTAACCGGGGTTGGGCTGCTGCAGGCGCCGATTCCTCCGGCTGGGGTGTGACGGCTGGAGCGGGGCTGGTTTTCGGCGTCGGTGCCGATTTGCTGCCGGCGGTCGGCTGCTTGGGCGTTGTGGGGGCAGGATCGGTATATACGATCTCATTTGAGTCGCCGGCCGACCCGGTGGCGCTCGCGGGGGGCGGCTCGTCCAAATAGACGGCGCCGGACTCCTGCGCCGTATCCGGCAATACATAACCCAGACCCTTCAAGTGCTTTTCAACTTCTGCTTCTTCTCGAGCAGTTGGAGATTCTCCGGCTTTCATTTGACAAGCCTTATATCCGGCCAGGACAATCAGGATTGTCAGCGCTGTATACAGTGCGTAGGTAAAAATGGTGTTCGTACGCATAATAAATGAAGATTGTTTTGGCTAAAAAATGATAGGCCGCGCAGGGTGCGCATGAATCATTTCGACCATAGATTGTTTTTCCTATCCGTATCCGGGACGGTTGGAGCCCCCAGCGTCAGGCTTGTCAAGGCTTTTCCGGCTTGTGCCGGAATCGCCAGCTGTGTCTTGCCGTCGCGCCAAACATCGGCTCCGCGATGCAGGCGTTCCGTACTGCCGTCCTCGTAGGTGAGTTCGAGGTAAACAGGCGTTGGCAAATTGCCCAGACGATCAATCAGGATGAGATCGCGGTTGGTTGCCGGATCCTTATCCACCCCTCGGATCCCCAGGTCGGGGTATCCCCAGTCGAAAAACCAAGGTTTCCAGAACCAGTTGAGATTTTGGCCCGATACCTCGTTCCAAGTATTGAAAAAGTCGTACGGCATCGGATGTTTGCCTTTCCAGCGATCCATATACTCGACCATACACTGGTGAAACCGCTCGTAACCCAGCATATCCAAGAGTACGACGTACGCGCTTTGCGGTCGCGAATACGAGGCAATGCCGTACGCGGGGCCGCTGAGAAAACGCGAGCGCACCATGGGTGGCGTTTCCATATCAGTTCCTGCTACATTGGAGTAACCCCGGATCGTACTTTTTTTGCCCTGCAGGGAGTCTGCCAGAAAATGATCGAAAAAATTGGCCCAGCCTTCGTCCATCCAGGCGTAATCCTGTTCGTTGACGCCCATCATGAACGGAAAATACGTATGTGCTACCTCGTGGACGGTGAGTCCGGTGACGGCGTTTTCCGATACCGACGCATCATTGACCATCATGGGAAACTCCATCCCGTCGTTGCCGTTAAAAACCGTCATGCACGGATAAGGAAACGGATAGCCCGGCAGCCAGGTACTCATCAGCCGGATTCCGTCGGCGGCAATGCGCGCCACCCGCAGGAAGTCCTTTGAATCGCTGTGGTATGCGGCGCTGACAAACGTGCGGCGGCCGGTTTTTGCATCTACTTCTACTGAGGTGGCGTCCCAGTTGTAATGATCGCCCGCGGCGAAGGTAAAATCCGGCACGTCTTTGGCTTTATAGTGGAAAATATGCTGCTTTTTTTTCTGAAAAACCCCGCCCTTTTTCAGATCCGCTTCTTTCCAGATCGAAACGATGGCCGTGTCGGTGTGCGCTTGTTTCCATTTATCCAGGATGGCAGGCGTCAGCAGTTCTTCCGGGTTTTGCCATTCGCCGGTGGCCCAAACCATAAAACCTTTCGGCAGGGTAATCGTAACGTCGTAATCGGCAAAATCATGGTAAAACTCCTGTAAACCCGTGTACGGTGCGTCGGCCCAGCCGTGGTAGTCGTCGTACACAGCAATTTGCGGATACCAATACGGTACGAAAAATGTGGTGGGATCGCACACGCATTCGCGCGTGGCGTCTTTGTCAGCCGGGAGGGTATAAGACCATTTTACGGTTGCCGTCACGGTTGCGCCCGGAGGGATCGCATCGGCGCCCAAGCGGATATCCAGGAAGGTATTGTACTTACGCCGGCGTTGCTCCTCTACATTTTTGCCGTTCAGGCTCAGGCTTTCGATGCGCACCCCTTCGTCTGTGACGTCGGCGGGCGCCACATCGCTTGAGCGCAGGCTGCCCTTGCGGTAGCGATCGTGCGCGAGTTTGAAGCGCAGGGTTTTCAGCGTATCCGGGCTGTTATTGTAATAAATCACCGTTTCTTCGCCGCTTAGTCGGCGATTTTTCGGATTTAAAGAGGCCTTGATTTGGTATTCGGCTCGATTTTGCCAATAATTAGGGCCGGGCTTGCCATCCTTGCTGCGCGTACCCTTGTCGTACGCGCGCTGGAAATTGCGCGGCAGGAATAAATCCTCTTGCGCGATTGCGCGCGCGGACAGCGCGAAAAAAATAAACAGGGCTAAAAAACGATGCATAGCGTGTAAATTAGGCGGTAAATATACGGAAATTATGCGGGTATAGGGTGGGTATCTGTCTTTTGAAAAAAGAACAGCCTTGTTTGTTCGCTGTTTAAAGCATGTTTGATAGACGCGTCGAATTGCGGTTGCGCGAATATTCGCTTAGATTATACCAAAAAATGTACCTTTGCGTTTTAGCAGCGTCCTCTATAACTGCTTCATAATCCGATCAGGTGCAAAAAATTGCGTATCTCGTATTTTTCTGCGGGGCGTATAAAAATAGTAACTACTTAGCCGGCTCGCTGTCTGGCTCAAAAAGTCCCATTTTCCGCCATACTTCGCAATTTTTTTTGACCGTAGCGCTGCTACGGCCTGCAAAAAATCGCTTCGTCTGGCAAAAAATGGATCCTTTTTTGTCTCAGACGCGACCGGCTAAGTAGTTACTAAAAATATTAAACAAAACCTTGTATTATGATTCGCAAATCTATTCTTTTTCTGCTGCTGGCGCTCGCAGCCTTAACCAATCTCCCGGCACAGCAGCGCGCCTGCGCCACCCATGAGCACCTGCTCCAACAACTCCAGGAAGACCCCGGTTTTCAGGATCGTTTGGACGCTTTAGAGCGCCACACGGAACAATATATCCAGAACGGCGCCGTCCGCAGCCGCACAGTGGTGACCATCCCGGTGGTGGTGCACGTGGTCTGGAACGTCAATGCGGAAAACCTGACCGACCAGCAGATTCAGTCGCAAATTGACGTACTCAATGAAGATTTCCGCAAACTGAATGCCGATGTCGCGAACACCCCTGCGGAATTTGCGCCGCTGGCTGCCGATTGTGAAATCAACTTCTGCCTCGCCCAGCGCGACCCCAGCGGTAACGCCACAACCGGGATCGTGCGCCGCCAAACGCAAGTGACTTCCTTTAGCACCAACAATGCCGTTAAGTTTTTCAGCCAGGGCGGCAGCGATATCTGGGATCGCAATCAGTATCTCAATATCTGGGTTTGCGACCTGGGCAGCGGACTGCTGGGATATGCCCAGTTTCCTGGCGGCCAGGCCTCCACAGACGGCGTGGTGTGCGACTATGCCTATTTCGGCAGAATCAACGCCTCCGCGCCCTACGACAAAGGCCGCACCGCCACCCACGAGGTAGGGCACTGGCTCAACCTGCGCCATATCTGGGGTGACGCCACCTGCGGCTCCGACCTCGTGAGCGACACGCCGGTGCATAATACCTCCAACGGCGGTTGCCCGGCTTATCCGCACTATTCTACCTGCAACGGACAGCCGCTCGAAATGACCATGAACTACATGGACTATACCTACGACGCCTGTATGTATATGTTCTCGATCGGTCAAAGTGACCGCATGCAAGCCGTCCTGGCGCCCAATGGTGCGCGCTACAGCCTGGTCAGCTCGCAAGGCTGCGTCCCGCCCGCCGGGGGCAATTGCGGGGCTCCGACCGGATTGAACGCCACGAATATCACGCAAATCGGCGCTACGTTGAACTGGGGCAGCGTCAGCGGCGCTTCCTCGTACAACTTGCAGTGGAAACCGGCAAACGGAAATACCTGGACCACTGTGTCCGGCCTGACCGCCACGTCGTACGCCCTGACCGGTCTGACCGCCGGCACGTCCTACAACTATCAGGTGCAAGCCGTCTGCAGCGGCGGCTCGGGCAACTACGCCGCGGCGGCTACCTTCACCACGCAAAGCGCCAACAACTGCACGGATCCCTTCGAGTCCAATAACAGCAGAAGCACGGCAAAAAATATCACGCCCGGTACGGCGATCAATGCGCTGATCGGAACGTCCACCGATGTGGATTATTTTCAATTCACCGTGACTTCCTCCAACCGCAATATTAAAATTAACCTGACGAACCTGCCCTTCGACTATGACCTGCGCCTGTGGAGAAACAATTCCTCGATTGCAATCTCCCAAAACGATGGGGTTGCGCCAGAGCAAATTATCTACAACAGTGCGCCGACTTCGGGCACCTATTACGCGCATGTGTATGGCTACAACGGCGCTTTCAGTTCCACGCAATGCTACAACCTGCTCGTGAGCCTGAGCGGCAGCGCTTGGCGTACAGACGGTACCACCGATGGCGAGGTAGAGGTATTTGAAGTGCCTGTACGTATTTCCGAGGGCGGTTTCCTGATGTTTCCCAATCCGGCGAATGACGCACTCGTAATCGAACTGCCCGCTGAATCCGAAGGCGATGCGCAGGTTGCGCTCAGCGACGCCGCCGGCCGCCTCGTCCTGCAACACCACCAAAACATTGCTAAAGGCAGCCACCAGATCAATCTCGAACTAGGCAGCCTTTCGAATGGCGTTTATTTCGTGCAACTGCGCAATGGCGCCAACGTGTTTACCCGTAAGTTGGTCGTACAACACTAAGAGCATGTTTGGAATTTTCTGCCGAAGGAAAAAATAGGGGCATTTTTTGTCAGTTTTTGCCTTTTTGAAGGAGCATAGCCGGGGCTACGTGACTGAAAAAAGGTGAAAAATAGCGAAAAATGAACCATTTTTGACTCGGCGAAAAAATTCCAAACATGCTCTAATTCCACGCGGCGCTTATCCGCTTGTCAATACAATACCCAACGCCTGTTTTTTACGGGTGTTGGGTATTTTTTTGCCCGTTCGACGAAAAATAGCGGAATAGATACCACAGTAATTTTACTTTTATCTTATTTTTGTCAGGCTATGACCAACGTTTTCCGCATTGGATGCGTCTTTATGTCAAGGCTCGGCTAATGTTTGCCGACTCCGCATTTTTTTTACGCCAAAATGTCTCCGCTATGCACCCTTTCAGATTTACTACCGCGCTTTTTTCCGTGCTCTTGCTGGCCGCTTCCTGCAATCAAAAACCGGAATTTAATTATTACTACTACGATTCCGAGGACTACGCCCTGCTTTCCAAAACGCTCAATCTGCCGGAATTGCCCTTGGATTATTCCGTGAAATTCGGCGAACACCTCAGCCGTACCGGGATTTTCCCCCGGACGGTGGACAATGACAAGGCGGCCTTGGGTCGTGTGTTGTTTTACGACAAAAATCTGTCGAAAGACGGCACCATCTCCTGCGCCAGTTGCCATAAGCAAGAACTGGGATTTGCAGATAATACGCAATTCAGTCGCGGTGTTTTCGATCGTAGCACCGAACGCAACTCCTTTGCGCTCAGTTCGGTAGCGAATTTTTCCGCCTACTACGGCACAGACCTGAACGGAACCTCTGCCATTCGCTTTTTCTGGGATAACCGGGCGGGTACGGTAGCCGAACAAGCGGCAGCCACTTTGTCTAATCCCAAGGAAATGAACATGGAAATGCACGAAGTGCTCGGCGCCGTGCAATCGCTGGATTATTACAAACCGCTCTTCAAAATGGCCTACAACGACGAGGCGGTCACCGCCGGCCGTATCACGGAGGCCATTTCTGATTTTATCAACGCCATGGGCTCCGTCAACAGCCGATTCGACCGCGAAGCCGCAAATGCCGTTGCCGCTTCTTCTATGTGGGGAAATTTGGAACCCGCCTTGCGCCCCGCGTTCAGCGGCTTTAGCGCGCAGGAAAATCGCGGCAAAGAACTTTTTATAAATAATTGCGCCTCCTGCCACAGCGCCAACCAGGGCCGTCCGCCGCTTTTCAACGCCAATAACGGCTTGGACGAATCCACGCTGGATGCCGGCGTGGGCGGTTTCACCAACCTGCCTTATGAAATGGGTACGTTTAAGGTGCCTACGCTTCGTAACGTAGCGCTCACCGCACCCTACATGCACGATGGCCGCTTCAATTCGCTCGAAGACGTTATCGAACATTATAACGCCGGCGTCAAAGCGCATCCGAATCTCCACCCGGATCTCAAAAACGCCAGCGGCCAACCCAAACGGCTCAACCTCTCGCAACAGGACAAGGACGCGCTTGTCGCTTTTCTGCATACGCTTACGGATCCTTCGGTTGCGAGCGACGAACGCTTTTCGAATCCGTTTAAGTGAGTGCCGTGCGTGGTGTATAAAAAGTATTTCGCCGCCTCCGGCGGCGAAATAAAATAATGTTCAGGCCTCGTTTTTTAAATTTTTTCTAAAAAAATTTAAAAAACGAGGCCTGAACAAAATGTTTTTTTCCCCACCGAGCCGTTCATGAACTTGTTCTACAACCCCGGTTTCAAATTAACGAATCAGATCAATGAACGGCAATACACGACAATTGCTCCAACCCGCAATCCGCATTTCCCAATTCGCAATCCTGCTGCTGCTTCCTTTATTCTCCTGCACCCACTACTACTACGCGCCGAACAGCCAGCAGATTCCAACGCTGCGCGAACAACACGATGCGACGGTGACGGCCTGCGGTGTTTTGGGGGATGAATTTAGAGCCTGGGAGTTGCAAGCGGCGTATAGCCCTTTGCCCTATACGATGGTGCAATTTGTGCATTTCAACGTACAGGGAGATCCAAGTGCCGGTTTTTCAGGTACGACGGAACAGCAGGATGGATGGGGCCGCCTCACGGAGGGCGCGCTGGGATTTTATGTGCCAACCGGGCCTACGGGTGTGTTCTCCTGTAGCGCCGGAATTGGGCGCGGCGAGGTTTTTAACGACTATGGCGATCAGGTACAGTCGAGGCTGCAGTTTCGGCGGTTCTATATTCAACCGGCGATTGGTTTTCAGGGTGAAATTTTCCGCGGCGGTTTTGCCGGTCGCTTGGTGCGCCTGGCCTATCTGAACGGCGCGATTGACGCCCGGATACCCACGGAGGATCTGGACGCCATTCGGCGGATTGAATACAATGCCCCCTTGTTGTTTCCAGAGTTTTCGGCTTGTTTGGGCGCCGGTTTTCGGCCGATTTTTATAAATGCGCAATTCAATTTGTGTTTGGCGGACAGCCGGTATAAATTTGCGCGCTCCAGTATCGGACTATCCATCACGTACCAAATCGCGCACCTTTGGAAGCAATAAATACATACCTGATCCTGCGTTTAACGCGCTATTTCATACTTGTTATTCTTTTGCCGGCGTTCGTTTCCTGCTCCCGAACGTTTTACCCAACCGATCAGGCGCTTTTGCCGCCTATTAAAAAACCGGGCGATTTTGTCGTGACGGGCGATTTGTTCAACTCGGGTTTGGGCGGCTACGGTGTGGCGGCCGCGGGAAGCCCGGCGCCTTATACCGCGCTTGCCGTCCGGCATTTCCGATTGCGCGGCAGGGAAACGGTTCCCGGTTTTTTTGAGGAGTATCGCGTGGGCGTCGCGCGTTATACGGAGGCTATGGGCGGCGCATATTATCCCTTATCCGAGCGCAACACGGCGAGTTTGTATGTTGGATACGGCCAGGGCAGGGCGTCGAACGAATACACAGAGGCCGTATTGGCCTCCTTGCGATATCGGCGCATGTTTATCCAGCCTGGCATTTATACGCAGGGCCGCCGCATCGCCCTGAGTTACAGCCTTCGATTGATCCGGCTTCAGCATTTTACCGGGGAAATTGACGCGCGCATACCCACTGCCGATTTGCAGGCGATTCAGCAGATTGAACAAAACACGCCGTATTGGATCGTGGAGTCCGGTTTTTCTGCCGGTTTGCGTTTTCCGGGCTTTCAGATCAACGCGTTTTTAACGCAGGCGACGCCCGGGAATACGGAGGTCTTATTTTCTGATTCGGCGATTGGCGTGTCTGCAAACCTGTTGATTCAGGAATTATTTCACAAGCGTTCAAAATAGCGGCCTGTTACTCCAATGCCTCCAGGAGGACGCCACAGGCGAATCGGATCTCTTCTTCCCGGATCACCAGCGGCGGCGCAATGCGCAGGCTGCGGTCGTTGAATAAAAACCAGTCGGTCACGACGCCCAAATCCAGGCAGCGGCGGATCGCGCGTTGCACCTTGCCGGCATCGTCCAGATCCACCGCCAGCCACAAACCGGCGCTGCGGATATCTTTAACGGCCGGATGCGTCAGCAGCGCGCGGAACAAGCGCTCTTTGCCCGGAATAGCCTCCAGCAGACCCGGCTCGGCGATAGTTTGTAAGGTCGCGAGGGCGGCGGCGGCGCAAACCGGGTGCCCGCCGAAGGTCGTGATATGCCCGAGCGGCGGATCCACGGACAACACCTGCATGATTCGTTGCGGCGCTACAAAAGCCCCAATGGGCATGCCGCCGCCAAAACCTTTGGCCAAGAGGAGGATATCCGGTTGGACGTCGTACTGCTCGAAAGCAAAAAGCGTCCCAGTGCGGCCGCATCCAGCTTGAATTTCATCCAAAATGAGCAAGGCGCCGGTTTCGGTGCAGCGCCGGCGCAGCGCCTGTAGCCATTCGGCCCGGGGTTTTCGAATGCCCCATTCCGCCTGCACCGTTTCCACGACGACGGCCGCCGTGCGCTCCGTAATTTGTTGCAGGCAGCCATCGCAGTTAAAATCAATATGTCGAATCCCCGGCAACAGGGGATGATAGGGGAGGGTAAAATCGGTCGGCCACATGAGGCTCGCTGCGCCCTGTGTGCTGCCGTGATAAGCGTACCGACAGGCGGCGATCTCCGGCCGTCCGGTAAATCGCTTCGCCAGTTTCATGGCGCCTTCCGTCGCTTCCGTACCGGAATTCACCAGGTAAACGGCGTCTAATCCCGGCAGCCGGGACGCTAAAAATTCTGCCAGCCGCACCTGCGGGCTGAGTACAAATTCGCCGTACACCAGCGTATGCCAGTACCGGTCGAGTTGCGCCTGCACCGCCGCCGTCACCGCCGGATGTCGGTGCCCCAGGGCGCTGACGCCAATGCCTGCGATTAAGTCCAGATAGCGTTTTCCGGCTACATCGTACAAATAGCATCCTTCCGCACGCTCGATTTCGAGCGCAAGCGGCGCCGGGGAAGTTTGCGCCAGGTGGCGGAGAAATAATTGACGGAGAGAAGACATTGCAGCGCGCTTTTTGAAAAAACGCCGTAATATTACAGCGAAAGCTGCGAAACAACCCGATGCAATTACGCGTTAAAGAGACATAATACCTGTAAAATATGACTGCCCGAGATTTAATTGTCCGCGATATTCCCGCGCTCTTGGCTACCCAAACCGGTAAGGACGCATTTTATTTGTTGGGAGAACACCATATTAAGCACCTGCCGGTTGTCCAGGACGGTCGCTTGTTGGGCGTTATTTCCGAAGAGGATATTTTCAACCACAAAATTTACGATCCGGTAGGGGGGTATGATTTTTCGATGATTCGCCGGTTTGCCGTTCAGGAAGACGAGCATTTTTTCGAGGTGATCCGTATTTTGGCGGACAACCGCCTCACGGTGATTCCCGTGGTGGATGCGCAGGGCAACTACCAAGGCCTGATTACGCAAACCGATCTTATCCGGGCTTTGGCGCATACGGTTTCCGTGGCGGAGGAGGGCGCGATTCTGTTACTGGATATTCCGTACCGCGACTACGATTTGTCCACGATCGCACGCATTATCGAAGAAGAAGACGTAAAGATATTGGGCGCTTTTGTCAGTTCCAGTCAGGATTCCGCTACCTTGGAACTCACGCTGAAACTCAACCGAACCGAGATTGGCGCCGTCATCGCCGCTTTGGAGCGCCGGGGCTATATGATCCGTAGCGCCTATTCCGAGCGGGAACACACGGACGCCTTGCGGGCGCGCTACGACGCGTTGATGAGTTATCTGAATGTGTAGTGCGTATCGGGGATTTTCCGACATGCGCAGAAAATCCCCGATACGATGCGGCGGCACTACTGTCCCTGCCCCAG
>JAUMBL010000052.1:0-24843 GCA_032115775.1 Saprospiraceae bacterium | reverse complement strand
CAGCCCAGGACGCTGTAACGCCCAATGGAAGACCCGACGGGGTACCCACACCGGTTGCGCCGGTGGTAGCGTGCGTAATGTTTTGCATGAGCGTACTGGTGCACAAGATCGGTGACCCGGAGGCTGCACCGGCCGTATTTGCAGGCGTAATGGTGATGGTACCGGTTGCACTTACGGTTCCGCATCCTCCGGTGAGCGGGATATTATAACTGAAAACGCCGGACTCGGCAGGGGTACCGCTAATCGTAATCAGGTTGGCAGCCCAGGAGGCGGACACGCCGGAGGGCAGGCCGGTCGCCGTACCGATGCCGGTAGCGCCGGTTGTGGTATGGGTAATTGCAGGCAATGCGGCATTGATACAGCTGGTTGGAGCAGCCGATGCCGCTCCGGCGGTATTATCTGCCTGCGAAGTAATAACATAACTCGCCGTAGCAGTGCACGTCTTGCTATCCGTTACCGTCACCGTGTAGGTCGCCGGCGTAGAAACATTAATGCCAGCCGTCGTCGCCGCCGGTGCGGTGCTCCAAAGGTAGCTGCTGATGGTCGCGCCCGGACTGGGCGATGCGCTCGTGCTGAGTATGGCGATATCGCTGGAGCACAGCGTGCCATCGTCTGCCTGGCCGGCTGAATTTTCGCTGATGCCCACAGTGGCCGTTACGCCGTACGCCGGTTCAGCAATATCAATGGAGGTAATTGCCTGACAACCGAGGCCGCCGATTTCTGTAACGGTGAGGCTGTAATTCCCTGCTGCAAGGTTACTCAAAGATGCGCCGGTTGCGCCCCCGGCATTGGGAGACCAAGCATAAGTATAAGTCGGTACGACCCCGGAAACACTGACGGAGACAGCACCGTTGTTTCCTCCATAGCAGGTTACATCTGTTTTACTGACAATCGAAATAGCTATATTCCGTCCATCCGTCAGCGTGACGGAGGTTGTTCCTTCACATCCATTCATGTCGGTTACCGTCAGGGTATAAAGCCCCTGAACCAGGTTGCTTATTGAAGTACCTGAACCGCCGTTGCTCCATGTATAGTTCCAGTTTGCATTGATCGTCGCAGCGGCAGAACCCGTCTGGCCCCCCGGGCAATCTGGATTCGTTGAGCCGGTGATCGCCGGTGCGGGGTTCGAAGTGACGGTAATTGTCTCCGTAGCTACCGCAGTGCAGCCATCCGACCCGGTCACCGTTACCGTGTAGTCGGTGTTGACAGTCGGATTTTTCACGATGATGGCCGTGGATTCGCTTCCCCAATTGTAGCTCGTTCCGCCTGTCGCGGTGAGCGTTACGGTGGATCCCGAGCAGATTGTTCCGTCATTCGAACTTGAGCCCGATGCTTCCGATACGGCAATTGCTGCATCGGGCGCTGCTTTGACCGTAATTACACCGGTGGCAACACTGGAACTCGTGCATCCGCCCGTGAGCGGTATGCTATAGTTGAAAGTACCCGATGCTGTCGGCGTACCGCTGATCGTAATCACATTGGCCGTCCAGCTTGCCGACACCCCATTTGGAAGACCGGTGGGGGTTCCGATCCCGGTAGCATTGGTCGTAGTGTGCGTGATATTGGTGAGGGGGGTATTGATGCACACAACGGGCTGGGAGGAGGCAGGACCGGCCGGACACAAAAACTCTGTCCGATACAAGGCAAATTTACCGCCCGCCGCGAGCACCGGACTGAATGTGGTCGTCGTCTCATCTACCAATATTCTCCGCTGACTTGCGCCGCCTGCCAGGCTGGTTAGCCCGGTGCTGAGATCCTCGTTCCCGCTGTACATTTTAATAATACCGGAAGGCGCCGTAACGCCTCCGTTGCCTGATACGATGATATTTCCACCGGATGCCGTGTTGATATTGCTGCTTTTGCCCGCATTCAGGACAATGGCGCCGGTGTAGCCGGTGGTGGTATTGGTCGTCGAAGTGGTTGTGATCGGTTCGGTCAGATTGATATTGCCGGACAATGTTTCAATCAACACATCGCCGGTCGCGATGATACCGACGGGATTGACGCTGCCGATGGTCAATCCGCCGCTCGCATCCACCAGACTAAGCGTTCCAATCTGGGCGGCATTGGTACCACCGGCCACCGTGGCGATGTTGTTGCCGGTGTTGGTCAGCGTGAAGCTGCCGGTACCGATGAGGGCGAGTCCGTTGGCCGTGATCGCGGCCGTCTGGGAAGCAGCACCCGGCGTGTTGATGGTCAAATTCGCATTCGTCGCGGCCAAGGCCGCATTTATTTCTATATTTCCGTTGCTCGAAGTACCTGAAGTGCTTTTAAAACCATTAAGGATCACGTTGCCTTGTGCTGAAATGGGCGCATTCAGGGCTATTCCAACGCCGTTGCCGTTGTGGCCCGAGGTGCCGTTGAGTGTGACAGAGCCGCCCTGCGTGGTTAACGCGGTGGTGGCTTGATCCAGCAAAATGCCAATATTCATCGCATGCGAGGTCAAGGTGGCGAAGGTACCGCCCCCGCCAATCCCTGTCAGGGTGATATTGCCGCTTCCGGAGGCCTGTATGGATGAATTGCTATACAAATAAATACCGCGTTGATTGACATCGGGATTGCTGGATCCGGCTCTCCCCCCCGTTCCGGATAGGTTGATATTGCCGGAGCCAAAAATGTCGAAGCTTTCCATTCTAAGTCCCCAGTTGGAAGAGCTGCCTCCTCGAATGGAGCCGATGGCATCAATGGTGATATTGGCGCCGGTAAGTGATCCACCGAAGAGGTACATACCCATTTGAAGATCCGGGAGATTGCCCGTACCTTGACCGCGAAGGGTTACATTTCCTGTACCGGCATTCAGGATGCTGTTATTAAGAACCAGACCATAGGTTGCGCTGGAGAGCGCATACTGTCCAATCGCATAGCCGGTCGGTCGGCCGCTGCTGCCGGCGCCACCGCCCAGCACGATATCACCGCCTCCGGTGAGTAGGCTGCAGTTATTTCCGACATAAATGGTACCGCCGGGGACGGTTGCGGATCCGGAGGCATCGGAATCAGCCCAAAATACGACGTCCCCGCCATTGGTTGTGATCGTCTTATTATCCGCCAGAGCGGCATTGTTCGAAGCTTTCAGCAAGACGTCGCCGGCGGCGCCGCCGGCAGTGGTATTGAGGTTTTCATTAACTGCAATAGTTCCGCCCAGGAGCGAAATATATCCGGCAAGGGTTTGCGCTGCGGTGACGGTAATGTTTGCCGTATTGTTCTCTTTGCCCAGGCGCAAACCGGACAGCGTGCTGGAGATGGTAAAATTGGGAATAGGCCAGGAAAGTGCGTTGGTAAAACTGGTAGAAAAGGGTTCCAGCACCAGCGCGCCGGTGCCGTCCGCTGCAATGCTTGAATTGACTATTATTTGATTAGACCGCAGCGTGATATTGCTGCTGCTGGCGGTCACTTGCGTTCCCGTTTTTTTGCCGAGGGTTCCGCCGTAACGCAAGCCGATGCCGCCTTGCGCACTGATTAGGATTTCACCGCTGGCGGAAAGCACATCCACCCCACCAAAGTAACAGGATTCCGTCGTACTTACGGCGGGCGCTGAGGCGACGATGGAGATTCCTCCGGCGCCGGTAGCCTGCACAGAGCCGTTACCGATCAGCACGCCGAACAACCCGCCGCTGGATCGTTCGGTAGAGCCTTCGATATAAATAGCCGGGGTGGTAGCATTGCCGCCGCCGGCAAGGAGGCTCGTTAAGCCGCCGTATGCGCCCAGTTCGATGCCGTGCCAGGAATTCTGGGTTTTCGTGTTGCCTTTGATCGTAATAGTGCCGTTACCGGCATTGGCTATCAGGTTTCGGTTCCAGGAGATACCTAACCCGCTGCCGCCTCCTGCCGATGTTTCACCGTGAACAAAAATATCCCCGCCGCCGGAATAGAGGCTGGTCGTGGTAGCGCCGCCGGAGAAAGAACCGAAAGCCACCCCACTCCTGGTTAACCCCGTTCCGATCGCGGCGCCAGTCGGCAACCCCTCGCCATTGACCGCCGTGCCCCCGGCCAGCCAGATTTTACCGCCCCCTGCGCTTTGGCTGGTTTGTCCGCCAGCGGAATTCAGGGTGGTCCAGTCGCCGATTGTGATGCTGCCTGAAGTACTGCCGGCGGCATTACTCCACAGGACGATATCGCCGTTGTTCGTCTGGATCGTTCGGTAGGCGCTGCCGCTCGCGCCACCGCTGATGTCAATGCGGCCGGTAGCCTTCATCAGGATATCGGCTCCGGACAGGGTACTGGTCAGATTCGAACCGATCTCGAGGTTGCTGCAATAAAAGTTCATCGGGCCTGCGATCGTCCAATTGACGTAGGTTTTAATACCCGAGGTGGTCGTGGAGTGCCCAAGCGTAAGTCCCCCCAGCGTATGCATATTTTCTATTTTAAGCCAGTCTGCATCCCCTGTTCCCGTGAAGGTATTGGAACTCATGGAGCCGGTGAAGTCGTGAACGCCTGCCACATTGAACCACTCCGCGCTGTTCGGGCGGTAGGTAAGATGCCCGGTGCTCCGGATGGTTACTACCGAAAAGGCAATATCATCCGCGATGAGGTTGATATCGCCGGAACCAGAATTCAGGATAGGGCTGTTCGCCGCCCCAATACCGTTTGCGCCGCCGCTAACTCCGTTTCCACCCCAAATAAGGATGTCGCCGCCATTGGTGGTGATATTTCCAAATAGATCGAGGGCGTTCGCATTGTAACCACTACCACTGACCGAGGGGCCGTTTCCGACCGGGATGCCATTCCAGGTATCGGAACCGCCGCCACTGGCCGTGCCGCCCATCCAGAAATGCCCGCCGTTGGTGCTAATGCTGCCGCCGGAGCCCAGCGCCGCGCCGCCATCATTCCGGGAGCCGTCATAATCCGCCCAAAGTACCACATTCAATACGCCGCTTCCGCTGGTCGTCACCGTCCCGAGTATATTCGAGTTGGCTTTCCCTTTCATGGTCAGCGTCCCCGTACCGCCGGATTTGGTAATGGTTCTTCCGCCGTAGAAATAGACGCTGGCATTTGCACTGTTGTTTCCCTGAAAATAGATGTCCCCGTTGGCCGAACTGGTAATATTTGCATCCACATACACCTGTCCGCCGTAAGCGGTGATGGAACCGGCAATATTCATAGGAGATTGCAGGATCAGGAGGCGCGTGCCGGCAGCCGGACCGATGGTCAGCGCGGTCGCGTTGCTGCCGAAACTCAACTCATCCCACAGGGTGATATTCACGGGCCAGTCGGCGCTGACGGGTTGCACCGAAATCGTGCCGCCGCTGTTGATGGCAACTACCCCAAGTGTTGAATTGCCCCGAACACTGTAATAGTTGAAATTTAGGGTTACATTCCCCGAATTTGCGTCGCCGATGGCGATATTGCCTGCCGCATCGGCTGCCCGGAGCGACAATCCAAAATCGTCCGAGGCATTCCCACTGACCCCCGTGAGCGTGATGGCGCCCCCATCCGTGTTGACACGGGTAATGCCGGAAGTCGTTGAATTTTGGAAAACCAAACCTATAGCCTCTCCGGCATAAGCCGCCGCCGCACTAGAGGCATTTCCCGTCATGGAAATATTCCCGCTGCCGCTTGAAATCGTTACGTCGTCCGTGCCGTACGTCACAATCGCAAGGCCATGATTCCAGCTATAGGTATCCTTAGCCTGCGCGATACCCTCTAGGGTAATATCCCCGCCTGTGGAATTAATTACCACATCGCCGGTAGCCACTCCGGCGGTGATCGTGGTACCAATCCAGAGTCCGGCCGATTGATCAGGATCGCCTAGTTGGAGACCGGACAAGGACAGGTCTCCATTGCCTGTCAGGATCGAGGCATTGGACACCATGACGCCGGCGATAACGCCGTTCACCGTATTTAAACTCCCGCGCATACGGAGATCGCCGCCAGCGGTATTGATCGTACAACCGGTGACGGTGATTCCGTTATTCAGACTGGCGGTATTGCCCGCATAGCCGGTGGGCACTGTCAGGCCGCCGATGGTTTCGGATACGAGGCCGCCGCCGGCGTACAAATCCCCGCCGTTGGTGCTGATATTGCCGAGCAGGGCAATTCGGCCGCCGGCGCCGGCGTCCACATCCGCCCAATACACCAGATCGCCACCCGCGCCGGTAAAGCTCTTGCCGGCATTGTGGAGGATATTGCCATTGGCTTTATACGTCAGGGAATTGGTCGAGGCGCCGGCAATACTGCCGTTAATGGTTATATTGTTGCCCCTGATTTCCAAATTGGCCGTCGCCAGGTAGGATGCTACGGTCGCTGCGTTCACCGAGGCCGCGGTCGTAGTCGTGGTGCTCAGGACGCCGTTTGAATACGTCCAGGTGCTGTTCAGGGCATCGCCGCCGGCATCCACGATGGTGAGGTCGGCATAATAGAATCGGTACAGGGCATATCGGGTATTCGCAACCAGTACCGGCGAAAAGGTGACCGTGGTTTCATCCACGCCTTCCCGCACATTGGCGATGCCGCCGGCCAGGTTGGTCAGGCCGGTGCTGCTGACATCTCTGCCGCTGAACAAGCGCGCGATGCCGCCCGAGCCGGTTGTCAGTACCGGCGTGCCGCTCACGAGGATATCGCCGCCGGTGGCGTCCCCGATGGCCTTGCTTTTGCCGGCGTTGAGCACGATTGCGCTGGTGGACGTGCTGAGGGTGTTGATGTTCCCCTGCAGATTAATATTGCCGGTGGCCGTTTCAACGGTGACCGTACCGGTGGCATGGATGCCACTGACATTGATACCCGTAGAAACAACCGAGCCGATGGTCAATCCGCCGCTGCCATCCGTGTAGGAAAGGCTCGCAAGCCGGGCGCCGGCGCTGCCGGCGGCGAGGGTGACCACATTGTTGGACGCGTTATTCAGGGTGTAGTTACCCGTACCGGTCAGGGCAAGCCCGTTGGCGATCAATCCGGCCGACTGGTAGATGGAATTGGGGCCTTTCAACTCAATATTCGCATTGGTGGCGGTAACGAGGGCGGCGATTTGGAGATCGTTCGATGCCTTTAATATTATGTCGCCTGCAGTAGTTGTAAGAGGAGTTTGTACGCTGATGTTCCAGCCATAGACGGTAAAGGGGCCGCCGGCAGTAATAGCAGATCCGGTAAGAGTCCAAGAGCCTATATTGGTGCTTTTCCCGAGCGTAATCGCTCCAACGCCGTTCGCATCCTCGTCGAAATTAAACCAGGTCGTCTCCGCACTCTGCCCAAAGGAAGCATCCGAAGATTCAATGGTTACATTGCCGGTACCGTGGAAATAGGGCTTATAGGCTGCCTCGGCATTAAAACCGAAAGTTTCTCCGCGAATGATAATATCTCCGGCGCCCGGATTCAGGGTCAGAAAATCCAAATCCAAGCCGCCGCCGCCGTTGGCGTCGCTGTCGGCCACCACATAGATATCGCCGCCTGCGGTGCTGAAGGTACGCCGCGTGGAGATCGTATTATAGAACGTATTCCGGGCATACATGCCGATGTCGGCGGTGGCGGAGGTCGTGCGCAAGCTTAAGTCGGATTGAATGTCCCATCCGTACACGGTAATCGGCCCGTTCACCTCCAGCGTTTTGCCGGAAAAGTTTGTGGCCGTGCTGTTGCAGTTCGTACATTCGGCGATGATACTTCCCGCAAGGGTTCCAGGCTGCCCGATCGTGAGGGAAGTTCTTGTTTGAAACAGGGCGATCCAGTTGAGTGAAAATCCATTCGAGGAGGAAGATACCGTTCGGATGGTGAGTCCGCCTACGCCGTAAAATTCGGGTATGGCAACGGATGAGCCGGTATTATAAATGTGGAGGGCTGCTTCTATCAGTACGTCTCCCGTACTGCCATCCAGGGTGAGCCAGTCTATATCCAGTGTGCCGCTATTGTTGTTATCGGAGTCGGCATTGATTTGCAGGTTACCACCCGCTGTTGCCACCCGGCCGCGGGTAGTTCCACTGTTGGCCACCGTACCGAATCCGTTGCTTGCCAGAAAGGTAATATCGCCAGTGGCAGCGGTGGAAGTTACGAATGCGCCTACGGCTAGCTGGATATTACCGGCATGTGCGGTGATGAATCCATTTACCGTAACGGTTCCGAGCGTCAGATTCGCCGTATTGCCCGTCTTGCCCAGGCGCAGGCCGGTTAGACCGCTTACCATGGTAAAGCCGGTGAGGGGCCAGGTAAGTGCGCTGGTAAAACTGGCAGAGAAGGGTTCTACTACCAGGATACCGGTCGCATCCGCGGAGGCAGATGAATTGACTGCTATTTGATTGGCGCGCAGGGTGATGTTGCTGCTACTGGCGGTGACTTGCGTTCCTGTTTTTTTACCGAGGGTTCCGCCGTAGCGCAGGCCGATGCCGCCTTGCGCACTGACCAGGATTTCACCGCTGGCGGATAGCAAGTCCACCCCACCGAAGTAACAGGATTCCGTCGTACTAACGGCGGGCACTGAGGCGACGATGGAGATCCCTCCGGCGCCGGTAGCCTGCACAGAGCCGTTACCGATCAGCACGCCGAACAACCCGCCGCTGGTTCGTTCGGTAGAGCCTTCGATATAAATAGCCGGGGTGGTAGCATTGCCACCGCCGGAAATGAGGCTCGTTGAGCCGAGGTAAGCGCCCAGTTCGACGCCGTGCCAAGTATTTTGGGTTTTCGTGATGCCTTTGATCGTGATGATGCCGTTGCCGGCATTCGCTATCAGGTTGCGATTCCAAGAAACCCCTAACCCGTTGCCTGCCCCTGCCGATGTTTCACCGTGAACAAAGATATCCCCGCCGCCGGAATAGACGCTGGTCGTGGTAGCGCCGCCAGAGAATGACCCGATCGCCACGCCGCTTCGGCTGCCTCCCGTTCCGACCGCGGCGCCAGTCGGCAGTCCCTCGCCGTTGACCGCCGTGCCGCCGGCCAGCCAAACCTTCCCGCCGCCGGCGCTTTGGCTGGTTTGTCCGTTCGCGGAATTGAGGGTGGTCCAGTCGCCGATCGTAATACTGCCCGAAGTGCTGCCTGCGGCATTGCTCCAAAGCACGATATTGCCGTTGTTTGTTTGGATCGTTCGGTAGGCGCTGCTGCTCGCGCCGCCGCTAACGTCAATGCGGCCAGTGGCCTTCAGCTGAATGGCCGAGCCGGACTGGGTGGCGCTCAGGTTGTTCGTTACAAATATATCCCCCCCATACACCAATAACGCGCCGGCGATGGAAATGCTGGAGGATATCGTCACCGCACCTGTGTTCGTGGCGCCGCCGATGGTCAGGCCGGCGCCCGCCGTACTCGAAGCGATGGCTTCATTCACATTGACCGTGAGGGCGCTGGTATTCCCTTGGATTGCGAGGGAATTGCCGGCGAGATGGTTTTGTATGACGGACGCCTGAATATTGGCCGTACCCGTTACCGTGAGCGTATTTCCGCTGATACTCCAGTTGGTACCCGAGACGCCTGTTTGCCCGCTGCTGCTGATGGTGAGCGTTTGCCCCCAGCTGATGACACAGGTAAAGAAAAAGAAACTGATAGTAAGAAGGAAAGGAAAAAATTTGGAGATTGGCATGTGTTAAAATTTTGACCGCGAGATATTGGGACAAAATTCGGATGAACGCACGCCACAACGGCTAAACGGTATTCACGGTTATTAAACGGTTTTGAAAAAACCCTTCACGATTTTCACACGGTCGGCTGTTTGAAGGGCAAAAACCATTCAGAGCGACATCAAAAAAGCCACTAGGTTGTCCTCGTCGTCCAGGTTCAATTTTTTTCGCAGGGCGCTGCGGGTATTTGAAATCGTGCCAGCCGATCGGTTTGTCAGTCGGGAAATTTCCTTAGAGGACAGGTTCAATCGGAGAAAACTGGCGATTTTAATCTCGACCGGGCTAAGATCGGGACAAATCTGAAGCAACTTTTGGTAAAAATCTTCGTTTGTTTTTTCGAATCGCACGCGGAAATCATCCCAGAGTTCTTCCGGAATGCCGGTTTCAAAATCCCGTATAATCCGGGCAAGTTCTTCCGCTTTCTCGCCCTCCATATTTGTTTTCAAACTGCTCAGTTTTTCCAACACATTCTCTGCAAATCCGCCGATGGATTGCAGGTGCATAGACTGGCTGGTTAACTCGCGCTCTTTCATCTCAAGCGTCAGGCGTAGGTTTTCTTTTTCTTCTTCTGCCAGCCGGGCGCGGAGGCGCTGTTTTTGAGCGCGTAGAAAAAGGATCCGACCTGCTGCGAACAGGAGCAGGAGCAGCATCCCACCAAACAGCAACAAGATACGCTGGCGTTGATTTGATTCCTGGAGTTCTTTATTCAGAATCGCCAACTCGCGTTCTTTTTTTTCCCGCAGAATGCGTTCTTCCCACTCGAAGACGAGCAGGCGCGCGCCTTCTTTGTCTATGCTGTCGCGCAGCATCGTAAAACGGCTCAAAAAAGAATAGGCCAGCGCCGTGTTTCCGAGCATCCGATGCGCTTTTTGAGATATTTCGCATATTTCAAGGAGCAAATCGGGTAGGTTGGCAAAAGGAGATTCCGACACGGCGCTCAGCGCCTGCAGCGCTTCGACGGGTTTTTTCATATCCACCAGCACATTCGCTCGGTTGACCTGATTGAGCGCCACGCCGAAGGGAATTTGAACCCGTTCGCAGATCCGGATGGAAGAATCAATACAGGCCAAAGACCGCGTCAGTGCGCCTTGCCGCCGCAGTACATTGCCAAAATTTGCCAGGCTCCGAGCCAGCTCGAAGGAATTCGTGTCGCAGAGCGCCATTGCCTTTTGGTGGAACGTTTCCGCCTGGCTTAGGGAATCCATGCGCATATAGCTAATCCCAAGGCTGGTGTACAGACGAAGCAGTATTTCCTTTTCCGCGCCGGCCTCCTGGATCAATCTGGCCTCATTCAAATACGCCACGCTCCGCTGGTAATTGCCGAGACTCTGGTACAAAACGCCAATATTTTCTTTGACCTCTCCAATGTTTCGCGCCTGCGCATCCGGTATTTCCAGTGCGCGCAGGGAGTAATCTATGGCTTCGAGATATTTCCCGTTTTGCTTTGCTATGGCCGACTTTGTATTGTAAAACGACATCGCCACATAGGATGGTTGATCCAGAATACCGGCCTTTTCTACCCGACTTAAAAAGAGGCGCGCACTGTCCGGCTGCTGCAGTTGCTGATAGTCGAATGCGATATCAAGCAAGCAAAGCAACCGGGAAGTCGTGTCATTGACTTTTTCCGCATGATGCGCAAGCAAGCGTAATATACTGATGGACGCTGCATGCTCGCCATGGTTGCTTAATGTATAGGAGCACTGAAATACGATGTCGTACAAAGAATCCCGCAATACGCGCGGTTGAGCGTGCGACTCAAGCAGCGCCTGAATGTCGGTACGAGCAGTGCTGTCGCCAGCCGCAAACCGCTCCGTGTATTGTTTCATCTGCTGTCGCGCAGCGCGTTCGATTTCCGACTGCTTCGCAGCCGATTGTCCGGCTACGGCGCCTGAAAAGAGAAGGAAAAGGGGGAAAAATAGGAGACGCAAAAGCGAGCGCCCCGTTTCCGGGTGCATCCGCTCGCCGTTAACAAGGCCGGTAAAAAACAGCCTGTCGGACAAAGGGTAGTATGGCATGAAGCATGGATGATGCGGCGTTCCTGAAATCGCAACAAGATAAGGTATCCTGATAAAAAAACAACTGCCTGACAAGATGAACTTGTCAGGCAGTTTTGCACTTGAGCGGAAAACGAGATTCGAACTCGCGACCTCAACCTTGGCAAGGTTGCGCTCTACCAGCTGAGCTATTTCCGCGTTTTAAACATTTGTAAGCAACTGTTTTGCTTAGCGGATGCAAATATACGGGTGTTTCTTTTTTCTGTGCAAATGTTTTTAAATTTTTTTTTAAAAAAAGTGCGCGCCGTAGAAAACGCGTTTTTTCAATTCGATAGCGATTGGGGTGAAAATATTTCGCCGCCTTCGGCGGCGAAATGGGATGATGATTAGGCGCCTGTTTTTTGATTTTTTTTAGAAAAAATCAAAAAACAGGCGCCTAATCAAAATATTTTTTTGTTTAAACGCCGTCAATGGACTTATTGCACAACCTCATGGGATAGATAACGGTTGTCTTTTTTTGATTTTTTGTAACTACTTAGCCGGCTCGCTGTCTGGCCCAAAAAGTCCCATTTTCCGCCATACTTCGCAATTTTTTTTTGACCGTAGCGCTGCTACGGCCTGCAAAAAATCGCTTCGTCTGGCAAAAAATGGATCCTTTTTTGTCTCAGCCGCGACCGGCTAGGTAGTTACGATTTTTTTAAAAAAAAGACAACCGTTCAACATATTATTATTTTCGAAAACACTTAAGGGGCTTTTAAAAAACCTCATGGGATAATGGATTGTCGCCCGTTTTTTTAGAAAAACGGGCGACAATCCACATATTCCAGAAAGAAAAATCAGGCCGGATCCAAGCGGCGTTTGTAGTAAAAGTACGTTTCCAGTTGGGAGCGCACGGGGATATCGGACTCGACCCTTCGGTACTCGTTCCGGTCGGCGCGGTCAATGACCCTGGCTTTGACGTTGTCTGAGCGTTGAAGTTGGAGGATATCCAAGATTTCTTCGCGCAAATCGGGGTCGTACACGGGAAACGCGCATTCGATGCGGAAGCTGAGATTGCGGGTCATCCAATCGGCGCTGGACAGCAGGATGGTTTCGTCTCCGCCGTTGTGGAAGACGAAGACGCGGGCGTGCTCCAGGAAGCGATCCACGATACTGATCACTTCGATATGGTCGCTGATACCGGGCACGCCGGGCGCCAGGCAGCAGATGCCGCGAATAATTAACTGAATCTTGACGCCGGCTCGGGAGGCTTTGTAGAGGCGGGCGATCATATCCCGGTCTTCGAGGCTATTCATTTTTATAATCATCGCTGCCGGCTTGCCGGCTTGGGCGGCGGCGATTTCGCGATCAATGAGCGCCTCCAGGCCGGAGCGGAGGTTAAATTTGCCCACTAGCAGGTGCTGAAACGCTTCTTTCGGCGGCTTCACATTTTCCAGATAGGCAAACACCATACTGACTTCGGACGTCATCCGGGGATCTGCGGTAAACAAACCAAAATCACCGTACACCTTGGCGGTATCTTCGTGGAAGTTGCCGGTACTCAGGTAGGCATACAGCCGCGTAGTTTTTCCTTCCGCGCGCCGGACGAGCGCCAGTTTGGAGTGCACTTTTACGCCTGGGAAGGAGTAATACACCCGAACGCCGGCTTTTTCCAGTTTTTCTCCCCAATCCAGGTTTGCCGCCTCGTCGAAGCGCGCCTTGATTTCTACGAATACCGACACTTGTTTGCCGTTTTGCACGGCATGCATCAGCGTCTGCATGATCCGGCTGTTTTTGGCAACCCGATATTGAATAACTTTAATATGCGTGACGTTAGGATCCTTGGCGGCCTGCTCGAAAAAATGCAACACCGATTGGTACGATTGATACGGCATGTGCAGCATCCGGTCTTTTTCGCGGATGCTGTCGAAAATGTGTTCCGATTTGTGCAGCACCGGATGCGGAAGCGGATCCAGGGGCTTGTTTTTCAGGTGTTGGAAACCAAAATCCGGGAATTTGAAAAAATCGAAATTGTTGTGATAGCGACCCTCTGGAAGCATATCGTATTTTCCGAGGTCGAAGGTGTCTTTGAGGTATTCCAGCAGGTGTCCGGGCATTTCGCGGTCATACACAAAGCGGCTGGCGGGACCGACCTGGCGTTTTTGCAGGCTGCCCTTGATTTTTTGCACCAGGTCGCCTGAAAATTCGTCGTCAATGTACAGTTCCGCATCGCGGGTCAGCTTGATGGAGTACGAATCCTGAATTTCATATCCGGGAAAGAGCCAGGGCGCAGAATGTCGGACGATATCGTCGAGGAGCATGAGATCTTTGCGGTTGCCGGCGGAAGGCAGCTCGACGAATCGCGGCAACTGATCGGACGGGATTTTCACCAAGGCGTATTCGCTTTCGCTTTCCGGTTTTTTGCGCGGCCGCAGGTGTACGGCCAGGTAAAGATGGGCGTTGGCCAAAAAGGGGCGGATCCGGCGTTTCACCAGGAGCACGGGCATAACGAAGGGCAGCAGGTTATCGTGAAAATAATTTTCCACGAATTGCCGCTGTTCCGCATTCATATCCATGCGCCGCAGGATAAAAATCTGGTGTACCTTGAGTTCCGGAACGATCTGGTTGAGGAAAATATCAGAGAACTCTTCTTGCTGCAAGTTGACAATATGATAGATGTCTCGCAACAGTTCCCGGGGATCGAAATCGAGTTCCGCTTTTGTCTTTTTCCCGACGCGCTTCAAATTCCGGATACTGGCGACGCGAATCCGGAAAAACTCGTCGAGATTTGAAGAGTAAATGGCCAGAAATTTCAATCGTTCCAGCAGCGGCACGGCAGGGTCTTTGGCCTCCTGCAAGACCCGATAATTAAATGAGAGCCAGGAAATATCCCGGTTTACGGTGGGGAGCAAAACCATATTGGCGCGGTATTCTTGATCCGCAAAATTGCGGGATGTTGCGTTGGAAAACGAAAAAAAGAGGTTAATTTATTGCGTGAGCGAACTGGCAAGTCGCATATTAGCACAAAAAATCACCGGACGCCTGGCCGGATTCAGGCAAACAGGCTAGCCTGTTGCGGCGGCGGCAATATTTCCGAAGGGCCGCGCAGCCACACGGCGGGCATCGCCGCAGCGAAAACGGCGGCAGCGAATTGGGCCAATTCCGGCGAAAGCAGGTTATCCGGTTCGTGGGTAAAAAAGTACAATTCTCGCAAACCGGCGGCCATCCAGGGCTTTATTCGTTCGGCCCAAGCCTGCACGCGCGTATAATCGGAGGGATGCAGGCCGTTTCCCACAAAACGCACCATGCAAACCGGCGCCGTAATGCGCAGGTGACAAACATCGCGCCGGCCGGCTACATCGGTGATGACCGCCGCCGCGCGGCGCGCCGTCAGCAGTTGAAAATACATTTCCGAGGCAAGGTCGGGCTCAAAAAACGCGGGATGGCGCACCTCGACGGCCAGGGGAAATTCCCGCGGCCAGCGATCGAAGAACCGCTCCAACAGCGGCAGTTGATCCGGGGAAAAATGGGGCGGCAGTTGCAGGAAGGAACAGCCCAGGCGGTCGCCCAGTTCGCCGATTGCATCGCAGAAGGTATCCAGCAGGCGGTTCGAGGCGCCCAAATCGCGCGCGTGGCTGATTACCTGCGGAATTTTGGGACAAAAGCGAAAATCAGCCGGCGTTTCTTCGCGCCAGCGCGCGACGGCAGCGGCGTCCGGAATGCGGTAATGGGTGGCGTTGTGTTCGATCGTACTAAACTGCCGGCCGTACTGCAAGAGCATCTCCCGATCCCGCGTGCCGGCGGGGTACCATTTGCCAATCCAGGATTTTTGATGGTAGCCGGTAGCGCCTATATATAGGCGCGGTTGGCTTACCGACGGAAAGAGACGCAGTATTTCGGCATTTTCCGGATGCTCCGGGGGAAAGGAGAAGTCCGTAAAGTCCACCGAAGGCAGCTTGCCAAAATCCATAATCAGAGCGCAAACTTGTACCCGACCCCGCGGATAGAGTGAAAAAAGTGCGGGTGTTTGGGGTCGTCTTCAAAATATTTGCGGAAGGCGAGGATGAAATTGTCGATCGTACGCGTGCTTGGAAAAACATCGTAGCCCCAGACGGCCTGTAAAATTTGATTGCGGCTGACGACCTCGTTTTTGCGCTCGACCAGCAATTTGAGCAGCATGGCCTCTTTTTTCGTCAGGGTAATTTCTTCGCCGCGCCAGGTCGTAGCCTCGAAGGTGCCGAAATTGACCTTATTGTTGCCAAACTCAAACAATTCGGATATTTCGCCTTTCACGCGTTGGCTGCGCCGCACCAGTTTATGGACGCGCAGCAGCAGTTCCTCCAGATTGAAGGGCTTGGTGAGGTAATCGTCGGCGCCCTTTTTCAGTCCGGCAATACGATCCTGCGCCATATCCTTGGCCGTCAGGATCAGGATGGGCACTTCGTTATTGGACAGGCGAACTTGTTCGGTGATCGTGAATCCGTCCACATCCGGCAGCATCACGTCCAGCAGCAACAAGTCGAAATGCTGCCCGTGGATGAGCTCGAGGGCTTTTTTGCCGTTTCCGGTGGAAACGACTTCATAGCCCTCGAGCTCGAGGTTTAACCGCAGGACTTCCCGGATACTTTCTTCATCTTCAACCAGCAATATGCGCATATGATATAGATTAGTCCATTTCGAGGGAGACACCCAGTTTTTCGTGCCAGGGCAGCCCGTCCAGATTCAAGCGTTCCATGAAAGGATCCGGGTTTAATTCTTCTACATTGAACACACCCTTACCGCTCCATTTTCCCTCCAGGATCATGCGTGCGCCGATCATCGCCGGCACGCCCGTGGTATAGCTGACCGCCTGGGTTCCGGTCTCGCGATAGGCATCCTGGTGGCTGCAATTATTCCACACGTAATAGGTTTGTTCCTGCCCATTTTTCAGGCCTTTGATCCGGCAGCCGATGGAAGTAAAGCCCGTGTAGTTTTCGCCGAGTTCTTCCGGGGCGGGCAACACGGCTTTCAGAAATTGAAGCGGGACGATATCTACGCCTTTAAAGCGTACGGGTTCGATGCCGGCCATGCCGATATTTTGGATTACGCGCAGGTGCGTGAGGTACTGCTCGCTGAAGGTCATCCAGAACCGGGCGCGTTTGAGCGTGGGAAAATTTTTAACCAAGCTCTCGAGTTCTTCGTGGAAAATGAGATAGGACCGTTTGGGGCCGATTTCCGGGTAGTTGATATCTTTCCAGATTTCGTGGGGTTCTGTTTCCACCCATTGGCCGTTTTCCCAATATTTACCGCGCTGCGTCACCTCGCGGATATTGATTTCGGGATTGAAATTGGTTGCGAACGCTTTGCCGTGGGAACCGGCATTGGCATCCACGATATCCAGATAGTGGAGTTCGTCAAAATAATGCTTCGCGGCATAGGCGGTGAACACACTGGTCACGCCTGGATCGAAGCCGCAGCCCAGCAGCGCCAGGAGGCCTTTTTTCTGGAAGCGTTCCTGATAAGCCCACTGCCAGGAGTATTCGAATTTGGCGACCTCTTTGGGTTCGTAGTTGGCCGTATCCATGTAGTGCACGCCGGTTTCGAGGCAGGCATCCATGATCGTGAGGTCTTGATACGGCAGTGCGACGTTGATTACCAAATCAGGTTGGAACTTTTTTATCAGCCCGACGGTTTGGTCAACATAATCGGCATCTAGTTTTGCCGTCTTAATTTTGCGACCGCCATAAGCCTTGTAAATTGCGTCGGAAATCAGATCGCATTTTTTCTTGGTACGGCTGGCCAGCATAATATCGCCAAAAACATCGCGATGTTGGGCGCATTTAAACGCAACCACGCGGCCTACGCCGCCTGCACCGATAATCAAAACTTTATTGGACATATATTTGCAACGGATTTAGATAAAAAAAGTTTGAATATTTTTGCGCAAAATTCCCGGTTTGTTTTCCGGCGCTTAATGAAATCAGATCGGAAAAGCCTGCCGGAAGTTAGATCAGGCGGCGCAAAGGTAGCAACACTTATCGTTTTAAGGCATGATACACCCGCAACAGATACCAATTTTTCAGGACATTTCCTTCAACTCGAATGCGGTGGAGGAATATGTGTTTATGGAGCCGTTTCATCCGAAGGTTTTCGATTTTTTTTGCGAAGACGGCTGGTGCTATTGGTCTGATTTTCTTTTTCGAAAAAATTATATGTACTGGCGCGATAAACCTTGTCGGATCATTATTCTTCGGATTCGACTGGAAGGTTTTAAATTTTCAAAAAGCCAGCGCAAAAGTCTCCGCCAAAATGCTGATCTGCGGGTGGAACGGCGCCCCCTAACACTCCGACCGGAGCATCTGGAAACGTTCAAGCTGCACGCCGATCGCTTTAGCCACAACCGTCCGGGTTCAGCCTACAGTTTTTTCAGCGATTCCAGCCATGTGATGCCCAGCACGGGCATGCTGTTCGATGTGTATGACGGCGGTCAGTACGTCGCCTCCAGTTTTTTTCATTTGGGCGAAAAAAGTATGGCGGGCAATTACTGTTTTTACCACCCGAATTGGGCCGACCGGAGTTTGGGTACGTTTACGATGCTGCGGGAAATACAGTTTGCAATCGAACTGGGAAAGGGATATTACTACCCGGGTTTCGTCTATGACCGAGCCAGCGAATTTGACTACAAATTGAATTTCAACAACCTGGAGTATTTCGATTGGTGGGGCAATTGGTATCCGCTGGAGCGACTGGCCGTGCGCGACTGGCGTGCGCTCTACGATCCGGAGACCCTGCTTTCCATGGATATGGATGATCCGCCTTTCTGACCAAAGGCCTGCAGGGCTTTTTGCACCTCGGCGATCATCCCGGGCTGTACGTCCAGATGGGTTACGAAACGGACGGTTTGGGGGCCGAAAGCGGAAGCCTGTATGTGATTCGCCGCTAAATATTGCAAAAATTCCGCCACGGACAGGTGGGCGGCCAAGTCGAATATCACAATATTGGTCAGCACCGGCCGGATATCGGTCACCCAGTCCTGCGCAGA
This sequence comes from Saprospiraceae bacterium, assembly GCA_032115775.1. Classification (GTDB taxonomy): domain Bacteria; phylum Bacteroidota; class Bacteroidia; order Chitinophagales; family Saprospiraceae; genus M3007. The sequence continues at coordinate 6,325 of JAUMBL010000052.1, read as the reverse complement.
CAGGGTCTCTGCGAGCATTCGCGCATGCAGGTGATCTTCCCGCAAGCGCTCGACGTGGTGATCCAGGGCGTATATACCCGCCGCAGCCAGGTAGCCTGCCTGCCGCATTCCGCCGCCCAGCGCCTTGCGCACCCGCCTGGCCTCCGCGATAAACGGCTTGCTGCCGATCAGTACGGAACCGACCGGCGCGCCGAGGCCTTTGGAGAGACAAACCGAAATGCTGTCCATTTCGCGGCCGACGGCCTCGGGCGAATCGCCGGTCTCTACCAGCGCGTTGAAAATCCGCGCGCCGTCGAGGTGTAAGGCCAGGCCTTTTTCCTGGCAAACCCGGCGGATTTCCCGAAAACTGTCGAGCGCATAGTAACTACCGCCGCCTTTGTTGCAGGTGTTTTCCAGTACGACCAAGGTGCTCCGCGGGAGCCAGTCATGGGGTGGGCGAACGGCCGCCGCGACCATCCCGGCGTCTATAATTCCATGACGTCCGCGCAGTAATTGAATACCGATTCCGGAATTGAATGCGTAACCGCCCACTTCGTATTGATAAATATGACTGTTTTCGTCGCATAGCACTTCGTCCAAGGGGCGCGTATGCACTTTCAGGGCAATCTGATTGGTCATCGTACCGGACGGACAGAATAATGCGGCCTCGTGCCCAAACAGGGCGGCGCATTTTGCCTCCAGGGCATTTACCGTTGGGTCGCCGCGGAATACGTCATCACCCACTTCGGCAGCCCACATGGCGCGCAGCATGCCGGCGGTCGGCTTGGTTACGGTATCGGAAATTAAATTGATCATACGATTAGATTGCAGATTAGGCGATGACGAGTTATGCGTCCGGATATCCCCGGGGACTGTGAAATTTTTACGCGATCGCTTTTTTACACCATGTTATTTCTTCTTCAGTCAAAAAACGGCTTATTTTTCGCAGCACGAGCCGGTTATATTCCCGAAGCCAGCGGCGTTCCTCGGCGGAGAGCAGGGATTTATCCACCAGATTGGTAAAAAGGGGCGCCAGCGTTAGCGATTCGAAGCGAAGAAAATCGCCGAATTCCGTCTCCTCCGCCGGTACGCACAGCACCAGATTTTCGAGGCGCACGCCGTGCTTGCCGGGGCGGTAAATTCCGGGTTCGACTGACGTCACCATGCCGGGCATAAACGGCGTGTCAGCGCCGGGATTGGGGCTGATCGCCTGCGGGCCTTCGTGCACATTCAGGAAATATCCCACGCCGTGGCCGGTGCCGTGCCCAAAATTGATGCCATGTTGCCACAGGGGTGCGCGTGCCAGTGCGTCTAGTTGGAAGCCGCGCGTGCCCTTGGGAAAGCGCAGATTGCACAGCGCAATCATGCCTTTGAGCACCAGCGTGTAGTCTTTGCGCTCCTCCGCCGTAATCTTACCCAGCGACAGGACGCGCGTGGTATCGGTGGTGCCGCCGAGGTATTGTCCGCCGCTGTCGAGGAGGAACAAGCCTTCGCGCTGCAGTTCCACATCGCTCTCGGGGGTAGATTTGTAATGCGGCAGGGCCGCGTGCTCGCGATAGGCGGCAATCGTACCGAAACTTTCGCCGATACAAGCCTCCTGCGATTTACGCAGGGCGTGCAATTTTTCCTCGGCGCTGCATTCCGTGACACGTTCCTTGCCGACGGTCTGATCGAGCCAGCAGAAAAATTTGGCAAGCGCCACCCCGTCTTTGATCATGGTACGGCGGATATGCTCGATTTCTTTGGGGGTTTTACAGGCCTTCAGAAGCGTGGTAATGTTTACGCCCTCGAGGAGCGTTACTTCCGAGGGGAGCGCGCCCGGGAGATTTTGGCTAATGCGTGCGGGATCAATCAGGACGCGGGCGTTTTTCGGCAGTTTGGCGAGCTCGTAGCGAATTTGCTCGTACGGCAGCACCTGGACGCCGGATTTTTTTAACGATTGCCGGATGGCGGCGGGTACCTTGCGCTCGTCTATAAACAAAACCGCAGTTTTTTCGCCCACAAGGGCATGGCTAACGAAGAGCGGATTGTAGGGTACGTCCGTTCCGCGCAAATTGAACGTCCAGGCAATGTCGTCGAGCGTGGAAAAAACGGTGTAGTCCAGCCCTTTTTCGTGTAGCACGGCGCGAATTTGCGCCAGTTTTTGCTTGCAACTCGCCCCGGCAAACTTCGCCGGGTGTTCAAATACCGGATCGAGCGGCAGCGCCGGGCGATCCGTCCAGGCAGTTTCCACCAAATCTACCGTTGTATTGAGTTGGATGCCATGGGGCGCCAGGCCTTTTTCCATCAGGCGAGCCCATCGGCGGGACATCAGGTTGCCGTCCGTTCCGACGGTTGCGCCCGCCCGCAAGGTCAGCGTCAGCCAGTCTATAAATTCCGGCGTGTGCGGGGTCAGGAGCTTCATGAGTTGCACGCCGCTTCCGGCCAGCTGCGCCTCGGCCTGCACAAAGTATCGGGAATCCGTCCACAAACCGGCAAAATCTTTGGTGATCACCAGCGTTCCGGCCGAGCCGGTAAAGCCGGATACCCATTCGAGGATGCGCCAGTGCGCCGGGAGGTACTCGCTGATGTGTGGATCTGTTGCAGGGATGACGTAGGCGTCGAGGTCATGTTCGGCCAGGCGGCGGCGGAGCGTATGTAGGATGGTCATGGAAAAAGACGGTGGATATTAACGGGCGCTGCTTGTGCGTCCGTGCAGGCTACCGGTTGATTTAAAGACGTTTACTATTAATTATTTCGTGTTCTGCCGCTTTCCAGTTTAAATTTCACCGGCAGCGTATATCGCACCTTTATAGGCTGGTCGTCATGATAGCCGGGAACCCAGGCGGGCATGGATTGAACCACCCGGACAGCCTCCCGTCCGCAGCCGCCGCCTGGATCTTTGAGCAGTTGCACATCCTGGATCGCACCTTCCTTATTTACGACAAAACTGACGATCGCAGCGCCGTTGATTCCGTTTTCAATCGCCAATTTTGGATACTTTACTTCATCCACCAGATACTGCAACAGGGCTTCCTCGCCGCCGGGATACTCCGGTCTGCGCTCCATGGGCGTGTATTCGATGGCGGCGCCGTCCTCGGCATAACAGGCGCCGTCGGTTCGCTGGTCATTTTCATATTTTTCCACACGTTTCAAGGCGCCGGAAGCATAGTAAGCGCGCAGTTCGCCATTGCGGCTGCCGTTTTCAAACTCCTCCGTGTACCACAGTTCGCCGGTTTGGCGATAACGCTTTTGGAGGCCTTCCGGCCTGCGCATTTCGGGGTCGGAGGAAGAGAAAAGACCCTCGTGCGTCAGGACATGATCGCGAGTATACCGTTGTATTTGATAGCGTTTCTTGCTTTGCTTGGTAATGATCTCGTAATGCGCGTAATCCGAGCTGTCTTTGACGACTTCCTGCCATTTATTATAATATATCCGCTTTTGGGCGGTAACCGTAAACGCTGGAAGCAGGCAGAGTAGAAAGATGATTTTTTGCATCTGTAAAAATTGTCTTGGGTAAATACTTAGCCGGCTCAAGGTTTTCCCAACAACCGGAACATATTTTTTTTATACGCCTCCACACCCGGTTGATCGAAGGGGTTGACGCCGAGCAAGTAGCCGCTGACGGCGCAGGCTTTTTCAAAGAAATAGAATAATTGCCCTAAATTATAAGGTGTTGCTGCTGGAATGAGGATTTTCAGGTTGGGCACGCCGCCGTCCGTATGTGCCAGGAGCGTGCCTTCCGCCGCTTTTTTATTGATAAAATCGAGCGATTTACCGGCGAGGTAGTTGAGGCCGTCCAAGTCGGCGGAATCAGGCTCTACTACAAAATCGGTTTCGGGTGTGCCGATTTCGAGTACGGTTTCGAAGAGGTGGCGGCGGCCGTCCTGGATGTACTGGCCCATTGAATGCAGATCGGTGGTAAACTGGACGGCGGCGGGAAAAATACCCTTGCCGTCTTTGCCTTCGCTTTCGCCAAAAAGTTGCTTCCACCACTCGGCAATAAACGCCAGGCGCGGCTCATAGCCCACCAGCAGTTCGATTTCCTTTCCTTTTCGGAGCAGGATATTCCGCGCGGCGGCATATTGATAGCACGGATTTTCAGCAAAAGGCGCCTCGTAGTGCGCGCGGGCTTCCGCAGCGCCCTGCATCAATTGGGAAATATCTACGCCGGCGGCGGCGATCGGCAGAAGTCCCACGGCCGTGAGGACGGAAAAACGGCCGCCTACATCGTCGGGCACGACGAAAGTTTCGTAAGATTCCTGGTCCGACAAGGTTTTTAACGCCCCGCGGGCGGCATCCGTGGTGGCATAGATGCGCGCGCGCGCGCCTTCGCGGCCGTACCGTTCTTCGAGCAGAGATTTAAAGATGCGGAAAGCGATCGCGGGTTCGGTGGTCGTACCGGATTTGGAAATCACGTTCACCGCAAAATCCCGATCGCCGATCAGTTCGATCAGGTGGCTGAGTTGCGTGCCGCTGATGTTGGCGCCGGCAAAATAGATTTCAGGGCCGCCGCGTTTTTGCCGCGGCAGCAAATTGTAATAGCTGTGGCAGCAAAATTCCAGCGCAGCCTTGGCGCCCAGATAGGAGCCGCCGATCCCGATGACCACCAGCACCGAGGCTTGTTCGCGGATTCGGGCGGCAGCGGCCTGAATCCGCCCGAACTCGGCCTGATCGTAGTTAACAGGCAATTCGAGCCAGCCGAGAAATTCACTACCGGAGCCGCGGCGGTCGTGCAGCAGGGCGGCGGCGGCCTGGACTTGCGGCTCGATCGCCGACCATTCGGCGGGGTGGATAAAAGAGGCAGCAGCCGAGGCATCGAAACGAAGCAGGGAGTTCATAAACGGGTGATTTTTGAAGGGCAAAAGTGCGGATATTTTGAATGAGAATGAATAAAAGGCCGAGAAATCGTCATCAAAAAACGGAATACTGCGCCCTCAAAACACCCGGAATTGTCAGTGCTCAGTAAAAACTACCGGCAGGCACTTCGCAGCAGCGGCTTATGACAATTCTGTGAACATCGCTTTCCGGCACGGAAATATGTTTGCACCCGATTTCAGCGAAAGCGTCACACACCATTGCAAATCGAGTATACAAACATTTGAAAATCTAACTTTTCTAAATACTTCTGTCGTGATTTCAAAAATGGTATCAAAAAAATTGCTTCCACTCCTTGCTTTTGCGGTCGTGGGTTTCGGGCTCTCGCTCCAATCCTGCAAAAAAGAGGAGGACAAAATTACCAAGGTTTACGGCGTGATTACGCTGGAAAATGTCGAAGAATGGGCTACCTGGAAGGACAGCGGCGAGGTACAGGTAACGCTGTTCCCGCAATTTAGCCTGGATCCGCTGGCCGGCTGGGGCGCAGTGCCGGATAATTTTTTCGGCCCGAATATTCCCGGTGGCACCTTTGCCGTCGGCGCCCCCTACAACTCGCAAAATCCGCTAATTTTGACTTATGAGCCGGGGAAAACGCAATACAGTTATGAAGTCGAGCTGGAACCGGGTACTTACTCCGCCCTGGCGCTCGGTTTCAGACATAATCTGGTAACGGATCCGAGCAAGAAAACCGCTACGCTCGGCGTGCACTGGGACACGCCCGCGCAGGTGAGCCATGGCATTGTTATCCGCATCCGCACCCCGTCCGGGGCGATCGTTCCGGTGTTCAATTTCCCGGCGCCGACCACCTTTACCGTCGTAGAGGGCGAACAAAAGGAAATCAACTTCAAGGCTGATTTCGGCTTTGTCAATCAGTGGTATTAAAAAACAACAGACTATTTTAATATGAAAAAATCGGCTTGGACGTGGTTTGCTTTTCTTTTGTGCCTGACGGCGCAGGGGCAGCAAACTGCGTCCGCCGTATTTCACACGCCTGGCGCAACCGGTCGGATCGAAGGCCGCATTCGAGACGCCGTCACGGGCGAGCCGCTGGATGCCGCAACCGTGCGGCTACCCGATCTGCAGGTAGTCGGTATGGCGAACGATACCGGATATTTTCAGTTTGGGAATCTACCAGCCGGAATCTATGCTTTACGCGTTTCCTATATCGGCTACCGGGAACGGCTGTTGGAGGCGGTTGAAGTTACCCCCGGAAAGACAACCCTTGTAACGGCTGTTTTAGAACCCGAATCACAGGCATTCACGGAAGTGGTGGTAACCGCCGCCGCGCGCTCTCAAGACATCAAACTGGCGCCGGCAAGTATCGGCGTGATTACGGGAAAAGAATTACAGGAACGGCAGGTCACGACCTTCGACCAAGCGTTCGACGATATGCCCGGCGTGGTCGTGACCCGCTCCAGCGGCGCTAATGTGCAATCTTTTTCTATTCGTGGGGCATCGGAAGTAGCCGGCGGCGGGATTGGCAATCGGG
>JAUMBL010000051.1:0-2679 GCA_032115775.1 Saprospiraceae bacterium | reverse complement strand
GCTTCCAGGACGGCGCGGGCGAGATGGCCTTTGTGGACGAAACGCGTCAGTCCGGCGATGATGCCGCGGGCGTCGGCCTGCCAGTACGGCGCATAGAGGCCGGAAAACGCGGGAACGAAATACGCGCCGCCGTTATCCGGTACGGAGGCGGCCAGTTTTTCCACCTCTCCGCTGTGTTGGATGATGCCGAGATTGTCGCGCAGCCACTGCACCAGTGCGCCGGTGACGGCGACCGAGCCTTCGAGGGCGTAACACGCGGGCTGATCCTGGAATTGATACGCCACGGTGGTGAGCAGGCCGTACTGCGAGGGCACGATCTCCGCGCCGGTATTCAGGAGCATAAAGCAGCCGGTGCCGTAGGTATTTTTTGCTTCTCCCGGGTTGAAACAGGTTTGGCCCACCAGCGCCGCCTGCTGGTCGCCCAGGTCGCCTGCCAGCGGAATACCGCGCAGGGGTTCCGCCTGAATTTCGCCATAGACCATGCTGCTCGGCGCGATGCGGGGCAGCATGGCGGCGGGGATATCCAGGGCGGCGAGGATTTCCGGATCCCAGGCCAGCGTACGGAGGTGCATCAGTTGTGTTCGGGAGGCGTTTGTGACATCCGTGAGGTGGAGGCCGCCCTGCGTGCCGCCGGTCAGGCGCCAGATTAGGTAGGTATCCATATTGCCAAACAGGGCGTCGCCGCGTTCGGCGTCTGCGCGCAGTCCGGGGATTTCGTCGAGCAGCCAGCGCAATTTGAGTCCGCTGAAATAAGTAGCCGGCGGCAGGCCTGTGCGTTCCCGGAACCAAGCGGCGCCGATGCCGCTTTCAAGCTGTCGAACCAGGGCGTCCGTGCGGGTGTCCTGCCACACCAGGGCGTTGTAGTACGCGCGGCCGGTATGGCGGTTCCACACCACGGTGGTTTCCCGCTGGTTGGTGATGCCGACTGCGGCGATCGCCTCCAGGGGAATTTGTTTTTCGATGCGGGCGCGGGCGATTACCTCCAGCGTATTCTTCCAGATTTCGTCCGGGTTGTGTTCTACCCAGCCGGGTTTTGGATAGATCTGTTCGTGTTCTTTTTGGCCGACCGAGATAATGTGCCCGGCCTGGTCGAACAGGATACAGCGGGTGCTGGTGGTGCCTTGATCAATGGCGGCGATGTATTGCATGGCGTGTAAAGGCTTGGCGATTGCGTTTACTAAAAAATACTATGTTTAATCGCCTGTTTTTTTGATTTTTTTTAGAAAAAATCAAAAAAACAGGCGACTAAACATAATCCTATTTCGCCGCCGAAGGCGGCGAAATACACTGCATTTACTGTATTTTCAAAATCTTTATCTCCACCCGCTGATTCTTTCGTCGGCCGTCCGGCGTAGCATTACTGGCAATCGGTACGCGTTTGCCATAGCCTTTAAACACCACGCGTTTGGGGTCAATGCCTTTTCCGGCCAGGTAATCCGCCACCGCTTTGGCGCGGGCGGTGGAGAGCCGGTCGCAGAATTCATCCGGCGGCGTGCTGTTGGTATGTCCGCCGATTTCGATGACGATGCCGCCGTTTTCCGCCAGGAAGTCATACACTTCATCGAGTACGGGCAGGCATTCCGGCGTCAGGCGCGCGCTGTCCGCTTCGAAGAGCAGGCGTTCCATGCGCAGGGTTTGTCCGGTGCTGATCATACCCGGCGTCAGGTCGGGCATGATGCGCCGGCCGATTTCGAAGGACTGGATATTTTGGCAGCCGTTGGCGTCGGTGACGGTGAGGCTGTGGGCGCCCATGGTGAGGTTTTTGGCGGTTGCGGCTGTTTCGCCGTTGTCCCAGGCGATGGTATAAGCCGGTTTTCCGCCTTTGATTTCCACGGTGGCCTTGCCGTCTTTGGTGCGTTCGGTGGAAGTTCCCACGCGCCGGGCGATGTTTGCCAGGAGTGAATCTGGGTTGGCGATCTTGGCCGAGGCGTTGGCGGTGGCGCCCAGTTTATCCGTGACGGTGACGGCGTAGTCGCCGCCGGGCAGGCGCTCCTGTTTTTCGCCACTTAGGTTCGGACTATTCCACGCAATTTGGAACGGCGGTTTCCCGCCGCTGATTTCTACCTGCAGGGCGCCTTCGATTTGGCCGGCGCAGCGGTTATCCGACAGGTTATTGAGGCTAACGGACAGGGGCAGGATGGTTTCGGTGATCTCCACGGAGGCTTCGGCGGTACAGCCGTTGGCATCGGTGGCGACCAATCGGCGCGCGCCTGGTGCTAATTTTACGGCAGTTGCCTCGGTTTCACCGTTATCCCAGCGAACCGTAACAGGGGCGGTTCCGCCGCTTATTTTGGCAGTGGCTTGTCCGTCCGACTGGTTGGTGGAGGCATTCGACCGGACGGTCAGGGCGACGGTGAGGGGGGCGGGCGCTTTGAGGGCGACGGTGGCGGTAGCGGCCGTGCCGGCGGCGTCGGTTACCGTGACGGTATAATTGCCGGCCGGCGCTTTTTCGGGCGATTCGCCGCGGAGCGCGGGATCATTCCAGGCGTAGGTGAACGGCGGTTTTCCGCCATTGACGCTGAGTTTCAGCGCGGCGGTTTGGCCGGCGCAGGCGATGGTTCCGGCGGTTTCCAGCGTCAGTTTGAGCGGCAGGATATTTTCGGTGATTTCTACAACGGCCGTGGCGGTGCAGCCGTTGGCGTCGGTGACGGTCAGGTTCCGGGCGCCGGGCGCCAGTTG
>JAUMBL010000050.1:0-19005 GCA_032115775.1 Saprospiraceae bacterium | reverse complement strand
CAGGCGCACGCTTGTTTCGATCTGGGTCGTTTTGCGGAGCCAAAGCGCCACATCCAGGCTGAAGCGCGGCTCCTCCAGGATATCCTTCAGGTCGGCCAAGGACGGGATAAGCGGGAGATTGTTGCCGGGGTCGAGCGGAACAGGGAAGCGATAAGCGGCTTCGATGGCGCCGATCGGGTCGGTTTCGTTATATACTTTGACCGAAATCTGTTCGATAAACGCAAAATCTGCATCGCCGAAAACACCGCTTAGATTGGCCTGCGTCGTCAAAATAGCGGCAATATCTTCTTTCAATTTACCATTTTGAAGGAGGGTCTGTTCAAAACGCGTCGGGATATTTCTCAAATAAAAATGATGCACCACGAAAGGCCCGAGTCCGGCGGGAATATCGAATTGCGTCTGGTACTGTAAATCAAAACCCGGCCGGGTGTCTTCCTTTTTTTTACAGGAAGCGGACAGCAGCAGGAGCAGCAACAGGAGTTGCGCGACTTTGCGCCCAAGGGATCGGGCGGCGGGTGACTTGATGTCGGCGGACAGGTGAAAATCAGGCATGGTCGAGATGTTTGTGCATAGCGTATCGAAATTTCAGGACGGCGTGGAACCGTTCGAGCGGCGATTTCCACCCGTTTTTCGCATATTCCGGTGGGGGTAGCGCCCTGGCGGCCGACTGGAGTTCGGGCAGGGCGCCGAAATACGCCGCGCGTTCGAGCAGTAGCGGATACGTGCCGGTGGGGAAAGCAAACGCGATTTTTTCTGCGATGCGCGCCAGCGAGGCCTCGAGTAACTCCCGGCGCCAGGGTCGGGGAGCCTGGAGCAGTTGGGCAGGCGCCGGTTCGGTAGGGTCTTCCCAAAAAACGGGGTATTCGAGCAGGCCGATCATCGCCTGGTTCCAGTCGGCCTCCGGCATTCCCTCCAGTAATTCCTGCAGCGCGGGATCGCGGCGATAGGCTAATTCCGGGTGCGCGCACAGAAATTGAATTGCGGCAGCCGGCCATTCAGGCATCGCGGGCGACAAACTGGGAAGTGCAGCAGCGAGCGCCTCCTGCAGGCGACTTTCCGTCTTGCGGCGCGTCGGTTTTTGGGTGTGCGCCGGCGCTTCGGGCGCGAAGAGTGCTTGCCAGTCGGGGTGTTGGCGTGCCAGCCATGCCGCGCGGGCGGGCGGGCTTTGCAGAAAAGGCAGGAAAGTGGCTCGAGCCTGTTTATTTTTAATGCAAAGATCGAGCGCTTCGGGGAGGTATTCCGGCGGCCATTCGAAATTGTGGTGTTGCAGGAGGCCGACAAATTCCGGCAGCGCAGCCCGGAAAGAGCCGGAGAGGATCAGCATCAGGTCGCCCCGGCTTTGTTCGGGCAGCGGGCGGGCGCCGAGGCCCTCGAACGTTTCGGGCGCGTGCGCAACCGTTGGGAAAACGCGTCCCGCTTTTCGGCGCAGGCAAAAGGCGGCCAGCGCGGCGGGCAGGCCGTCGGTCGGCAGCCGATCTGTTCCGGCGATCAACGACTGCAGTATGGGAGGGGGGGAAATGGGCATAAACTGGATTGCGCTTTTTCAATTTTTGATTAGCGGGTTGAAACAGCCCGGCGATCGAAACCTCAAACGGCGCTAACGCTAAAACTTCACCCAGTACCCGCTTGTTGTTTTCGCGATCAAATATTTTCCGGCAGCGATGCGCCAAGGCGCATGTTGCGGCAGCTGTGCGCGCAAATCCGCGGGCAGGATAAAATCGGAAGGAACCGGGAAATAGCCGGCAGCAAAAATCGCGCGCGCCGTGCAAGGCAGCATCTCCGCTATCGGAAAATAAAACTGAAGCCGCGCATCCGCATCCAGCGCGATAAGCGCCTTGGCAGCGCGGCAGCGACTATTTCGGAAGAGGGTTGTGTGCGCCTGATCCGTGGTGACCTTGCAGATGCCGAAGTTCACGCATCGGCCGTCCTGAGTCAGCGTCCCAAATTCTACCCCGGCCACCACCACGGCGGACGCCTGCGGGTCGGTCTGACCGCCTGCAAGACTTGCGTTGAAAGGCTGAGTAGTCGCCCCGGGAGACATGGTACGGAATTTTTTTCCTGGCCGGCGCGGCCGAGATGGAATCTTGCACGCCGAAACAGCAAATGAGCGATGGTATTGATGATTAAAAAGCCAACGCGCGCGCCGGATTTCGGCAAATATACGCTTTTCCTGACAGATCGTAGCGCGCGAAAAATGCTAATTTTAATTTACATCAAATTTCGTACCAAAAAAAAGGTAAATACAATGGATTGTAGCCGAAGACAAAAACCGGGCGGCTTTTATCTTCGGCTGAAAATCTTTCCTAATCGGTCTTCGCTTAGTGCGTCAACGGGTCGGTTGGCGTATTATCAGGACGCTTTCCGCTGAATAATCTTGACGCCGAGGGCTTGGGTGATGAGTTCCCAGACTGTCTCGAAGGGGATAATTTCGATTTCGTGCGACTGGTTGGCTGTGGAGAGCGGGCACAGATGCAGTTGCTTGCTCAGGCTAGCAGATTTCCGGAGGACGGCCTCTTTGTGAAAATTGGCTTGCGACAGGCAGAGCAGCATTTTAATAAATGTGTTGCTGCGGAAATTTTCCCTGTTTTTTGCGTAACGCGTCAGGTACTTTTGCGTGGCCTCGATGCGGTCGGCGACGAGATCGTAGTTTTTATCCGCCAAACCGTGTAAAATTTGCACGATCAGGCCGGCCATGTTCATGCCGCGCTTGTCCTTTGAAAAATGGGGCACCATGTTGTTGAATTTAGCCACCTTAAATTTCGTGGAATTCGGGCTGACCTGCGGGAGCGCCTGCACTTTCACGAGGAATTGGAGGTAGGCGTGGAACAGCGTCCACATTTCGGTGATGACGATGTGCTGCTCGAGGAAATTCGGGTGCTGCACGGTTTTTTCCAAAATTGCGCGCGCCGTCTCGTATCGTCCGGTGTGCATAGCCAGCAGGAAGTAGAGTTCTTGGAGTTTGAACCAGTTGAAAGAACCCTCTTCGGTGACGGCCAGCATGATGTCCACGTACTTTTGTCCGCGTTCAAAATCTTTCATTTGCAGCGCGTAAACAATCAGGTTGTAGTAGAACACCTGCAAGGGTAGGGCGCTGAAATACTCCTTGCTGTTGAAAAAATCAAGGGCTTCTTCGCAGATTTTGATGGCGGTGGGGTAGTCGCCCACGCCGTTGTACACGTGCAGGAGCAGCATACGGCCGTATAGCTGGAGTTTGAACGAGTCGCAGGTTTGCAGCATCGGTTCCAGTTCGTTGTAGTACTGCCGGGCTTTCACCACCGTCTGCTCCTGCGTGGCCTTGGAGAGCGTGTGCTGGATGATGATATCGGTATAATTCCCTTCGGCTCTGCTTTCTGCGATCCAAACCGTTTCGTACTTTTCGTACAGTTGTTTGATCTCCTCATATTTTTTCAAATCGCCGTCCACCGTACTGAATTGTAGGCGCAGCACGCGGAGGATTTCCAGGGTGAGTTCCGTGAATTCATATTTTATGGTGTGGCGCAGGAGTTTCTCCAACTGATCTATGGCGTTGATTTTTTCCTTGCGCATGAGGAGGATCATGGCGGCGGCCCATCTTTTATAGGCCTCCAGGATGGCTCGTTGGCGGGTATTCAGGCCGTTTTCGCGGTAATCGAGCAGAAATACGGAGTCGAGGAGCCGTTCCTTGAGCTTGTATTTCACATTGGAATAGCCGGCGGGCGCCATCTGGCTGCCGTAAAGCAGCAATTGCGCGTCCTGATCCGTGCTTACTTTATCGGTCAAAATGGCCTCATAGAGTTGCTCCATCTTAGAACCGGGTTCCAGGATCACATTCAAGAGATTATTCGTTTTCAATTTGGTTTTATTGATCAGTTGGACCAGCGAAATAAGGTCCTTCATGGGCAGGTTGGCGATTTTCGGCCTGGGTAGCGTCACCATATCTGTTGTTATTAAATGAAGTTCGAAGGATAGATTCGATTAAAAAATGGCATAGTCTGCCCTGTCGCCCTGGCACGCGGCAAAGGCAAAACAATTCCGGGGGAACTGGCGGGCGTCAGCAGTAAATTCCTTGCGCGGAATGCGCGTCAAGCATTACACAGAGCGGGTCGCCAACGCGTCGGATGCCGCCTTCGTCTTCGAACATTGTGGGTAAATGATTGCGCGCAGCAGTCGCAGGGCGGGGGCGCACAAAGCGGGGGCGGATCAGAACGATCGAACGCCGCCGGAAATCGGTGGGTGGTAAAAGTTGAATTCATGATTAGGTCTGTGTAAATCGGTACACAATAAAAAGGATGAACGGTTTCCCGGGGGAGGGATTAAAAAAGCAGACCTTTCCGAGCGATTAAAAAAAAATGCCTTGCCGGCAGGATGGGCAGCGTACGCATGAAATCAGAAAGACGCGCGCAAAAACAAAAAGTGAAAACCGCGTGTCCTGACTTTGTTTCGTATTCTACACACCCTTTTTTGGGTATGTTTGAGAATATACAAAAGCCGTACCAAAATTTTGTTAGCCTGGTCGGCAGATGAATAAAAAGATGAATTCTACCAAAATTTAGGTGCAAGGCCTGCTGATTTGACCTTGCGACACTTTTTTTAACATGTACTTTCAAGCACGATTGGTTAACTTTGCCCACAAAATATTGCCACGCGCCCATTGGCAGGGGCACAAAACCGGGCTTGCATCCCGGATTGATTACATTGTGAAATATTATTTTTTCCTGTTGTGGGCCGCAGCATTTTTTCCGGCCGTCTTTTTTGTGAAGGGTAACTCGTTTGACGTGCGCCAGTCGGATCAGCTGGAGGCGCGCTGGGTGGATTCTGTGTTCGCGCAAATGACGGATGCGGAACGCATAGGCCAGCTGATGATGGTTCGCGCGCATTCGGACAAGGATTCCGCGTACGAACAGGCGGTGGAAGACCAAATCCGGCAGTATAAAGTGGGCGGACTCTGTTTTTTCCAGGGTACGCCGGAGCGCCAGGCCGCGCTGACGAACCGCTATCAGGCGGCAGCCCGGATACCGCTGATGATTTCTATGGACGCCGAGTGGGGACTGGGTATGCGCATGAAGGAGCATACCGTCGCGTTTCCGCGCCAACTCATGCTGGGGGCTGTCCGCGATAACCGCCTGATCTACGAAATGGGCCGGGAAATCGCCCGGCAATGCCGGCGCCTCGGCGTGCACGTCAATTTTGCTCCTGTAGCAGACGTCAATAACAACCCCGACAACCCGGTCATCAACGAACGATCTTTCGGGGAAGACCGCTTCAATGTAGCCGCAAAATGCTTCCAATACGTGCAAGGCTTGCAGGACGGCGGCGTGATGGCCTGCGCTAAACACTTCCCCGGACACGGCGACACGAATGTGGACTCGCATTTCGACCTGCCGCTCATCCCCCACTCGGCTAAACGGCTCGACAGCCTGGAACTGTTCCCCTTCCGCGTACTCGCGCAGTACGATGTGGGTGCGATGATGGTCGGGCACCTGAACGTACCGGCTTTAGACGCCCGCCCCAACCGCCCCACCACCCTGAGCCGACCGGCGGTGTACGATCTTTTACGCCAGGAAATCGGATACGACGGTTTGGTATTCACCGACGGCATGGAAATGCAGGGGGTGGCCAAATACTTTTCGCCGGGCGAGGCCGACGTGGAGGCGCTGCGCGCAGGCAACGATGTGGTGCTGCTGCCCGGCGATGTCGGCGCGGCGGTCAACGCAATCCAACAGGCGCTGCAAGACGGTCGCCTCGACCGCCAGGCCGTGTACGAAAGCACGCGGCGGATCCTGCGGGCCAAATACCGGCTCGGACTGACGGCGCCCCAGCGGGTGGACACCGTCAATATCCGGAATGAGATCAACAACCCGGAGGCCTTCCTGCTTAAACGCCGCCTGATTGCCGGCGCCCTCACGCTGGTGCGCGATCGCCAAAATTTAATCGGCTTCCCCGATCTCGCGCAGCGGCGGTTTGCCACCCTGGCAATCGGCGATACCAACCGCACGATTTTTCAAACCTATTGCGGCTATTACGCGCCGATGGCGCATTTTAATGCGGGGATGAACCTCGACTCCACCGCCGCCCGGGCGCTGGAGGACAGCCTCGCGCGCTACGATCTGGTGCTCGTTAGTCTCCACAATATGAGCAGCAAAGCCGCGGTGAATTTCGGCCTGAGCCCGGAAAGCATCGCCTTGCTGCAGCGCATCAACCAACGCGTCACGGTGGCGCTCACCGTACTCGGCAATCCGTACAGCCTCCGCTATTTTGATGAAATCCCCCTTGTGCTGCAAGCCTATACCAACGATCCGATGGCGCAGGAATTGGCGGCCCAGGCGCTTTTTGGCGCGATAGACCTGCAGGGTAAACTGCCTGTAACCGCCTCGTCCGAGGCGCGCTTTGGACAGGGTGTGCAAAAATTGTACACCGATTACCGATTGGGCTACGATCTCCCCGAGGCGCAGGGCATGTCCGGCAAAACGCTCCGAAAAATTGACACCCTGGCTGCCGAGCTGATCGCCGCAGGCGCCGCGCCCGGCTGTCAGATCCTGGTGGCACGGAAAGGGAAGATCGTCTGGCATAAGGCCTACGGCAGGTTCACCTACGATACCGCCGCGCCGCCCGTGACCACCGAGAGCATCTACGATCTGGCTTCCATCACCAAAGTAGCGGCTACCACCCTGGAGGTCATGCAACTCACCGAAACCGGGCAGTTGGACATTCGCCGGCCGGCCGCGGATTATATCCCCGAACTTCGAAGCACGAACAAAAAAGACCTCTCCCTCGAATCCATGCTGGTACACCAAGCCGGTTTGCAGGCCTGGATACCTTTTTATCAAAACACGGTGGAAAAGCGGCAGCCCCTCCCGCAGTGGTACAGCGCGTTGCCCGGGGGCGAATTCCGGATTCCGGTGGCCGAGGGGCTTTACATGCAAAGAAGTTATGCCGATAGTATCTGGGCGCAGATATTCCGCTCCGAGCTGCGGCCCGATAAAAGTTACAAATATTCCGACCTGGGTCTGTATCTTACGGAGCGTGCCCTGCGCAATGCGGCCGGTACGGGGCTGGACGTGTATATGCACGATAAATTTTACCGCCCGCTTGGTTTGTCCACTACCGTGTTCAATCCCTGGAAATATGGGCTGACGGCGCGCTGCGCGCCGACCGAGGAGGACGCCTATTTCCGGCAGCGCCGCGTGCAAGGCTATGTGCACGATATGGGCGCCGCCATGCTGGGCGGCGTCAGCGGCCACGCCGGTTTGTTCTCCAACGCCAACGATCTGGCTAAAATTTTTCAAATGCTCCTCCAAAAAGGGCGTTATTTTGGAAAAAATTACCTGCATCCCGCCACCGTAAACCGCTTCACCACCCGCTATCCCGGCAGCTCCCGCCGCGGGATCGGGTTCGATATGAAAGAACTCAATTCTGAGGCTACCCAAAATATGAGTCCGCTCGCCTCCGATAAGACCTTCGGCCACACCGGTTTCACCGGCAATGCCGTCTGGGCCGATCCCGAAGAGCAACTGATTTTTATCTTCTTGTCGAACAGAACTTTCCCCACCATGGAGAATAATAAACTGATTGACGGGAATTATCGGCCGCGGATTCAGGAGATCGTTTATCGGGCTATTCAACGACCCGGCGGATCCGTGCGATGAAAAAATCCCGAGAAAAGTGTTATATCGTGCGGAATCGTAGTGTATTTGCCTACATTCCGCGAGATATAAGATTCCTCGTGACCTCTTGTAGGTACTGAAAGCGACTCCCTGATGTGTTTGTTGCACAAGTTCCGGCCTAAAAAGCCCAAGGGGTACGTATCTTTATAGATGGTGAGCTGTGCGCAAAAAAACGGAGTATTTGTATTTCAAACGTTTATCCAAGGATAAACCCCTTTGGGATAGCGTACCTGTTTCGCATACGGATAGATATCTACCGTCTCTTTGGGGCAAAAATTCGTCGGCAATTATTGGAAATCACGCAAAGAAAGGCATGAAGAACAATAAAAAAGCCGATGCAAACTTGCACCGGCTTTTTTTGCGCCTCAGAAAGGACTTGAACCTTTGACCTACGGATTAACAGTCCGCCGCTCTAACCAACTGAGCTACTGAGGCTCTTTTTGCTTTTTCCTTTAAAGCGGGGCAAAGATATGCCGCTCCATTAAATTATACAATCCATTTGAAATTTTTTTTTCAAAAATTTACCATCAAACCTGATCGGGGCGCCGGTCTGCGTCGCTTTGGAGTCGGCGGCCGTAAAAACCGGGACAAGGTTATGCCGCTTTTGTAAATTGTACAATCTTTGCAAAAATTTTATCCATGAGCTTATTATCAGTCGGCACCGTCGCCTTCGACGACATTGAAACGCCCACCGGGCGCGCGGAAAAAGTGATCGGCGGCGCCTGTACGTATATTTCGATGGCCGCTTCGTATTTTGTCAAACCGGTTCAGATCGTGTCGGTGGTGGGCGGCGATTTCCCCTTAGACATGCTGGACTACCTCCGCACGCGGGGCGTGGACCTCGAAGGACTACAAATCAAGGAAAATGAAAAATCGTTTTTCTGGGCCGGGAAATACCACCGCGACCTGAATACGCGCGATACGCTGGACACGCAACTGAATGTGCTGGCCACCTTCGACCCAAAACTGCCCCTAGCGTACCGGGAACCGAAGTTCCTGATGCTGGGCAATCTTACCCCCGCAGTGCAACTCCGGGTGCTGGCTCAATTGAAACGGCGCCCGAAACTCATCGCCATGGATACCATGAATTTTTGGATGGATAACGCCCTGGACGACCTGCGCAAGGTGATGAAAAAGGTGGACGTGCTCACGATCAACGACGAGGAAGCGCGCCAACTCACCGGGGAACATGCGCTGGTGAAGGCCGCGAAAGCGATCTACAGCATGGGACCCAAATTTCTGGTGATCAAAAAGGGCGAGCACGGCGCGCTGTTGTTCCATAAACACCTTATATTCTACGCGCCGGCCTTGCCGCTGGCGGAAGTGGTGGATCCCACGGGCGCGGGGGATACCTTCGCCGGCGGATTTATGGGCTGGATTGCCAAAACGGAGGATGTGTCGTTTGCCAACCTGAAAAAAGGCGTGATCTACGGCTCGGCAATGGCTTCTTTTTGCGTGGAAAAATTCAGCGTGGAGCGCCTCAAAGGGCTGACGCCGGCTATGATCAATAAACGGGTGGCGCAATTTGCAGACTTGGTGCAGTTTTAGCGATTCGAGAAGTCGTTAAAAATAAGATTTTTTCCCACGCGTCTCAAAACCGAAATTTAACCACGCAGCGATTTTCGATGTGCTAAAAATCACAATCCGGCCCATGTTGCTTGAGCCAGCGCTCATGCTCTTGGTAGCCCGGCATATAGGTCTCCACCAGCGCCCAAAAACGATCCGAGTGGTTCATCTCGACCAGATGCGCCAGTTCATGCAAAATCACATAGTCCTGCACCGCCTGCGGCGCAAATAACAAGCGCGTGCTCAGGTTGATATTGTTGCGCCGGGAACAACTGCCCCAGTTCGATTGGTTGTACTTCAGCGCAATGCCATAGATCGGCTGGTTGACAGTCTGGCTGTTGAGCGTCAGCACGCGATCCACGACCTGGGGATAAAAATCGTCGGCGACAACCCGCGACAACAGGGTTTTAGCGCTTTTGTGCCGATGGGCTTCGCTGCCGCGCGCGCTCAGGCTCAGGCAAATGGTGTCGCCTATCAACTTGGCCGAGTGTGAGGCGCGGTCGGAAACGCTGACCTCCAATTTGTAACTGCGATCGCCCACCTGGAGCAAATCGCCCGTTTGGTACGCTTTTTTATGAAAATAAGCGCGCAGCGCCGGTTTTTCCTGCACCTGCCTGTTCACCCAATCCTGTAAGGCGCTCAACTGCTGCTGGATGTATTCCGGCGGACTGCCCGTCGGCAGCCGCAGGTTTACGCCGCGCCGGTTGATGCCGTACCGGGTATTGTTCCGTCGCTCGATGATGACTTCTACCGGGACTTCGGCGTCGTCCAACCGGATTAACGCATGATATTTCATAGTTCGGATTGCGGATTTTTTGGCGGCGGGCTGTTCCGGGTAGCGCCCGTTCCGGGGGCAAATATCGTACATCCCGTCCAATCCGCAATCGCAATCCCAAATCCCAAATTTTGTCCTATCTTTGCCGCCCAATTTCGTACTATGCTCGACAAACTCACCGCCATCCGCGAAAAATACCTGCACCTGGAAGAGCTCCTGGCCGATCCAAGCACGATCAGCGATATGGATCGGTGGAAACGCATCAACAAGGAATATAAGGCGCTGCAGCCGGTGGTGGAAACTTTCACGCGCTATGAGCGCGCAAGCGCGGAGCTCACCGGCGCCCGACAGGTGCTGGCCGCAGAATCGGATCCGGAAATGCGCGCGCTGGCAAAGGAGGAAATCGAATTGCTGGAACCGCAGTGCGCAAGCCTGGAAGAGGAACTCAAAGTGCTGCTGACGCCCCGCGACCCGGAGGATGAAAAGGATGTCATCGTTGAAATCCGCTCCGGAACGGGCGGCGACGAAGCGGCGCTGTTTGCCGGCGACTTATACCGGATGTACACCCGGTATTTCGATACGCAGGGCTGGACAGTCGAGCTGCTCGAGGAAAGCCCGGGCGCCGTGGGCGGGTACGCCAAAATTATCCTCGACGTGCACGGTGATAACGTGTACAGCAAACTGAAATTTGAGTCCGGCGCCCATCGCGTACAACGGATCCCGGAAACGGAGGCGAAAGGCCGGGTGCATACGTCGGCCGCCACGGTCGCCGTGCTCCCCAAAATGGAACCGGAAGATATTGATGTCCGGAAGGAGGATATTCGCACGGATGTGTTCCGCGCCAGCGGTGCCGGCGGGCAGCACGTAAACCGGACGGAATCGGGCGTGCGCTTCACCCACCTTCCAACGGGTATCGTGGCCGAAAGCACGGAGAGCCGGTCGCAACACAAAAACCGGGAAATCGCCATGGGCCGCCTGATCCAGCAAATCCAGGATGCGCAAATCCAGCAACAAGCCTCCGCGCGCGCCTCGCAGCGCCGCAGCCTGGTAGGCTCCGGCGACCGCTCGGAAAAAATCCGCACCTATAACTGGCCGCAAAATCGCGTGACCGACCACCGCCTCGAAGGCGACAACAAAAATTTCAACCTCGACCGCATTATCGAGGGCGATCTCAATGAACTCATCGAGGCGCTGACGATCGCAGACCACGCCGCTAAATTGCAGGCGGAAACGACCGATTAGGGGGGGGTAAAAAGTATTTCGCCGCCTCCGGCGGCGAAATAAAATAGTGAACATTTGCATTTTTTCGATTTTTTTATAAAAAAATCGAAAAAATGCAAATGTTCAAAATATTATTCTTATTTAGGAATAAAGAAGGAGATTTTTACGAAACTCCGCGTTCGCCTCGCGACTGAACTTGAAACTTGCGCTTAGTCCGGTCGCCGGTCGCCGCCCTGCGCGTCCGTCAAGTCGGAAGTGTCCAGCGCTTGCGCTTCGTTTTCCCGCGCTTCGATTGCATCCTTCAAAGCCGCTGACTCCGGCAAATCCGGATTTTCGATCGCTTCTTCCACGACATGGCTCTCGCGCAGAAAACGGCGCTGGAACAGCAAAATCGTCAGTACACCCGTGGTAATAGAGGCGTCCGCAATATTGAAAATCGGACTGAAGAAAAGATATTGGTCGCCGCCCAAGACGGGTATCCAATCGGGTATGTTAATATAGGTCATCGGGAAGTACAACATATCCACCACCTTCCCGTGCAGAAAAGTCCCGTATCCTTGTCCGGGCGACACCAACTGCGCCAGGCCGCCATGCCAGGGGGACTCCGTGAAAATTAGGCCGTAAAACGCGCTGTCAATGATATTTCCGATAGCGCCTGCGGTAATCAGGGCAATCGCATACACATAGCCGACGGGCGCCGCTGCTTGGAGCAGCAGGCGGATATACCAGAACAAACCGGCCACCATCAGGATGCGGAAAACGCTGAGCAATAATTTGCCGTGCGCCCAGTCGAATACAATGCCGAAAGCCATCCCTTCATTTTCGACGAAACGGAGAAAAGCCCAGTTGAGCCCCAAGATAGGAACCTCCTCATTGTACTGGAAATGCGTTTTTATATAAAATTTGAGCCCCTGATCCAGGATCAGCACGGCGGCAATGATAATACCGATGACGGTTGCTTTTTTCATCTAAATAACGGCTTGGCAAAGATCTATTTGCAGAAATTTCCGTGCGCAAAGAAACGATTATTCGCCTGAAAAGTTGTTAAAGTATGGATAGGATCCTGCATATCTATCCTGCAAAAGTCTTTTTCGGAGATTTTTGGGGCTCCTTTTGCCGGTATTTACCTTGTGACGGCTGCAAAATGCCGCTCTGGACTAACCCTTTTGTCCATGCCCTTGGCTTATCTGCCGCAACAGCCATTCCCTTTCCATGAGCGGCTGCGTGCGTTCGATATCGCGCCGCAGACTTTCCACTTCCGCTTTGGCGTATGGGTTGGTATTCAGCAATTTTTTCATCAGGCTGATCATGTTTTTATAGGCGGTTTTTCGAGTGGGATCGAGCGCTTCTTTGCGTTTGAGGTAGATACGCAGGCTTTCCAGCAGCGATTCGAAGGCGTCAAATTCGGTTTGTTCGTAATATATTTTCAGCAGCATGGTTTTAGCGACAATGTTGTGCAACAGATCGTCGTATTCAAAATTCAGGAGGAGGCGTTGCGCTTTGTCGTAATCGCCTTTTTCAAAATACAAACGGGAAAGATTAAAATGCACAATACTTTTGCGCTCCTTCCCCTCCAGCCGGTGTTCGAAATCGTGGATAAATTTTTCAGCCCAGGCAAATTCCCGGATTTTAATGGCTGCGCCGACGGCGTTGCCGAAGGTGTAGCGAGAGACCTGCCCGTGTTCGAGCAGCACGCCTGTTTCCAATCCGCGTTTGCTCAGATCAAAAGCCCGGCGCGCAAAATCCTGTCGTCCGTGGTTGATTTTTGTAGCGCAATAGTTGAGCGCGGCCAGGTAAAAATTGCGCAGTTCCGTATGGTCGAACTGGTCGTTGTACTGCTGAATCAACTGCTCAAATTCGTCAAAATACCGCTCTTCGGTAGGATGCACCACCGTCATATACGCGTAGTAGTACATGGAAATTGCCGGCGATTCTAGCAAATGTTGGTGCGATTCCACATAAGACACGCCATTTTTCAACAATCCGTAATCGTAATTTGTTTTTTGATATACCTTGTGGTGCGCTTGCATCGCCAGCGCAATCTTAAATTTTTCAGACAAAAAATACCGCTCCAGCGCATCGGCCGTCTCCTGCAAATTTACCGGCGCATTCTGCGTAATGCCGATCAGGTAGTCGTACTCCTCCTGCTCCAGTTCAAACTGCCGCCGAAGAAAATCCCCGTTCCGAATCGGCCGGGCATTCAGCTGCTCCCGGCTCAGCCGCGCGGCCTGCCGGTAGGCCTTATCCAATTTCCGATTCCGATACAAGCGGGCGAGGGTCAGGTAATACGGCACCGGCTCCGCCTTGAACGCCTCGAAAGCCAGATAATCCTCCACCGCTTTGCTCAAAAAAAACATCACCTGCCGCATCCGGTTGTCGTCGTACGGCTCCCCGGGATAGATCGCCGGCCAGGCCTGCTCTTTTTCCGGCGCGCTGTCCTGCCCGGACAAAAATCCCGTCAGGTAATCGAACAATTGCGCCACATCCTGCCGTTGATTATGGGAGGGTGATTGCAACCACTTGCGCAAATCCCGCTGCTCTTTCTTGTCGAGCGACCTCATAATTTCAATAAGAATGCTTTTTTGCATGCAGTAATTTTTATTTTTTTTCAACAAAAAAGTCAAATTGACAAAATTTATTGAACATAAATTTATTTTTAAAAATATGGTTTTCAGTTTTTTATTAAAAATTAAAAGAGAAAAAATCGAATTTTGGCTGAAAGATAAACTAAAAAAAGATC
Source organism: Saprospiraceae bacterium (assembly GCA_032115775.1). Taxonomy (GTDB): domain Bacteria; phylum Bacteroidota; class Bacteroidia; order Chitinophagales; family Saprospiraceae; genus M3007. Next base: position 5,060 of record JAUMBL010000050.1, on the reverse strand, counting down.
AACAAATGACTTTTTTTGTCTTTTTAGCGGACGAATTCCTGTCGCACTTTTGTAACGTGAAATCGAACAGGTTTACCTTGTTAATCCGACAACTCATGTACAGGAATCTCTTACTTACGTCGTTTTTTATGCTGCTCGCCGTCCTTGCCTCCGGCCAGGGTTGGGAGCGCGTGTACTTTGGAGGCGGCCAGGACGAGGTGCTCGGCCTGTCGAATACCCCCGACGGCGGGTTTGTGATGGCTGGTAACTACAACGGGACGGAACGCCTGTATCTGATTAAAACGGACGCCGACGGCAATATGCAGTGGAACCGGCGCTATCTCCCGCCGACCGGCGATTTTCGCATTTCCGGACTGGATATTCGCCCGACCAGCGACGGTAATTATGTCGTAACGGGCTGGACGGGTCAGGTCAACCGCAATATTTTGCTGGCAAAAATTGACGCCACCGGAAATCTCCTGTGGCTGAAGTCCTTCGATACGTCCTCCGGAATGACCGAAGAAGGACAGGCGCTGCTGGAAATGCCCAATGGCGACTTGGTCGTCGCCGGCTTTCAGAGTAATATGAACGGCGTGGAGGATTTGTTGGTGTTGCGCACCGACCCGAACGGCAACTTGCTGTGGGCTAAAACTTTCGGCGCCGCCGGCGAACCGGAAAAAGGCTACGGCCTGACGCTGGCTAACAACGGGGATATCGTGGTAGCCGGTGAATACCGCAATAATACCTTTGCCAATAAAGATATCTATATCGTGCGGCTCAATGAAGCCGGCGAATTGATCTGGGAAAATACCTACGGCCTGTTCGGCACGTTCGACGAAATCGCCCGCGATGTGGTCAGTCTGGACGACGACAGCTTCGTGCTGGCCGGATCCTCCAACTTCCTCCAGGGCGGCGGCGGCCTGCTGATGAAAATTGCCGGCAACGGCGATGACGCTGCGGTGTGGTTCGAAGTATATCCCCAAACCCAGTTATTCAGCCTGACCCGCGACCTCGGAAACGGATTCTTCGCCGCCGGCCTGCGGAGCAACAGCGGGCTGGATGACCTGTTTATCCTGCACGCCGACGCTACCGGCAACCGAATCTGGGAAGCGGTAGTCGGAAAAGGCGGCCCGGACGTCGCCAATGCCGTGGTCGCTACCCCGGACGGAGGCGCCGCAGCCGCAGGCTATTCCCAGCCTTTCGTGCTCTCGTTCGAACAGGCGCCCTATCTGGTGAAAACCGATTCGGAAGGTCGAATTTTTACCAGTTACCTTCAAGGCAACGTATTTCTCGATCTCGACGCGAACTGCCTGCAGGACGCCGGGGAAGAGGGTCTGGAAGACTGGATCATCAAGGTAGCGAGCACAAATTTTACACGGTATATCGCCGCGGATCAGGACGGCAATTTTCTCCTGGCCGTAGATACGGGCGACTATCAAATCACCCTCATCGAACCGAACAATCTGTGGCAAACTTGCAACAATAACGCCATCAGCGTACAGGTACCCGCTTTTTACGATACCGTGGCCGTGGCCGTGCCCGTCCGCGGCGCCGTCAACTGCCCGCGCAACGAGGTTGATATCCAAACCGCCCTGTTGCGCCGCTGCGCCGATAATATCTACACCGTGCGGTACTGTAATTCTGGTACCGTGCCCTCGCTCAACACGCGCATCGAAATCACAGCCGATCCCGCACTGACCGTCACCGGCAGCTCCATACCCTGGTCGCAGCAGTCCGGCCAGGTCTATACCTTCGCGGTCGGCACGCTCAATCCCGGCGAGTGCAAGACCTTCACCGTGACGGCTTTCCTCGACTGCGACGCCCAGATTGGAACGGCCCACTGCATGAAGGCGCATATCCGGCCGGATTCATTCTGCGTCGTGAACCCCGACTGGGACGGCTCCATTGTGGTGGCAGAGGCGATTTGCGACGCCGGGCAGGTGAAATTGCTGCTCCGCAACAAGGGCGTAAACCCGATGGCGAACGAACTGGGCTTTGTAATCGCCGAAGATTTGATCATGCTCACGCCGCCCGGCGACCCGGACTACCGGTTTAAGTTGGGCGCGGGAGGCGACACCCTCGTATTCCAGACCCCCGCCAATGGAAAAACCTACCGCGTGATCGCCGAGCAAAGCCCGGGTTACCCCGGCCTGAGCTATCCCACGGCTGCGGTGGAAGGCTGCGTGACGGATACGACCGCGGATCCGATTTCCACCGGGTTCTACACCATGTTCCCGGATGACGAGGCGGACGTGTTTGTCGCCGTAGATTGCCAGGAAACGTATGAAACTGAATATAATCCGACTTTTCTTAAAAGAGGCCATCCCAAAGGGTACGACGTATCCAACTTCATCAGTCCTCAAACCGATTTAGAGTTTTTAATCCGTTTTGTGAATTCCGGTACCGATACGGTACAACAGGTCATTGTGCGCGATACGCTTGCGGCCGAGTTGGATCCCGGCACGGTATTCCCGGGCGCTGCATCGCATCCGTACGATTTTCAGGTGTACGGCAACGGCATTGTGCAATTTACCATCCCGAATGCGAATTTGCTTCCGGACGGCAGCAGCGCGAGTGAAGGCTTTGTATCGTTCCGTGTATCGCAGGCGCCCGATTTGCCCTGCGGCGCCGAGGTGCTGAACACGGCTGCCGTGTATTTTGATTACAATGCGCCGGCGTTTACCAACGAAACTTTCCACACCGTTTGTCAGCGCGACAGCTTCCTGGTTGTGGACACCAAAGACATTTTAATCCCCGGCGCGACCGTGAAGGTGTATCCCAATCCCTTCCTGGAGAGCGCGCAATTTGAAATTACCGGAATCCAGGCTTCCAGTTACCGACTGGAGGTGTACGATATCCAAGGCCGATTACAGTTTAATCAATTTTTTGTCCATCCCACTTTCCGATTATTCAGACACCAAATTCCCTCCGGAGCGCATTTCTACCGGCTTGTCGCTGATGGCAAGCCGGTAGCCTCCGGGAAAATCATCGCGAATTAGCAAGTCCCATTGCGCGCGAGGAGGTCATCCACTAACCAATTTGTTTTCAAATCACGTTCCGTACGCCATGCGTCATTCCGGTTGCCGGGGTGGCGCATGGGTGTTTTTAGGAACTGGTTTTAAGTACGTAGCGTGCGATTGGGATTTTCTGCCGAAGGGCGAACTGCTGGTTCCGCTATCTGCGAATACCTGGGCCTCCATGCCGCCTTCCTGCAGGGCGCTATTTGATGCCACAACAAAATTTCAGTTTTTGGCCGCTGCCACACGGGCAGTCATCCAGCAGTCTGAGCCACGGCAGCAGGTCTTTTGGCAATTTCATACCTGCTTTCCATTTTAATAAAACGTATTCTCTGATGAACCGGTTGGCATACGTAGAGTCCTTCAACATTTCCTCAAAAATATCCAATGCAGCCCCGGCATATTGGCTTTGTGGTTGGAATGGCTCAATCGCAGGGCCTTTAAAGCATTCCAGTTCTTCTTTGAGCATCCCTGGCGACCATTTTAAATAAAAGGATTTGGGCGCCCATCCATAAGAAAGCACCGCAATACGAAAATTATTCCGATGTTGATCAGATCGGTAAACATGAATCATTGCCCGCCGGCAGTCACATTTTTTATCGTTGCAGAAGGCGTTGAAGAAGCCATATTCGCCCTCGGGTAACGCTTGTTGGTCATCAAGTATCTTTATCCCGCGGGTTTGGGTCGCCGCTATTTTGGGAAATTTGGTAAAAAATAGTTCGAATTCCATAGAAAAATGTTTTTCTGTGCGTGCAAATGTATGCCCGGACTTCCGACGTAAGCACCCGACTTTTTTGGGCGATTTTTTATTTATTCAAGTGGTTTTCAGTTATTTTCGACACCGTTTCAAGTTGCAAGTCGAGCAAATCCGCAATCTCTTGGTTCGATTTACCCTTCTTTTTCAACTTCAAAACAGTCTCCCGCTCTTTATTTTCTTCGCCTTTGCTGATGCCCTGATTTATTAAATCTTGTGCATCCGCCATTTTCGTGTGCTGGTCGCTGGCAATGTCCCGCAATTCTTTCAGGTACTTTTTATAGTCCTTTGCTTCTTTTTCGTTCAGTTTCATCTCGTCCAACTTTTCGCCTGCGGCTTTTAAGCCTCTCGCCGAAAAGTCGTTTTTGATTTCTGCGTTCTTGAAAAAGTAAATCCACTCGTCAAGTTTGTCTTTTACTCGATTTCCGAATTTCCCAACCTTGATTACCCAGTATTCAGGGAAAATCTCCTGGACATTTTTCTTCCTGTAGAGTTCGATTTGCTTGTCGGCAAGGGTGAGAATATCGTGCTTGTGGATACCTTTAAATATTGTCGTGCCGTGATAAACGTAGTCTTTGCCCTGCCCTAAATCAAAATAGGCGATCGTTACAGAAATCACCTTTTTGACCTCGGCGTAAGGCTGACCTTCCTTGATGTGTTCAGTAACGACTTTCGACGTGCCGTACAGCATTCGATGGAAATAGTCGTACTCTTTGCTGTTCTGGACTTCGACGATGACCAACTCGCCACTTGCGAACTCCACCAGCACATCTACCCGGTTGAACTTATCATCTTCCGTTTCCTTGTTGCTCTCGCTGTCGAGGACCTGCTTAATTTTCACGTCTTCGCCAAGCAACTCCGATAGAAACCCTTCGAGGATGTCGAAGTTGGCTTTGTGGCGAAGCATCTTTTTCATCGCCCAGTCAAAACGGACTAACTTTTTTGCCATTTCAAAACAATTTGTAACAAAAATACGGGATTTTTCGAAAAAAACAAAAAGCGCATCAAATTAGGGTTGATGCGTATCGTCTTTCCGATGTCTTCCTGTTTCATTTATCGCCCATTGGTTGCACGGGCGATGCGGCGGTGCGTGTTGATTTTGCGGTCGAAGAATGGAGGAAGCATAGCGACCTGCCGCAGTTGGCGAATGCAAAATGTTGATTTTTCGAATTAAGTGGAAGAAATGTAACTACTTAGCCGGTCGCGTCTGAGACAAAAAAGGATCCGTTTTTTGCCAGACGAAGCGATTTTTTGCAGGCCGTAGCAGCGCTACGGTCAAAAAAAATTGCGAAGTATGGCGGAAAATGGGA
>JAUMBL010000049.1:0-3839 GCA_032115775.1 Saprospiraceae bacterium | reverse complement strand
AATTTTGATTAGTAAAGGCTGGAATGTGTAAAAATTGTCGAATATTTTTATGGGCGCTTTTGCGCATGGACTTGGGGATTTATGCGTCGAAAACACAAACTTTCCCCTCCATTTTTCTTTTTCCGAAATTTCAAAGAACTACATCCGGTTTCTCTCCGGAAAAATGTGTACCCTTTCTAAATATTTATAGCAAAAATACTACCTATGGCAGCGAAATACAAACTAGTGCTGCGTCCGGCGAATAGCATAAGAATTGGCGGTTCAATTTTCCCTTCCGCTGCGTTGCTCGGCGGTTACAATATCCCGCATTGCGCCCTTTTCGCGCTTTGATGAAGCGTTTGGGCAGCAACATTTTTAAAACAACATGTACAGCGTACAGCGCAATACCAAGATTTCAATATGCACGGACGATTTTCGAACCGGGCATTATGGCAACAGCGTTTTCGCTGTGTATGCGCTACCAACGCTGTTGCCATGCCCCGGCCTGAGCCGCATCTTCGTCTCGGCGCCGACTCCGAAAAACAGGGAAGGGCGGAGAGCGGGTCAATCACCTGTTCAGTGGCTGCTATCCGGCAATCCTGTGAGCTAAAAAGGGCGGACGAGGCGGAAGCCGATATTGTTGTTGCGGTTGTCCGGCCTGTTGTTGTTGCGATTCGCGACGCGGCAGTTCTGCGGGTTGTTGTTCCAACTGCCGCCGCGAAGCACGCGGTTGTCGCCCTTTGGGTGATAAACCACTAATGCAAAAGTACGCTTTTTCGGAAATTCCGCGTGCGTGCATGGCCTAAAAAAGCCAACAGGGGTCTGGCGTGTCGCTGGCAGGTCGCTTCGTTCCACTCGCCGGAATCATATTTTTCTTCCAATTTCCGGAATTTTCGAATAAATCGCTGTTTGCTTTGCCGCGCCAGGGCGACGTGATCGGGGAATATGCGGTAGCCGAGGAATGTCAATCCGCGTTTTGAGGGCGCCAGTATTTCCGGCTTGAGCGCGCCGTGTAATTGAATCTCCACATATTCCCGGATGCTGTGGAAAGCGTGGTTTAGTACAGCCTTATCGCTGTGCCACAGCACCATATCGTCCATATAGCGCACAAATGCTTTGATCTGCAGCGTTTCCTTGATATGATGATCCAGTTCGGACAGAAAATGGTTTGCGAAATACTGACTGGTCAGGTTGCCGATCGGTAATCCGCGGCCGGGTGAAGCCTCATAGCTGTCTATTATTTTGCCGAATATTTCCAGTACCCGGGGGTCTTTGAATTGCCGCGCCAACTGTTCCTTCAGGGTCGCGTGGTGTACTGAATCGAAGAATTTTCGGACATCCAGTTTCAAATACCAACGGTGCGCCTTGGTGAAGCGTTTGGCGCGCGCCAATGCGGCATGAACGCCTTTTCCTTTTCGGCTGGCATAGCTATCGAACACCAGGTGCTGTTCGAAGTATGGGTGGCACACATTCATCATGGCGTGGTGCAATACCTGTTCTCTGAATGCCGAGGCGCATATTTGCCGTTCTTTCGGTTCATACACCTTAAAATACCGATATTGTCCAACGACGATCAGCCCTGAAGTTATTTGGCGTTGCAGCGCCGCTAAATTCGGTTCCAATTGTTTTTGAAAATCCAGCACCTCCTGCGTGTAGCGTTTGCCTTTGGACGCTTTCCAAAATGCCAGGCGCAGGTTATCCGGCTCCAGTATGCGGGGCATCAGGTTTTTGGCTCTTTTCATGCTGCTCTTTTTTTGGAAGGAAATGATGCCCGTATTTTTCCACTTTCTTTTCGCCGATTCCTTTTACGCTTTTCATGCCGGCCTCTGTCAAGGGATTTATTTTTGCCAATTCGGACAATTCTTCATCGGAAAATACTACGTATGCCGGCACGGCATCCGCTTCGGCCACTTTTTTGCGGATTACCCGGAGCGCGGAAAAGCGCTGAAAGGTTACTTCGTCCAACACCTTGCGATAGTCCACTTTGGGCTTTTCGCGTTCCGACAGCACCACATCGTCAACATATTTGATACTGTAGCTCCAATACGTTCCGTCTCCGCTTTGCACGATCCGATCTTCCACCGAAATGATCCGCTTTGATCGCAAAAATACGTTCATCTCTTCGTTCCAGGTATCCCCGTCAGGAATCGGGATATTAAATATCTTAATTTGCATAATTTTTAGTATTTTAAAAAATCCATTTTCAAAAAAAATTTTTGGGGGCCACAGGCCCCCAAGCCCCACCTACCCCCTCCCGACCGCTCCTCGCTGCCACTTCGCTTCGCGGTCGGTCGTACCCTCCCTCCCCTGCTCGCTCGTTGCAGCGATTCGCTCTCCCCTCGCCTCCCACTTTTCATGGGGAGGCTCGGGGTAGTTTGCTCACAGAACCGGCCGGACAGGCAAGCCATCTGACTAAAAAGGGCGGACGAGGCGGAAGCCGATAAGGCTGTTGCGGTTGCCAGGCCCGTAGTAGGAGCGAAACGCGACGCGGCAGTACTGCGGGTAGTTGAGCCAACTGCCGCCGCGAAGCACGCGGTGGTCGCCCTCCTTCGCTCCCCTCGGATCAACCTGCAACTCGTCCGGATAATCGCCGTACCAATCCCAACACCACTCCCATACATTGCCGCTCATATCGTGCAGGCCCAGGGCGTTGGGACTGCGCAAACTGCCGGCGGGTACGGTTCGTTCACGGTATTCGCCGACGACCGAATAGTCCTCTTTATAATCTGCGCTGCCGTCAAAGTTGATTTCTTTCGGATCGGCGCGGTCTTTGCCGTTGCCGAAGCGCACTTTTTTGCCGCCTGCGCGGGCGGCGTATTCCCACTCGGCTTCGGTGGGCAGGCGGTAGCCGTCGGCGCGGGACGCCAGGCGGACGGTCCAATCATACTGATTATTGGGGTCTTTATCTATTATATAGGCGGGCGTGTAGCCGTGCTGTGCGCTCAGCCAATTGCAGTAGGCTACCGCGTCGTACCAGGAAATATTGATCACCGGGTGGCGACCCCGACCCCAGTTTTGGTCGTCGGGCCTGGAGGCGCCGGTGCTGTCGCAATACTGGTCGTATTCTTCGAAGGTCAGCTCGTAGCGGGCCATGCGGAAGCCGGAGAGGGTGACTTTGTGCGGTTTTTCATCATCTTCTCCGTCGCCGAAGGCATCGCCCATCATAAAAGTACCGCCGGGTATCTGCACCATATCGGGTCGGGGTACGGCGGAGGGTGTTACGGGCGGACTTGGGTTGGGCGTGGCGGAGGCGGGGCTTGGTTCGGTGACGGTTGCTATCGGCCTGAGCCGCACGGTATCCAGCAGCGTCGCTACGCTGTGGCGCAGCAGCGGGAGCGATTCGGTTATATAGTTGGCGGCGCTGACCGTCGTCCAGATGCGGCCGGTCGGCGGCGGGGTTTGGAAGGCGTAGAAAAATCGGCCGTCGGCGTCGGTGCGGAGTGTCGGGAGAGACTTTGGCTGCACCGTCGCGCCGACAATCGGTCGGCGGGTGTCGGCATCCAGCACGATCCCACGCAGGCCGTATTGCGGCTGCTCCACGGCGCCGACGGCGGCCAGCAGGGTTTGCAGATTCACCGACATGGAGAGGGTATCGAAATAGGTCGGCTGGGCCCCCAGCAGCTGCCGGTAGTGCGCGCGGGCGCTGAGGGTGTCCCCGCCATAGAAGGCTGCCAGCCCCTGGCCGTGCAGGGCGTTGAGGCGGCGGGCGTCGGCGGCAGCGGCCAGGGTGGCGGTATCGCCGACGATTTCCTTGAACTGGAAGTAATACAGCGCCAGGGCGGTTCGGCGCAACGCATCGGCCTGGGCGTTGCCGGTGAAGGCGGCGTCCATGGCGCCGCTGAGGTAAAAATTCAGTCCGA
>JAUMBL010000048.1:0-5763 GCA_032115775.1 Saprospiraceae bacterium | reverse complement strand
AACAACTGGATATACGCTTTTATTTTATGCCGGTTGATGCCCATTAAGACACCGATTTTCTGATAATCCAGTTTGTTTCCAATTCGAGCGGACAACAGTGTTACCAGGCGGTACAGATCGTCAATAACGGAATAATCCGAGAGTATTTTTACGTCCAGTTCAAGGTAGGAATTGAGAATGTCTCTCAGCATTTGCTCTTTGTGCTGCCGCTGATCAGACAATACGACCTGGGGGAAACCGCCGTATCGCAAATATTCCTCATACAAGGATTGATATTTCGAAAAAACGATGGGGCGGTAATTGGACAAGCGTGCATTTTGCAAAGGCGCCGGGTCTGCTCCTTTAAACCGGAGAAACTCGATGAAATCCAACGGATACATTTCAAAAATGCGTTTCCGCCCTGCCAGACTTTCGGTAATCCTGTTTTTCAAATAAAACGAACTCGATCCTGTAATGATGAACTTCACCGAATGATGATCGTGGTAATATTTAATAAAAGACACCACCTCAGGTACTAATTGTACCTCGTCCATGGCGATAACGCCCGCTTTGGAAAAATCGTAACCCAGGAATTCCAGGTCGGCCTGCATCTCGGCAAAACTATTCCGCAGAAATATCCTTCGGTACTCCAGTCGCTCCAGGTCGAGATACAGTTTGTTTTCATGCCCTACCTGGTTCAGCATATATTGCAGTGCCGTGGTTTTGCCAGTGCGTCGCATCCCGGTAATTACGGTGACTTCCTGCAAAGGCAAATGCTGCGTAAGGTCGTTAAAAATCGCTCTCTCTAACATAAAGTACAACTATGTGTTAAAAAAATATACACAAAGTTACACTTTTTGATAATTTTTTTCAAATAATTTGCCAAAAAACATGCTATTCAAATCTTTTGCTTGGTCGGCGGCAGATTTGAACGGCGCTGGAAAGAAATTTTCGGCTCCTGCGCATTTCCCGGCACAGCCGGTTGAAAACTGAAACGATCGCCCTTGCTACACCTGGTTCAGCACCGGATTTTGAATGCCGAATGCTTTTAAAATGTCCGATTCGCCGCGGGGGGCTTCGGGTTTTAGTAGCAGGAAGCTGTAGTTTTTGCCCATGTTGAGACCTGTAATTTATAAAAATTGGAAGTTTAGTAATTGCTCCCTGCACATCTACCATCCTGTAACCGCCGATCTTTAGTTGGCGGATAAAGCAATACCCGCTAGCACATCTATCATCCTGATAAACATCACATCTATAGCGCTACTAGAAAGAAGATACTTATCCAAGCATCCTGAAAAATCCATACTTTGACATAAACTCCTCGCATTCCTCGGCAAATGTCTTCTTTTCGTGATGGTCTTCCTGTTTTTTCAGGTAATTTCGTACGGTCTCCACATTCGATTGGCTAACCGATACGGCGTAGTAATCGTCCGCCCAGTCAAAATAGGTCGCTGTTATTTTGCGCTCATTTATGTAGCGCGAGCTTTCTCCTTTCAGCCATGCGATCACTTGTGCGATGGTCTGGTCACAAGCCAACGAAATTAATACGTGAACGTGATCGGCAACACCGCTGATGAAATCAAGGTAAATATCCTTTTTCTTGGCGTTGGATTTGATGTGCTTGAAAGTGTCTATCCGCTTGTTTTTATTAGTCAGTAGGGGGGCTCTGCTTTTGGTAGACCAAACGACATGTACCCAGATGCGAACTTGTGCCATAATGTCTGTGGTTTTAGTGAGATGATTGGCAGGGAAGTTTTGATGTGATGTTTGTCAGGATGATAGATGTGTTGAGTGGGGATCCACTTGATTTCCCCCTGATAAATCAGGGGGTTACAGGATGATAGATGCGATTTGCACTTTAGATGGACTCCTTCAGGTCTTTATCAATCATTACGTTACAGGATGATAGATGCGATTTGCACTCTATCAATTTGAATAAAGAATTGGGTTATGGTTTCGGATCTCTGCATAAAAATACGACAATATTTGTATTTAAAAAAACAAATTCAACACATTGTGTTTTTTTATCTAAAGTTTGCCGATTTTCATCCCCCAGAATGTTTCCGAGCAGATGATAAAAAATTTGGAAACTCCACCCAGCACATCTACCATCCTGTAACCGCCGATCTTTAGTCGGCGGATAAAGCAATACCCGTTAGCACATCTATCATCCTGATAAACATCACATCACCGCCTCACTCCGCAAACACCTTCCCCGACCGGAAATCAACCCACACCTTCTTGTTATTTTGGATCAAAACCACGAACCGCTCTGCCATCGCTTCGGACAACATTTCGCGCCCGAAGGGCAGATTGAAATGCCGGATCAACGCGTTGTCGTCGTCTATCAACAGGGTCTCGTTTTCGGTCCACACGGCCAACGGTCCAGCATTCGCCCTGTTCGGGCCGCGACCGATGCGCTGCATCAAAATACTCGATTTGCCCGGCTTGAATTCGTGGATGGTACGGCCGTCCATAGTCATCAAAACGACGTTACCCGCCGCTGTTTTGGCCGTCAGAAAACGGTCTTTCTCCCAAATATTAAGGTCCAAAAATTGAGGAGGCAAGACTACCCGCCCCGTCGAATCCATCAAACCTTTGGGCATCGGGATTAATCGGCCCAAGGTATCCTTCAAGATTTCCGCTCTGCGTTTTTGTACGATCAGGTACGCCCATTTATCATTGTCGCCGCCGCGACTGCGCGGCGAGTCTTCGGTCATCCAATCGCCCAGTTCAAAGATGGTTTTCCCGTTTTCGTTGATGACTGCCTGACGGATTCCAAAAACGCCTTTTTCCCAGATGTGGACGAGGTTTTTAGACTTCAAAAAATCCGGACCGTTTTCAAAAATCCAGTCGGTAATAGCGCGGCCCTGCCAGTCGAAATAGGCGTACTCCGCCATGCGGGTCGTGCCTTTCCGGATCCGGCCGACCTTCATATTGTATGCATTATCCTGCGAAAAACCGTCTTGACCCAGCCAGTTGGCCTCGATCACCGTGCCTTTCAAGAGCCCCGCTACGACGTGCAGGCGGATGCCTTTTTCAATGAAACTGTGGTTGGCGTTTCGTTCACCCGCGGGCATTTCGGCCACTACGAAGGGCGATAACGGCAACAAATCCACGGCCGCCAGCGGCTCCAGCAACCAGTTCCCGCTCGCGTCTATCAGGCCGCAAGGACCATTTTTTTCAAAATCGGCAGATGTTTCCACAGCGCTGCGGACGGTTTCGGGCGGCGCTTCTACCACCGCGTCCATTACCACGACTTCTTGCTCCTTATCGGACCGGACAGGCTGATCGTTTTTGGGCGGAACAGTCGCTTTAGGCGGAGCGGCCGGTTTAGGCGACACCCTGGGCGGCGGCACAGGCAAGCCTTTTTTCACTACGATCAGACCGTATTCGCCGATGCGCGGGAAAAGGTTTTCCCCCAGCAGCTCCTCCGGCGCGACAAACCCTGGCGGCAACACCGGTTCAAATTTTTCGTTGAAAATCGCCCGCGCAGCCGGATCCTTGTCCTTTCCAAATGCCACGACGGCGCGTTCGCGCATATCCCACCAGTGCGCCAAAACACGGCAGTCTTTCAGCGAATCGGGTAAAAACACCTCCAGTCCGTTGAAAAGCGTCATTTTTTTGCGCCCGTCGCCCATCGTTTGGCCCGAGATTATCGGACTGTCCGAGCGGCTGTCGGCCTGCGTACGCCCGTATTCCGAGCGTTTGTTGCCGGAAAGGTCATATTGAAAAAACAGTTTAGAGCCCGCCGGCCGCGCCCAGAGCACGGTATCCTGCGTGCGGGGCTCCATGCGAAACTCTTCAAAATCAAAGGGAAAAACCATACGCCCCTCAAAGGATACAAGCCCCTGCCGCTCGCCTTTTTTGAGGCGTAAGAGCCGCTTTTCGGTCAAAAATCGTTCAAGGAAAACACCGTCGAAATCGCCCGAAAAAAGCGTCGAGCCATCACGCCGAAGGATACTGCTCCCTCCAGGCTTTTTCGCGAAAAACAGGAGCTCCGGCTCGCTCGACGCGAGCGACAATTCGGCAGCCTCAACCTCCAAAACCAGGTTCAGCGCAGTATCCAACACCATTTTTTTCGAACCGTCTGCTACGATATAATGGGGAAATGCCGAGCCCATGATAGTCATGCCCCGAACACTTTGCACATCGGTCGGGAAACGCCTGTTGCCATTGGCGTCGAGGATGTTTGCCCGCCTGTCGGTTTCCCAGGTAATGGCTAGGGGGCGAGTATGGCGGTTATAATTTTCGATGTTTTTGGCCTCCGGCCCCACAATTTCGCGGCCGTCGAGTTCAAAAACACCGAAGCGCTGCCCTTTTTGGGCGACGACGAAGCGCCCGCCCGGCACGGGTTTTATCCGCTCAAAAACGGTGTCGAGCACGGGCTTCCCGCCTTCCGCGAATAGTCCGACGCCGCTGTTTGTCACGGACTCATATCGGTGGTTGTTGACGATGAAAACGCCCGCGCGACCCGCCGTTTCAACGCGACGGAAGTTCTTCGGCAAGGCCTCCCGCCCACCGCGGTCGAGCACGCCAAAACGCTCTTCGGCATCAGCGACGGCTATATATTGTTCGTCCAATATCCAGCCGGCCGCCACGTCTTTGGAAAGCAAAAAGTTCAATTTTTTATCCAGGAAATTGACCGAGCCGTCGGGTCGAAAAACGCGCGCCAGGCCGTCGGAGAATCGAAATACAATGCCGTTGAAGCCACTGATTTCCTCACCTTTCTGCCAGTCGGGCTGGTTATACAAATAACTTTCGTTGAATGCCTCGACCGTTTTACCCGTCTTCAAATCAATGAATAATAAGCGGTCGTTTTGTTGGCAAAAGATGAGGTCGGCCAGCGTGTCGGCGCGGCCCGTGCGGCTGTCCACCTCCACGCAACGCAGCGCGCGGCCCATCATCAGGCGCGGGTTGGGTACCACCACACCGCTTCGAAAAAGGCGGACGCCTTCGCCGTTTTTCCTGAGGTCTTTATACAAATCATCCGGGCCGAACGCCTCCATGTGACCCTCGAATTCGGGCGCGAAGATGATTTTCCCTGTCTCGTCTGCGAAGCCGTATTTGCCGTTTTTGCTCAGATATGGGAGGAGGGATTGGGCTGAAATGCCCTGGCCGGCGAGGATAAAAAGTAATATGAGGGTTCCCAGGTTTTTCATTATTTCTTAATTTCAGTAATACACAATAGTATGGATCTTTGAAGGTAATTGTATCGAGCGGTTGAGATTTCATCCAGGCCAGATAGTCCTGCGGTTTTTTACCTAAGAAATAGGGCAGGTTGAGCAATTTATACTTTTTCCCAGCCTGGGTTGTGGCCGGGTGGAGGGCAAGATTTCCCGCAAAAAGGCGGGTAGCAAGATCATGGTCGCAGGTGTTCATTTGTCGAGCGGCGAATTGAGGTGCGCCAGTATTTGTTGCCCTACCCAGTGGGTATGTACCGGTCAGACTTAATCTTTTAGCACAAAGTAAGGGTAATTTTTAAAGCTAATTGACACAAAATAAAGGCAACTGTACCGCAAGGTGGGGGCAAAGATCATTATGTTTTCATTTTGATACAAAACCCCATCCGCCGGGCGCACGCAAACGCGTTTTCCGGCACTTGATGTCAGGCGTGCCACTCCGGTCAGGCGGGCATTGCCCATAGTGCGATGGATCATTTTTTATATAATTTAGCGATTGTAATCGCTAAATTATATAAAATTATTTGATTTTAATCGCTAAATTTTTAAAAATAAGGTAACTACTTAGCCGGTCACGTCTGATACAAAAAAGCATCCATTT
>JAUMBL010000047.1:0-20030 GCA_032115775.1 Saprospiraceae bacterium | reverse complement strand
AATTTTGATTAGTAAAGGCTGGAATGTGTAAAAATTGTCGAATATTTTTATGGGCGCTTTTGCGCATGGACTTGGGGATTTATGCGTCGAAAACACAAACTTTCCCCTCCATTTTTCTTTTTCCGAAGTTTCAAAGAACTAAATCCGGTTGCTCTCCGGAAAAATGTGTACCCATTCTAATTATTTTTTTTAAATTTAATATAAATCATTCCTAATGACAAAACCTATTTTAACTTTCCAATCCCCCCGCATCGGCCTGCTTGCGCTCCCGCTCTTTGCGCTTTTCCTCACCCTGGGCGCTTGTAAAAAAGACGATGACGGCGGTTCGGGGAACCCGGCATCCACCGCCCGGGAAATCGTCCTGAAATACACCAAAATTGACCTGGACGATCTGCCCAATTACGCCGCACCGACGTACCCCCGCCACTACGACGCCAACCTCCTCGCCACCGATAACGCGCCGAGTCTGAACGCCGTCTCCGATGCCGGCGCTGCGCTCGGTCGGGTGTTGTTTTACGATAAAAACCTGAGCATCAATGGTAAAGTCGCTTGCGCTTCTTGCCACAAACAAAGCATCGGATTCACCGACGAGGCCGTGCTCAGTAAAGGATTTGAAGGCGGCCTGACCGGCAAGCACTCGATGCGCCTGGCCAACGCCAATTTTTACACCGGCGAGCGGATGTTTTGGGATAAACGCGCGGAGGATCTGGAAGCCCAAGTTACGCAACCGATCAAAGACCATACGGAAATGGGTTTTGATGCCGCCGCAGGGGGGATCGAGGTGTTGATCGGAAAAATGAAGGGATTGGAGTACTACCCGCCGTTGTTTGAAAAAGCGTTCGGCACGGAGGAGATTTCCGAGTTTAAAATGAAACTGGCGCTGGCGCAATTTGTGCGCAGCATGGTTTCGACCGACAGTAAATTCGATCAGGGGCTTTCGCAGCTATTCGTGCCGGGCGCACCGGGCGCCGGTGTGGGCGCGCCGTTTCCGAATTTTACCCAGCAGGAAAATATGGGCAAGGCGCTCTTCCTGCAACCGCCTCCCGCCGGCGGCGCCGGTTGCGCTGGCTGCCATGGCGTTCCGACCTTCGCGCTGGCGGCCAACAGCCTGAGCAACGGCCTGAACGCCGGCGAAACGGTGATTTTTAAATCGCCCTCCCTGAAAAATATCGCCGTCGGCGGCCCGTATATGCACGACGGCCGCTTTACGACCCTCGCGCAGGTGGTCGAACACTACAACAGCGGGGTTCAAAACGGCCCGGCGCTGGACAACCGCCTGCGCGGCCTCAACGGCCAGCCGCAACGCCTCAACCTCAGCGATCAGCAAAAAGCAGCCTTGGTCGCTTTTATGGAAACGCTGACGGATAATTCGCTGCTGAACGACGCGAAATTTGCAAACCCATTCAAGTAAACGCGCATGAATCAACCGGTGGATGTTTCCGAAGCGGTCGCTCGACGTCTGGCGGCGCTGGATAACCTGTCCCGCGTGCGCCCGCGCGCTGATTTTCAGCAGCGCGTCCTCGAGCGCCTGGCGGTTGAGCGCCGCAGCGCCGGCGCCCGTCGGCTTGCCTGGGCGGCCATCGGGCTGCTCTTGCTGCTCAATACCGCCGCGGCCTACCAGCGACTGTCCGGAAGCGGCGCGCGCGCGCAACTGGAAAGTGCCCTCAGCGCGCGGTACGGACTTGAGGAGGCCGCGGGAAACCTATTTGTATTACCAACTGATTGATGATGCGCCCATTTCTGATAAAAAACTGCCTTTGGATCATCGCCGCCCTGCTCCTCCTCAATCTGGGGATGGCGGCGGTGATCCTTTTCGCACCCAAACCCGGGCAACCGCCCCCGCCGGGCCGCATGGTAAAGCTCTGGGCACGGGAACTCGATTTGTCCGAACAACAAATGCGACAGTTTGAAGCGCTGGAAAAAAAGCATCGCAGCCGCGGCGAGGCGCTGCACCGCCAAATGATCGGACTAAAACAGCAACTGATCGAGACGGCGGTAGAATACCCTGGCGATTCCACCCGCTTGGAAGCCGTAGCCGCCGCCTCCGATTCCGTGCACCGCCGGCTCAATAACCACCTGATTGACTATTACTTCGATCTGAAAAAAATCTGCACGCCCGACCAGCAAAAGAAACTGGCGGAGGTGTACGGCGGGATGTTGAAACCGCGGTAGTATGCCGATAAGCGCTTACTCGACCGTCCCGGATATCCAAAGCACTTCCGGTTTTCTTTGTCGGTCGAAAAAGACGGTGATTTTCTTTTTAAAGCTGCCTTTTCGGTAGGCGTCGTACTCGATGGTCACGGCGCCGGTTTGGCCCGGCTCAATGGGCGTTTCCGTCCATTCGGCGGCGGTACAACCACAGGTGGTGCGCGTAGTTTCCAGTACAATCGGTTGATTGCTGATGTTTTTAAAAGAAAACGAGACCGATTTGGGGACGCCTTGTTCCATCGTTCCAAAGTCGTAGGCGGTGTCGTTCAGCCACTGCACGATGGGCTGCGGATCGGCTGTTAATTGAAAAAATGCCGTAAATAGGGCGAGGATCAAGGTGTTCATAGAGCCGCGGCGCTTGTTTTGTGATGGGATCCGGTGCGAAGATCGGTATTTTGCTTCATTTTTGGGGAAAGTTGATTACCGATTCGGTTCCTGATAAAAAATATCTATCCGGTCGGCGCCGATTCGGCTGCTTTCCCGGTGCGGCGGGCGCGCAGGGAGGGTAGCGGCCGGCAGTCCGTCGCCGAGGTACAGTTCGGTGTTGGTGATGATCCGCAGTTCGTCGAACAGCCCGCGATCAATAAACGATTGGTGGGTCGCGGGGCCGCCCTCTACATACAATATGGCGTAATTGGCCTCAGCGAGCCGCTCGAGCAAGTTCTCCAGCGGATTTTCCGTTGGCAGGTCAACGAACAGGGTTTGCGCGAAGCGGCCGGGTCGCGCCGGGCCGGCGATCCAGGTGGGCCGACTGTCGTCCAGCAAGTGATGGCCGGCGGGGATTATCCCGCCGCGGTCGAGGGCGATTCGCAAGGGTGCGGCGCCGGGGTACAGGCGGTTGTCGAGGCGGGGATTGTCCACCCGCGCGGTGTGCGCCCCTACCAGGATGGCGTCTGCTGCTGCGCGCCAGCGGTGCGTCAGGCGCTGGGTGTTCAGACTGGAGATGGGCGTTTGTTCACCCGCTCGGCCGACATACCCGTCGGCGCTTTGCGCCCATTTTAGGATGACGAGCGGTCTTTTTTTTGAAATCCAGGTAAAAAAAGCCCGATTCAGCCGGGCGCCTTCCGCTTCCAAAACGCCGGTAACGACCTCCACGCCGGCGGCGCACATTTTTTGCACACTTTGTCCGGCCACCTTCGGATTCGGGTCGGTATTGCTGATAATGACTTGCCGGATGCCTTCCCGCAACACCAAATCCACACAAGGCGGCGTTTTGCCGTAGTGAAAACAGGGTTCCAGGTTGCAATACAAACGCGCGGCCGGGATCAAATGGCGGTCTGCCGCCGACACGGAAGCGACGGCGTTGATCTCCGCGTGTGCCTGCCCGTAGCGTTGGTGCCAGCCCTCGCCGATGATCCGGTCGCCATGCACCAGTACGGCGCCCACGAGCGGATTCGGCGATACGGCGCCCGTGGCACGCCGCGCCAAATCGAAGCAACGGCGGATATAGGGCTGGTGGGCGTCGGCGGAGCGTGTCATGCGGTGGAATTGTTTGTGATAATTTCTTGATGGTTGTGTCAGATGTTGGGTGATGCTAATCGTTTTTGACTAAGGGGTTGTGTAATAAGTCCATTGACGACCTTTTAAATAAAAAAATATTTTGTTTGGGCGCCTGTTTTTTGATTTTTTCTAAGAAAAAATCAAAAAACAGGCGCCCAAACATCATTTTATTTCGCCGCCGGAGGCGGCGAAATAAAATTTACACAACCCCTTCGTGATTTAAATCACGCCTATTTCAGCATGTACTGAGTTTTGCCCGCAGCCAATGATCGGCCAGCACCAGGGCGGCCATCGCCTCGACGATCGGCACCGCGCGCGGCACCACGCAGGGGTCGTGGCGTCCTTTTCCTTCCAGGGTGATGGGGCGGCCCTCGGCGTCCACGCTTTCCTGCGCGCGCAGGAGCGTGGCAACCGGCTTGAATGCCACCCGGAAATAGATATCCATCCCGTTGGAAATGCCCCCCTGGATGCCGCCGGAATAATTGGAGCGCGTGCGGATTTGCGCGTTTTCCGGATAGAATAGATCATTGTGTTGCGAGCCGAGCATGCGCGCGCCGGCGAAGCCCGATCCGTATTCAAATCCTTTGACTGCGTTGATGCTGAGCATGGCTTTGGCGAGATCGGCGTGCAGCTTGTCGAACACCGGTTCGCCGAGGCCGGGCGGGCAACCCCGAATCAGGGCGGACACCACGCCGCCCACGGTATCGCCGGCCTTCCGCGTTTTTTTGATCAGATCAATCATTTTTGCGGCCAGGGTTGGATCGGGGCAGCGGACCTCGTTGGTTTCCGTTTGCGACAGATCCAGTTGCGTGTAGTCGGCCTCCAGTTCCAGATTTCCGACGGCACTGACGAATGCTTGTATGTGGATGCCTTGTTTTTGGAGCAGCAGTTTGGCTACCGCGCCGGCTGCCACGCGGGCGGCCGTTTCGCGGGCGCTGCTGCGGCCGCCGCCGCGGAAATCGCGGTGGCCGTATTTGGCCTGCCAGGTAAAATCGGCGTGGCTGGGTCGGAAAGCGGCGGCGAGATGGTCATAGTCCTGCGGCCGTTGATCTTCATTAAAAAGCATCATTGCGATGGGCGCGCCGGTGGTCAGGCCATCAAAGACGCCGCTAAGTAGGCGGATTCGGTCTTTTTCTTTGCGTTGGGTGACGATGGCGCTTTGTCCGGGTCGGCGGCGGTCGAGTTCTTGCTGAATAAAATCCAGATCGAACGGCAATCCGGCCGGACATCCGTCAATCACGCATCCCAGGCCTTCGCCATGCGATTCGCCGAACGTAGCGACTTTGAACAGTTGGCCGAAGATATTACCCGACATACCGAGGGGGGGCGATTACTCGCTGCGCTGTTCCAGGTACTTGCGCTCATACGTTTCCCAGGGGGTTGTTTTATGGCTGTTGGTACCGAAATAGTGCAGGATGACATCGAATTTATCGGCTTGTTGGAAGCCGGCGATGGGTTGGATCAGGTTCATTTCTTCATCTAGAAAGACCATTGTCGGGTAGCCCATTCGATTATTGAGCCATTCGGCAGCAAGTTCGTGGTAGCCGCGGCCGCCGTTCCGGACAAACTGGTACTTTTTGCCGCGCAGTTCGATATCTTTTTGTTGTTCTGCGTTAAATTTCACCGCGTAGTACGTTTCGGAGACGTATTTCACGATCATCGGGTCTTTGAATGTGGTTTGATCCATTTTTTTACACCAGCCGCACCAGTCGGTATAGACGTCCACCAGTATTTTTCTGGGCGCTAGTTTGTTTTTTTCCACAGCCTCTTCGATACTGAGCCATTCGATTGATTCCTCGACCGATTTTTTCACCGGCTCGTTGACGGCGGGCGCTTGCACGGCGTCTTCCGGCACGTGTGCGGCGAGCGGCAGCGCCAAGGGCGATTTTTCGGCGGGCATCACCGTGGAATCCAGATTCCTGCCCTGCATTTTCTTTCCCTGGGCGCTTGCGGTCGCGCCGTCTCTGGGCAAGAGTACCGGCGCGGCTAACGGCCGGCCGGGACGCGGCGTGGGCTGCGCCTGCAGCAGGGCGGCGCAGTAAAAGAGCAAGAGGACAAAAAGCGGTCGGTGCATGGAGAGAGCCGTTAAATCAGGAATAACAACAAATGTAGTCCTTATTAAACCGAATCTCCAAAGGTAGGTATTTTTTTGAGAGGGACTTTAAAATAAGTTTAACGTTCCGGCGGTTGGAGCATCACCTTTCGATCGAAAATGTGGTTTTATTTCGCCGCCTCCGGCGGCGAAATAAAATGATGTTTGCCCCCTGTTTTTTGATTTTTTAAGAAAAATCAAAAAACAGGGGGCAAACAGGATATTTTTTGTTTGAGGGGGCGTCAATGGACTTTTTACACAACTCCATCCAATAATGTTCAGGGGGCTGTTTTTTTTATTTTTTAAAAAAACAGCCCCCTGAACAAATACTTATCGCAAACGATGCTAATTCGGTTTCTTAATCATCCACTGCGACCAGCGCTGCCCGTCTTTTTCAATGACGAGCAGGTAGGCGCCTGCGGGGAACTGCTGCATATCCAACTGCGTGGGTGCTGCTACTTGCCGGAGCGTCCGGCAGGGTACGCCGGCGGCGTCGAACACCTGCACGCGATCGAGGGTTTCTGCGGGTTGGATGGTGATGGTGGAGACGAATGGGTTGGGCATAATCCGCGCTACATCGGCCAGATCGGGCTTATTTGTGCTCAGAATCAGTTGAATATCGGCGCTGTAGCGCGGCAGCAGTTGGTAGCCGCCGTCGTTGAGGGGCACGGTGTTGTCGAACTGGCCGCCGATTCCGATGACATTAAAATTCGTGGTTGGCCCGGGCAGGTTGTACAGGTCAATATCGCTGTCAATGCGGATTTGGATCGTGTCGTTGGGATGGTCGTCGGATACGGCCGATACATTGAAGCCGCCGACGCCGACGCCGGTAGTCCACTGCACGGGATTGACCAATTTGAGATTTGCCACCCGGATCAGGCTGGATTCCGTGTTTTCGGAGAGATTGACGACCGTAGAGGGTGCGACCAGCGGGTTGCCGGCGGAAATTTTGATGACCGTATCCAGGTTCATTTGCGTCAGTCCGTTGAATTGCGTGACGACCCCGCGCGCGGCCACCAGATCGCCCTCCTGCACCGAATACCCAAAATCGCCGGCGTTGTAAAAGACGCCGATTCCCTTGTTATTGGGGTTGATGAGCGTAAACTGCAGTCCGCCCGGCCGCATATTCGGGCTATGCACCACCGCGCGCAGTTCGCAGCTCACATTCAGCGAATCGGCGCTGCCGGCGCTGTTTTCCGTGGTGACGGTCTCGAGGTCGTACAGTGGGTAGCAGCGCACGGTAATAAAGACCGTGGCGGTGTCGCAGTTGGCGCCCACGCATACGCGGTAGGTGAGCGCATCGCCGCCGCAATAGGCGCTGTTCGGGGTATAGATGATTTCATTATTGGCACTCACGCCGGCCGTGCCGTGGCTGGGCGCGCCGAGGATTGAGAGCGCCGCCGTGGCGCCTGCGGGCACGAAGTCGTTGGTTAGCACGGAGATCAGGCCGGTCTGCCAGGGTGGCAGTGAAAAATTATCGTTGTTGGCCAGCACGCCTGAGGGGCAGGCGGAGGCGCTGCCGGGGTTGGCGAACACCGATCGGCCGTTGATGGTGACGCCGGTGGCTGTGGCGCAGT
The DNA here is from genome assembly GCA_032115775.1 of Saprospiraceae bacterium. Taxonomy (GTDB): domain Bacteria; phylum Bacteroidota; class Bacteroidia; order Chitinophagales; family Saprospiraceae; genus M3007. Next base: position 12,653 of record JAUMBL010000047.1, on the reverse strand, counting down.
CCTGCCAGTTGGCCGGGTCGTTGTTATCCGTATTTGGGTTGCACAATACGATTGAGTGTCCCAGGCTGTTGGCGCCGGTCGGCCAGGGCGCAGCAGAGAGATAGGTCACCTTGTCAATCGTGTCGCCTGCGGGGCTGATCAGGGCGATCGTTTCGCCCGAATTGCTCAGGCCGCCGCTGGTCCATTGGATGGCGGATACGCCGAAGACCGATTGCATGGCCGCTGATTTCACGGCGATGAGCTGGTACGCGCCCGGCGCGATGACGACCGACGGGAAGGTGAGGTTGACCCCCACCATGGTATGATTTTCCAGATTGACTGCGCTGCTGCCGTTGTTGTACAATTCGATGTACTCCAGCGAATCCGTACCCGATTCCGGTGGGTTGTACATAATTTCATTGATGACGATTTGGGCGTTGGCGTGCAGGCAAAGCAGCAGGGCAAGCGGCAGCAGAAGGATATTTTTCATAAAAATTGCGTTTTTTATAGAAAATTAAAAAAAAGCGGGACTGCGCAAGGCAGGGAAAATAGCGGCGAAACGCGATTGGCGCGCCAAAGGTAGGAAAAGCGCCAAAATAATTTGCATTTCGGGAAGGTCGGGGATTTTCCGATTGAAAAGAAACTGTGTTATTTTGCTTAGTATAAAAACCATGAAATTTAACATGAACTTAACAAGTGAAGCGTACATTTGCCCCCGAAAGTTTTTCACTAAATCCATACTTGTATGAATTCACTTCCTTTACGTTTTCCAGCGAACACCACTGCTGCGAAATCCCTACTCACGTTGGTATTTCTTTGCTGCGGTTTGTTTGCCTTTGCCCAGGTGACGACCTCCTCCATTACCGGTATCGTAACAGATGCCAACGGCGAGGGCTTGGTGGGCGCCACGGTCGTGGCTACACACGTTCCCTCCGGCACGCGCTACGGCACGGCCACAAATGCAGCCGGTCGTTACACGATCCCTGCTGTGCGCGTAGGCGGCCCCTACACCATCGTTGCGAACTACACAGGTTATGATGCCGTTACCCGCGAAGGTATCGTAACCAACCTGGGTATCGCCAGCAACGTGGACTTCCAACTCAAAGAGTCCGGCGTGCTGATTGACGAAGTAGTCGTAGCGGTGAACCGCAACGACTTATTCTCGAACCAACGCACCGGCGCGGCTACTTCCTTTGATGTGAAGCGCGTGACGTCTATCCCGACCATCGGCAGCCGTTCGATTAATACGATTACGAAGTACAACCCGAACGGCAACGGCCGCTCTTTCGGCGCGCAGGACTCCCGCCTCAACAACTTCACAATTGACGGCTCGGTGTTCAACAACGGTTTCGGCTTAGGCTCGGAAGCGCAGGCCGGCGGCCGCACCGGCTCCACGGCCATCTCGCTGGATGCTATCGAGGAAATTCAGGTAAACGTAGCCCCCTACGACGTCCGCCAAACGGGCTTCGTCGGCGCCGGCATCAACGCGGTGACGCGCTCGGGTACCAACGAGTTCTCCGGATCGGTATTCACCAACTTCCGCAGCGCCAACATGTATGGCAACAAAGCCCGCTCGACGAACGTCACCGCGACGCAGTTCAGCGAAAACGTCGTCGGCGCCCGCATCGGCGGCCCGATCATCAAAAACAAAGTGTTCTTCTTCGTAAACGCGGAGATGGTGCGCAACTCCTCCCCGGCAACGCCTTGGATTGCCGCAGGCAGCACCAACCCCGGCCAGGTGACGCGTGTACTGAAAAGCGACCTGGACTCGGTCAGCAATGTGCTGAACCGCTTGTTCAACTACCAGACCGGCCCGTACGAAGCGTACAACAACGAAACGAGCTCCGATAAATTCCTGGCGCGCCTGGACTTCAACCTGTCCGACCGCCAAAAACTGATGCTCCGCTACACGCACCACAACTCGCTGGCGGATATCAACATCAGCAACAGCGCCTCGCTCGGTTTCGGTACCCGTACCACGAACTTCCAGTCTATGTCGTATCAAAATTCCGGCTACCTCATCGGGGATAACACCCGCTCGGCCGTCGCGGAATTGAACTCGACCTTCTCCGACCGGATCTCCAACACCTTCAGCATCGGATACGACTTCCAGGACGAAGATCGCCAGTACAAAGGCGCGTTCTTCCCTACGATTGACATCCTGAAGGACGCTACCACGTATATCTCCGCCGGTTTCGATCCGTTCACGCCGAGCAACCGGCTGTCGTACGGTACGTTCCACATCACGAACAACCTTTCGTACTACGCCGGCAAACACACCATCACCGCCGGTGTGAACTACGAAAACTTCAAGTCGGACAACCTGTTCTTCCCCGGCTCGAACGGCGTCTATGTGTTCAACTCCCTGGATGATTTCTACAGAGCCGCCAACGGCGACTCCACGAGCCTGCGCCGCTTCCAATACCGGTACTCCGCACTCGAAGGCGGAGCCGAGCCGCTGCAAGTGCTGAAAGTGCAGAAAATTGATCTCTACGGCCAGGATGAATTCAAGGCCGGTAAAAACCTGACGATCACGGCCGGTATCCGCGCCAGCTACATTGACCTTGGTGCGACCGAATCGCTCCAGAACAACGTTTTGGCCGACTCTACCTTCCGCGATCTCGACGGCAACGCGCTTAAAATCAACACGAGCAAAATCCCGGATCCGCAAATCCTGCTCGAGCCGCGTTTGGGCTTCAACTGGGACGTGACGGGCAAGCGCAGCACGCAAGTCCGCGGCGGCGCCGGTATCTTCACCGGCCGCCCACCCTTCGTGTGGCTGTCGAACCAGATCGGCAACAACGGCGTACTCACCGGTTTCATCGAGGCCAACAACACGAACACCAAACAGTATCCGCTCGTGGCCGACGCTTCGATCTTCACGCCCGACCAGCCGACGCTGCCCTCGACGTTTGAAATCGCCGTGACCTCCAACGACTACCGCTACCCGCAAGTGCTGAAAACCAACCTCGCGGTGGATCAGAAACTCCCCGGCGGCCTGGTCGCAACGGCTGAAGTGCTCTACAACCGCAACATGAATGCGATCTTCTACTACAACGCGAACCAGGAAGCCGCTACGGCAAACTTTGCGGGCCCGGATACGCGTCCGCGTTTCCCGGGTTCCGGCTCGTCGAATATCAACAACGATACGCGCGTGGTCAACAACGTGTCCACCGCAATCGTGATGAGCACCACCAACCAAGGTTCCTACCTGGGCTTCACGGGTAAACTGGAATATCCGGAAAAGAAGGGTTTGTACGCCATGGCGGCCTACACCTACAGCCAGGCGCAAGACCTGATGAGCGCCGGTTCGATTGCAGCCGGCTCGTTTACGGGCGCCCGCTCGGTGAACGGCAACAACCGCCTCGATCTGGCGTTCTCTGATTTCGATATTCCGCACCGCGTCATCGGTCTGTTCAGCTACCGCACGGATTGGGGCACGAAAAGCGGCGGCGGCGTACAGTTTACACTCGGCTACGAAGGCCGCAGGGACGGTCGTTTCTCCTATACCTACAACGGCGATATGAACGGCGACAACATTTTCGGCAACGACCTGCTCTTTGTCCCGAATGCCGCCACCGATCTCGTGTTTGAAGACCAAACGGTCAGCGGCGTCACCTACACCGCTGCCCAGCAGCAAGCCTTCTTCGATCAGTACATCAACAACGATGAGTACCTCAGCACGATCCGTGGCCAGTACACCGAGCGCAACGGCGGCCTCCTGCCGTGGTTGCACCGCTTCGACCTCGCCATGTCCCGCGATTTCTGGGTAAACATCGGCGGCAAGCGCAACACCATCCAGCTCCGCGTGGATATCTTCAATATCGGCAACATGCTGGACTCCGACTGGGGCGTCGGCCGTCGCTTCATCACCACCACGCCTTTGCAGGCGCGCGGTGTGGACGCCACCGGCACGCCGAAGTACCGCGTCGCCAGCCAGCTGCTGACGGAATCTACCCGCCGCACCTACGACTGGGGCGCTTCGATCAACGATGTGTGGAATCTCCAACTGGGCGTTCGCTACATCTTTAACTAGTAAATCAAGGCTGCAGTCCTTTAAACCGGCTGTTTCGCCTATACGATGCCGCGTGTTTAACTACACATTCCGTCGGCTGCCTTCGGGCGGCCGGCGGTTTTTTTTGTTGGCAGAGGTTGGGGGTGTTTTATGAAAATATCCTTGTAGTTTTGTAGAAAAATTGCCGGTCGCGGGATTTTTGGCGCCGCACGACAACGTAGAAGAAATATTTCTAAAATTTTGGGCACGAGACGCCCTGATTTAAACTAATAAATAAGCCCTGTGAAACTTCTTAACGACGACGAAATTGTGGACGCTTTAAGTTCGGCGAATGATGCGCGCCGACAGGAGGCGCTCTATGTATTGTTCAAAAGTACGGATTTGCGCAACAAAATCTTTCGAACCGTTTTTGATCAAGGCGCCGATGCGGAAACCGCCCGGGAAATTTTCCAATTTGCCCTGGTTACTTTTGAGCAGAAAGTGCGCACTGGCGCTTTTGAAAAGCGGTCGGGCGTGCATACCTACATTTTGGGTATCGTGAAATGGCATTTGCTGAATGAACGCCGAAAAAATAACCGAATTACCGAATTTAATCCTTTGAAACACGCAAGCGACGCCTTCGTCGAACCGGTGGAGGTCGAGCAGTCCGATGAAACGCGCGACGCAGCGCTTTATCAGATCATTGAACAACTGGGCGAGCGCTGCCGGAAAGTGCTGCCCCGCTGGGCGCAAAACGCTTCTCCGGAAGAAATTGCCCAGGAATTTGGTTTTAGCAGCCCGGAGATGGCTAAAAAGGAAACGTACCGTTGCCGACAAAAAATGATCGCTTTTGTAGAAAAAAATCCCCACTTAAAAAGCCTGCTCAAACCTTGAATCCATGCAAGCACAAGATAAAGTAGAAGCCTACGTCAAGAACCGCTTGTCGCTGGAAGAAAAAGCGGCATTCGAGCGGGAACTTGCGCAAGACCCCGTCCTGCGCGCCGCCGAGGCCGAGGCTCGGCTGGCGCTTGAGGTCGCCAACTTGCTGATCCGCGAGGAAACGCGCGGTTGGATAGATAAATGGTCGGATAACGACGATTGGCCGGAGTTGCAGCAACCTGCGCCGGCCGCCCCGCGTCCGCCGCTTTTTAGCGCGCAGTTTTACCGATGGATGGCCGTAGCCGCCGCGCTGTTGCTGGCGCCGGCGGCTTACTGGTTTTTCAATCGACAGGAAAACACGGCAAATCTCGCTTTTTCAGAAAAAAAAAATGAACCTGCGCAGAATCCTGACCGGCCGCAGGTAACAACGCAGGATTCGTCCGCCAGGATCATCCCGCCCGCTAAAAAAGAGGACAATCCGGCGCAACCGACCCGGAGCACCGACGCCCGCCTGATCGCCATGGCGGAAAACGGGTTCCAATACCGCAATGCCGAGGTCTTACTGCGCGGCAACGAATCCGGGCGGCCTGCTACCGCGCCAGACGCGCTCAGCCGCGCCGCCGAGGCGCTCCGCAACAAACAGTTGCGCGCTGCCGCGCAGATCGCCGAGGCTGTTCCTGTGTCAGATCCGCAATATGCCGACGCCCGGCTGCTGCTCGGACAGGTTTTTTTTCAGCAGAAACAATACGCCGCGGCAACCCAATCTATTCAACAAGCTATTCAAACCGGTAAAATTCCGGTGGATCAGGCAAACTGGAACCTGCTGATGACGCTCCTTGCGCAGTACGGCGCCCGGAAGCAGGAAGCCGACGCCTTGCTGCAATCTATACTGAACGATCCGGAAAATCCCTTTTATCAGGATGCCCGGATGCTTTTTGAAGCAATGAAAAAACAGTGATATTCGGATTGCGCTTGGCTTTTACGGCGAAATAAAATGATGAAGAGGGTGTATCACAAGTATTTCGCCGCCTCCGGCGGCGAAATACTTGTGATACACCCTCTTCAAAATATTATTTTATTTTAAATGAATAAGGGGCTTTTTAAACAACCCCAACAAGCGCTTATTCAACGATCACCAAGGCGCCCCGGATAATCTCCGTCTCCGTTCTAAACGCATAATAATAGACGCCCGGCGAATATCCGGAAAGATCGAAGTGCAGCGTGTGCTCCCCGGCGGCCAGGCGATCGCGGAAGAAATTGCCCGCGAAGCTGCCGTCGGATCTGAATACGTCAAAATTTCCGTCAATCGGGCGTTCGGTTTGTACAAACAGCGTCAATCGCCCGGTGGTCGGATTCGGGAACAAGCGCAGGCCGACGCTTTTTTCCTGCTCGCCGGCGCTGCTGGAGCAGGCCTGCGCAAAGAGCGGATCGGATTTCCCCAGACAACCGCTCAGGTTTTTCATTTGTACGGTGTAATACCCGGTCGTTTGCGCAATCAAAAACTGCGTATTCGCCCCCGGTAGATCTACGCCGTTAAAACCCCATTGGTATTCGTTGCCTTGCGGCGCCGCCAAATAGCAGGTGTTGTTTACCTGGACGACCGGGACGTAGGGGGGCGCTTGTTTGACCTCGAACGGAACCGTGCCGGCCGTGAGGCCGCAGGCATCGGTGACGGTCGCCGCGTAGATGCCGGGGCTTGAAACGGTGATACTCGGCGCGGTCTGTCCGCCCGACCAGAGCAGGGTGCAGTTTGCGCAAATGCCGGTGGCGACTAAAGTGACCGTTTGTCCCGGACACAGCTCCGGAACGCCCAACGCGCCAATAGTGGGCGCCGACGGCGGGGCTGCGACCGAAATGGTAATCCCGTTCGACGGGCTGCCCGTCCCGCAGCCATTCGAGGACGTTGCGGTATAAACCCCGGGCGTATTGACAACGATGCTGTTTCCGGTCTGGTTATTGGACCATTTCACGGTACAGCCTGCGCAGACGTTCGCGGCGTTCAGCGTGACGGATTCGCCGGAGCAGAGTTCGGTGTCGCCGCTTGCGCTGATGACGGGGATCGTCGGCGCGGCCTGGCTGGTGACCGTCAGGGCGTTCGACGGGTTGCCGGTCCCGCAGGTATTTGAGGACGTTGCGGTATAGACGCCGGGCGTACTGACGACGATGCTGTTTCCAGTCTGGTTATTGGACCATTTCACGGTACAACCCGCGCAGACGTTCGCGGCGTTCAGCGCGACGGATTCGCCGGAGCAGAGTTCGGTGTCGCCGCTTGCGCTGATGACGGGGATCGTCGGCGCGGCCTGGCTGGTGACCGTCAGGGCGTTCGACGGGCTGCCGATCCCGCAACCATTCGAGGACGTAGCGGTATAAACGCCGGGCGTATTCACGACGATGCTGTTTCCGGTCTGGTTATTAGACCATTTTACGGTGCAGCCTGCGCAGACGTTCGCGGCGTTCAGCGTGACGGATTCGCCGGAGCAGAGTTCGGTGTCGCCGTTTGCGCTGATGACGGGTATCGTCGGCGTGGCCTGGCTGGTGACCGTCAGGGCGTTCGACGGGCTGCCGATCCCGCAGGTATTCGAGGACGTTGCGGTATAGACACCGGGCGTATTGACAACGATGCTGTTTCCGGTCTGGTTATTGGACCAGTTCACCGTGCAGCCCGCGCAGACGTTCGCGGCGTTCAGCGTGACGGATTCGCCGGAGCAGAGTTCGGTGTCGCCGCTTGCGCTGATGACGGGGATCGTCGGTGCGGCCTGGCTTGTGAGCGTCAGGGCGTTCGACGGGCTGCCGGTCCCGCAGGTATTCGAGGACGTTGCGGTATAGACGCCGGGCGTATTGACGACGATGCTGTTTCCGGTCTGGTTATTGGACCACTGCACGGTACAACCCGCGCAGACGTTCGCGGCGTTCAGCGCGACGGATTCGCCGGGGCAGAGTTCGGTGTCGCCGCTTGCGCTGATGACTGGGATCGTCGGTGCGGCGAGTACCGTAACGGGGATACTGTTCGAGGCCGGGCCGGCGCCGCAGGGATTTGCGACCGTCGCCGTGTAGGTTCCCGGGGTATTTACCGTGATTACAGTGCCGGTCATACCGTTGGACCAAGAGACGGTACAGCCGCTGCAAACGTTCGTTGCCGTCAGGGTGACGCTATTTCCGGGGCATATCGTTGTGGCGCCGGAGGCGGAAATCGAAGGCGCTGCAGGCAGCGTGCAGCCTTTTTGGAACGCGACTACCTGGCGCGTAATCGAACCGCAGCCTGTAAAGACCAGCGTGTGGCTTCTGGACTGGGTACTGTTATTCGGCGTGCAGGTTGCCGTGAGGATGGCATTACCCGATCCGGAAGCCGGGTTGAGCGTCAGCCAGGAAGGCGGGGCACTGGAAGACCAGCTACACGTCGAGCTGATGCCGAACGTATTGCTCGGCGTGCCATTCGCTTCAAAAAAGATACTATCCGTGTTGATGCTGAACTGATTGTTGGCGCAGGTATAATTGGCGGTCCATCCGCCGGCATAGACTGAATTGTCGGTCTGAAATCTGATAAACATTTTTCCGGAGTTGGCTGTAACCGGCCCGGGGATACTGTAGCCGCTAAACTCGCCGATGAGGGGCGCGCTTGCGTTCAGCCCGTTGTAAATTCTCACGTAATCATAATTGGTTTCCGTGCCGAAACTGCTAAAAGTAAGCGTCACCGAAGAAGCGCCGGACGGGTTGATCGTCCAGGAGCAATCCAGGTTTCCGGTATAATCATTTGCGCCGCTTCCATCGGACACCGATCCGCTGCAGGAAGTCAGGTTGGCACTCCCCGAACAGGTCGGCGGAGCCGTGCATTCGATGGAGAGTTCCGCAGTTCCGGAGGAGGTGGACCAGCCGGTGACGTAAATATAGTAGGTTTCGCCGGCCACTGATGGAAACTGCAGGGTGGAGTAGGAGGTAGCACCCTCGCAATCCGGGTCGTCGTCGTCGCCGCCGATGCAAATTAGGTTGTTGCAGTCGCCGTAAAAAATTCCGATTTTAGAATCAAAGCCAGTCCCCGGATTGCAGGTGCTGGCCCGGATTATTTCGCCGGTTCCTTCGAAGACAAACCATTTTCCGGGTGCGGTATTGAGCGAAATATCGCATTCCGGCACATCCTGAACTTGTCCGGTGTTCGTATTCGTCATCACGATATCGCCGCAGGTAATCGGGATGGCCTGGTCGCAGCTATTTCCTGCTTGATCCTGTTGTTCTCCGGCGGAAATGAGCAAGGAGTACGTTTGAGATCCGCCTGAAAGGGTGTTTTTATGCGAGATTCGGATTGTATAGTTCCCGGCCGGCAAGTCAGATTCGAGAATTTGCTCCACATTATCGCGGGAATTATCGCCCTTGGTCGCGGCGGCGGCAGGGGAAGACGGATTGAGGCGCCAGGGCAGAAAATTGACATTGTCGGATTGTCGAATGAGGCGTAGATCCAGATCATTGACCAGGCGGGCGGTTGTGGGATTCAGCACGGCGCCTTGCACGGCGCCGGGGGGATCAATCCAGGCGATGGTCAGTTTAAGGGGGCCGCCGGCATGCGTAAACTGCCAGTTTACCGGCGTATTGGAATAGACCGTATCCCAGGCGATCAGGAAGGAGTTGGGGTCGGGGGCGTCGAGATCGGACAGGAAGTCTGCCGCTGCGCGGGTATCCATGAGGCCCCAGCCGGTGCGGTAGTTAGGGCCGGTACCATCTATTTGGTCGGCGGTATGAATGACCAGGCCTTTGAGCGCCGACGCGGGGAGGGTGTACTGCGGATTCAGGTTTTCATAATGCTGTAGCAGCAGTTCCAGGGAAGCCGTCACCGAGGGTGCGGCCATGGAGGTGCCGTTTAATAGGCCATAAGCGGTATTATTTGTGGCGATTGACGACAAGACATCCACCCCGCGCGCCACGATATCCGGCTTGATACGGCCGTCGTCCGTCGGCCCCCAGCCGCTGAATGTGGACATATCGGTTATTTCCAAACCGCCGGACACTTCAAATTCCAGCGCGCCGACCGTCAGGACGTTTTTTGCATTTCCACGCGTCGGGATACAATCGTATCCGTTTGCGTCGCCATCCGATGGCCGGGTGGTCGTGCTGCTGATCCACTGTCCCGAGGTATTGCGCACCCAGTGTTGGCTGCCCGGGTCGGGGCCGAAGTCATTGCGATCATTGCCTGCTGATCGTACGGGCAGGTAGGATGGGGCGTTTCGGGCGATCAGGTCTAAATCCCGGGCGTTCGTATCATACTGACCGAATTTGAAATCAATCGTTTGGCTGACGGTGGTGGTTCCCCACCAGTGCCAGCCTTCTTGTCCGGAATGGTCGTCGTAATCCCAGCCAGCATAGGACCCGTACGAGTGATTGGAAAACCGCAGGCCTTGTGCGGCGGCGGCGGCCATTTCCGACTGGTCGTTGTTGGAGTCCCAGGCGGCCAGGTCGGCCTGATAGGCCATGCCGCGCGCGTCCGGATCTATCCCCGCGGCAATCATCGTACCGCTGACGTGGGTGGCATGGTCTCCGATCGCCTGATTAGAATTGTCAATTTGGGTTATTCTGCCGGTCAGTTCGACGTGCGTGGTTCGCGGGCGGCTTACTTCCCACACGCCGAGCGTCCTGCCGTTTCCGGTCAGGTTGAGTCCGGCGCCGCCACCCGGGTGCACCTGGTCGGTGCGGATCGCGATCGCGGAAATGGCGTTGGACGTCGTATTGTATTCGAGCATTCCGGCATCGTCGAAACCGTAGAGCGCGGACTCCACGCCGTCGCCGGCCGAATAGACCGGATAGCCGAAACGGCGTGCAATACGCAGGGCGGAATCGAGTTCCGCATAAAAGCGGAGGCTGTCCTGCCGCGCCCAATCCAGCAGAAAAGCCTGGTTGACGCTGCGCTGCAACGCCGCGCTTTGCAGGCGGGGCGCCGATTGCAGGGGAATTTGCTGGGCGATTGCCGAGCCGCTGAACGCGCTGAGAATAAGCGCGAGGAGAAAAGCGCGGCGTAGGTGTTTGAGTTTTGTATGCATAGAAAATAATTTTCAAATTAGTTTGCTGGTTTTACGAAAGTGCCCAAACTTAAAATTAAATTTTTCGGCGATGGAAATTTAAATATGCGCTCCGGGTCTGATTTTTTAAAAACATCGGTATCTTTGGTTTTAAACCAAAAAAAGCGATACCTCCCATGCGCACCATTCTTCCATTTTTACTACTCGTCCTCTGCTGCTCGTCCGGGGCGGCGCAATCCGCCGACGGTGCGGATTCCCTGTTCGTAGCGACGCGCCTGAGCGAACTTTCCAAGCCGAATCTATCTCCGAGTGCGGTGGAAGCCGAACTTCAATCTTTGCTGGATTTGCCGGTTGTCGTTCGCAACCGCACCCTGCGTACCGAAACGCTCTACGGCCTGGCAAAGATTTATTTCACCGCCGCGCAGTACGATCGCGCGGCCGACACGCTCCAGGTGGCGCTGGATTGGGCGGGGAACGACACCCTGTTATATACTAAAGCGCTCTCCCTGCTGGGCGTTTCGAGGGGGAAAGCAGGCGATGTGGCCGAGGAAATTCGCCTGCTGGACGAGGCGATCCGCCTGCGCGCCCGCGCATTCGGCGCGGAGCATCCTTCCATGGGTTCCATGTACTTTAACCTGGGCGCGGCATACCTGCGCGCGGAGCGTTTTTGGGAGGCGGCTACGATTTACGAGCAGTTGGCAGCGGTGCGCGTCCGCGAATACGGCCCTACCAATTTGCGCCTGCACGGCGTGTACAACAACCTCTCCTGGGCTTTGAAACAATCCGGCGACCTGTCCGGCGCGCTCGAATGTATTGAAAAAGTATGGCCGATCATCCGGGAAAATTACCCGCCGGACGATCCGGCTTTCGCCAAACAATACGAAGCACTGGGCAATCTATACGACGACCTCGGCGATTACGAACGCGCCGCCGCCCTGCATCGGCAATCGCTTGCCATCCGCCGGAATAAACTCGGCGAACAGCACGACGACACGGCCGGCAGTTATTTCAATCTGGCCAACGAGCTGCGCAAATCCGGGGAAATCCGCGAGGCCCTCGACGCCTATTCCAAAGCCCACGATATCTATGTCGCCGTGCTGGGCAATGACCACAATGCCACGATTGACTGCCTCCGAAAAAAAGGACTGTGCTACATGGAACTGGGTGACATGCGCGCAGCTGAAGAATTACTCACCCTGTCGGTGCAAAAACAACGGCAGATTCATGGTGAAGAAAGCCTGACGGCGATTGACGCAATTTCTTCGTTGGGTTTGTTTTATCAAAAAAACAAGCAGTTTGAACAAGCGGAAACCTATCTTCAACAGGCGCGTCAATTAGCAGAGCAATACAGGGGCGCGCAAGATGTCTGGACGGCCGAAACCATCTATTACCTCGGCCTGCTTTACCAGGAAATGGGCGATTACGCCCGCTCGGACGCCGCCTTCCGCTCGGCGCTCCAAGCCATGAACGTCAATCCGGACAATCCTGACCCCACCGCTGCCGAAAACCCGTTTTTGATTTATCATCCCTTGGCGGGACTTGGCGAGAATGCCGGAAGGCGCGGCGAGTACGCGCGGGCCATGTTCTATTTTCAACATGGGCAACGCGTCAACAGCCTGCTTGGGCGTACGCGCGCGCACGAGCTGGGCAAAGACCAGCTGCTCAACAATGAGATTGCGCTGACCGCCCAAATGCTGCACTATTCGTTCGATCAGGGGCGATTGCGCCCCGAGGCCGACCCAAGCGCCCTGCTGGCCGCTTCCGGCCGCTGCAAATCGGTCGCGCTGCTGTCGGCTGTA
>JAUMBL010000046.1:0-7685 GCA_032115775.1 Saprospiraceae bacterium | reverse complement strand
GCCGCCGAAACGCCGTTCGCGACAGCCCCCATTTCCCCGAAAAGTGCCCTGCTAATCGCCGGATACGACCGATTTTTGTACGCCTATAAAATTTTGTATTAAAGGCGAGAGTGCAAAATTAAATATCTGATTACCTTAGCGGCGTATCTATCACTAACTTGTACTTCTTATGAAAAAAAGACTACTGATTTTCCTTTTTTTCGCCGCAGGCTGGGCGCAAAGCTTCGCCCAACTTCCTAACGGAACGGTCGCGCCGGATTTCACGGTGACCGATTTGAACGGCGCTACGCACAACCTCTATGACCTCCTGGAATCCGGGAAAACCGTGTATCTCGACTTTTCCGCCACTTGGTGCGGACCTTGCTGGAACTACCACAATACCCACGCGCTGCGGGATATTTGGGAACAGTACGGCCCGCCCGGAACCAATGAAGCGTTTGTTATCTTTATCGAGTCGGATGCCAATACCAACACGGCCTGCCTCTACGGCCCCGCTGGCTGCGTAGGCGGCACGCAAGGTGACTGGGTAACGGGTACGCCGTATCCAATCGTGGATGACCCCACCGTAAAAGGCATGTATGCCATCTCGTACTATCCCACAATCTACATGGTCTGTCCGGCAGACAAAAAGGTCTATCTGGCCGGACAGTTGCCGGCCTCAGGACTGTGGAGCCTGCGAACGCAGCGATGCGTCGCGCCAGTCCTAAACGTCACGCTGAACAGCGCGCAAAACGTCAAGTGTTTCAATACCAGTACCGGCCGGATTGACATCTCGGTGTCAGGTGGTAATCCGCCTTACACCTATACGTGGTCAAATGGCGCGACGACGCAGGACCTAATCAATATTCCGGCGGGTAGTTACGAATGCTCGATCACCTCGTCCAACGGCTGGATCGGGGAAATCGGCCCGATTGTAGTGGAAGGCCCTTCAAGTCCGCTTTCCACCCAAATCGTAGATACCAAGCCGGTCGGCTGTAACGGGATTTTAGGCTCGATTACCGCCGGCGCCCAAGGAGGCTGGGAATCAAACTATACCTATCAATGGTCGAATGGGCAGCAAGGCGAAACAATCTATAATCTGCAGGCCGGCAATTACACAGTCACGATTACGGATGCCGGCGGCTGTTCGCAGACGCGCTCGCAAAGCCTTGCACCCGCCGTACTGCCCTTGTCGGTCTCGAGTACGCCCGGCCCCATCAACTGCAACTTCCCCACGCGCACGCTGAGTGGCGCCGGCTCGAGTAACGGACCGGAATTCGCCTATCAGTGGTTCGCTTCCAATGGCGGTAATATCGTGTCCGGCGACAAAACGCTGAACCCGGTTGTAAACTCCGCAGGCAGCTACTCGCTCCGCGTCACCAACACGGAAACAAGCTGCCAAACGTTCTCTTCCACCCCGCAAACCGCAGACCTGGCACTCCCAAGCGCTGAGGCCGGCCCCTCCGGTTTCCTCACTTGCCTGGAACCGACGGAAACGCTGCAAGGCGACGCCTCCGCAGGTCAGAATTTCGTGTACGATTGGGTAGCCTTCAATGGCGGCCATATCCTTTCGGGTGACTCTACGCTCAATCCGGTCGTGGATGCAAATGGCAGCTACGCCCTGGTCGTGGTCAATAGCGCAAACGGTTGCGTCAAAACAGATACGACCGTCGTAACAGGTGCTAACCGTCCGCCCACGCTGTCCATCGCAAATGATCCGTTGACTTGCGATACGCCCAAGGTGACGCTCCTCACGAGCACCAATGCGGGCAATCCGGTATTCGTCTGGTCCGGCCCCGGCGGCTTTACGTCCGACAACCGCAATCCGGAAGTGGAAATCGCCGGCGATTATATCCTCACCATCACGGATACGCTGACTTTCTGTGTCAAAACCGATACGTTCGCCGTGCAGGAAGACAAAGAAGCGCCAGGCGCAACGGCAACCGGCGGCGATATCACCTGTCTCGTTCAAAACGTGACGCTGACGGCCGTTTCTCCGGATTCGCTCGTAACGTATGCCTGGACGGGTCCGAACGGATTCACCGCTTCCGAACAAAACCCGACGGTGCAAGCGCCCGGGGAGTATAGTCTGATCGTTACCGCCGCAGATAACGGATGTACCTCGGTCGCCCTGACAAACGTCAACCTGGCCACCGACGCACCCGTTGCAGCCGCAACTACGCCAGGCGCACTCAACTGCAACCGCAACGACCTGACGCTCGACGGCAGCGCTTCGGCACAGGGCGCGCAGATCAGCTACGCATGGTCCACCGTCAACGGACAAATACTCTCCGGAGAAAATACGCAAAATCCGCTGATTAACACTGCCGGCGATTACACGATTCTGGTAACAAACAACCAGACCGGTTGCACCAATACGGCCTCCGTATCGGTCGTGCAACACGAAAATGTATCGGCTACGCCGCTCGCGCAAAACAATATCAACTGCTTCGGCGAACAAACCGGCGCAGCAAGCATCGAAGCCGAAGGCGGCAACGGCGCTTATACCTATCTCTGGAGCAATGGCGCTACCGAACCCGCGATCCAAAATCTCGCCGCAGGCATCTATTCGGTCGTGGTGACGGACGGCGAAGGCTGCTCGGCAGCAATGGAAGTGCAAATTACGCAGCCTGACCAGCTCGCGGCGCTGGTCACCGCTACCGGCCAGACGATTAACGGCATAAACGATGGTACCGCCTCCGTACTCGCACAAGGCGGCGTACCAGGCTATACGTTCCAGTGGAATAATGGCGAAACAACACCTGCAATTAGCGGACTGGCGCCCGGAACCTATACGGTCATCGTGACCGATCAAAACGGCTGCACCGCTGGCCAGTCTGTTACCGTAAACTCCGCCGATTGCCTGATCTCCGCCGAACTGCAAGCCGCCAATGTTGCTTGCGCCGGCGCATCTACTGGCTCGATCGCCCTCACGCTGAACGGCGGCGTGGCGCCCTTCACCTACCTTTGGAGTAATGGCGCAACCACGGAAAATCTCGACAACGTGCCGGCTGGTGCGTATGGCGTGACGATTGATGACGCCGCAGGCTGCGAAGCCACGCAGATCGCATCCATCACGGAACCGGCTGCCCTCACCGTGAGTTCGATGACCGCCGAACCTGCTACTTGTGAAAATGACACCGACGGCGCTATTTCAGCAACCGCTCAAGGCGGCGTCGGCAATTTCACCTACCTGTGGAGCAACGGCGCGCAAACGGCCTCAATCAGCAACCTGAGCCCGGGCGTGTATGCGCTGACGGTCACCGACGGAAACAACTGCACCGCCACGCAAAGCGCTACGGTAGCAGCCGTGGATGACGTGGCGCCGGAAATCACCGGCGGCGCCAACGCCACCGTTTCGCTCGCTGCAAACGGTATCGGCCTGGTCAGCCTGGCCGCCCTCAACGTCGCCCTGACCGATAACTGCGCCGGCTCCGTCTCCTTCACCGCCATACCCGCCGGCTTCAACTGCCAGGAACTGGGTGTGCAAACGGTACGGCTCGTCGCCACGGATCAAAGCGGAAATACCAGCGCGATGGAACTCGAAGTGCTTGTAGTGGATCAAATTGCTCCGACGCTCAATTGCCCCGCGAACAAGGTCGTCTGCCCGGCCGATAATACGGTCACTTACGCCGCGCCGGTCGCAACCGACAACTGCCTCGGCAACGGCAGCTTCGCGCTGCTCAATGGCCTGCCCAGCGGCTCGCAATTCCCCGTCGGCGTCACCACGCAAACGTACACCTACACAGACGGCGGCGGCAACGTTGGCAGCTGCTCGTTCGACGTAGAAGTTACCGAACCGGCTACCGTAGAAGTCAATGAAGTAATTAATGACGTCAATAGCCAAGGTATCGGCGCTATTGCGGTTACGGTTTCCGGCGCAGCGCCCTTCTCCTACACTTGGGTGCTCAACGGTGTCGTGGTCGGTACAACGGAAGATCTCACCAACCTCGTCAGCGGCGTGTATGAACTGAAAATCACGGATGCCCGCGGTTGCCAGTTTGCCGGCGTCTCCGTCGAAGTAAGCAATTCCACCGGCACGCAAGAGCCTTCCTGGATGCAGACCGTGCAAATCCGCCCGAACCCGGCAAATGACGTGCTCCAAGTGCGATTCACCGCAGCGCCGCTCGCCGAGATGCAAATCCGTCTGACGGATGCTACCGGTCGCGTGCTCCTCGAGCAAAATCTTGCCAACCAGGCGCAAGCGCAACTGCAAACCGCCCAACTGCCGGAAGGGGTGTATTTCCTGAATATCCGCAGCGGCAAGGAAGCCGGCATCCGCAAGGTGATTGTAAAACACTAATAAAGACGCGGATGCAGGATTTGTTTCCAGTCGGGTAATTACAAAAACCGACTACAAAGCAGCCCGCAAGCGTAAATAAAAAGGGTCTCGTACAAGTTGAACTTGTCACGAGACCCTTTTTTTATTAAAATTCTCGGTAGCGTCAAAATGTCTGCGGTAGGCAATCACTAACCCTGCGATTTATCGCCGGGGATTTGCGGTAGTAATCACCAAGGGGGGTGTCACAAGTATTTCGCCGCCTCCGGCGGCGAAATAAGATAATGTTTGGTTGCCTGTTTTTTTGATTTTTTTAGAAAAAATCAAAAAAACAGGCAACCAAACAAAATATTTTTTTGCTTAACGGATCGTTCACGGATTTATGATACACCCTCAATTTGCGGTAGCCATCACTAACCCGGCGATTTATCGCCGGGAACACAACACGCTACATTTTCCGGGGTTTTAACCCCACACTAGCCTTCTCCAAAATCACCGAATAATCGTCGCATCCCCCTCAAAAATCTCCGTTTCTCCGCTTCGGTATTCCACTTCCACAACATACAAATACACCCCCGGCGCAACTTCCTTTCCGCGCCAAAATCCGTCCCAACCGGCCGTCGGATCGTTCGGCTTGAAGTCGAAACGCTCAAACATCAGCCCGCCCCAACGGTCGTACACCCGCATAGAACGAATCAGGGCGACTTCAGGGCCGCCAAATACCGTCAGCGTGCTGTTAATGCCCGGCGCATCGGGTTTGAAGACGTTGGGAAGATAAACGCGGTTGGTTAAGTCCACCTTGACGGTGATAACGTCCGTCGCGGTGCAACCATCCTCATCTTCCACGGTGAGGCGATAGATCGTCGTACGCAGGGGCGCCGCCCAGGTGCTCAGATTCAAGGAGTCTGCCAAGCCGGCCGTCGGCGTCCATCGGAAGCGGACAGGCGTGCCGCCGGAGATCACAGGCGCGAGGAGGACGCTGTCGTATTGGTACAACAACACATCTGGGCCCAACTCAACGGCAATATTGCCCGTCGGATTCAGCGTAACGCTTTCAGCAGCCGTGCAGCCGTTGTCGTCCTCCAAAGTAATTTGATACGTGCCGCCGGGCAGCCCGTCCAGCGTTTGCGGGAGTGCGCCGAGCAGCGTCGGCGTTTGTTGATCTATTTGCACCGAAACCAGACCGGTCGCGTTGGTTACGGATTGGATCACGATCGAGCCTTTACCGTTCGACGTACAGGTAGGATCGGTACCGCGATAGGTAAATTGTATCGGCGCCGGTTCAGAAAGGGTCGCACCCACGGTGGCCGTGCAATTGGCCGCGTCCGTGACCGTAAACGCGTAAACGCCCGCACCGAGATTCTCCCGAATCAGCCCGACGCCGCCATCGCTCCATTGAAAACTCAAGGGCTGAAAACCGCCGGTCGTAATCACTTCCAGCCGACCATCCGCAGCGCCATTGCAGGAAATTCCAAAACCGTTGTAATTACTCGCCGTGATCTGAAGGCCCAGGGGCCGCACGTCCACCGTCGCCGTACCGCTGGATTGAAGGGTGCAACTATTGCCAAAAACGGTGACCTGCCCGAGGCTGTACGTAGTCGTGACCGCCGGCGATACTTTAAAAGTAAAGCCGTTTGTAACGCCGGGGAGCGTAAATCCGCCTGCGCCGTCGTTGATGGTTACATCACAGGAATTGGCATTCAACAGGTTAATGGTGAGCGTTGCGCTGTCGCCCGGACAAATCCGGCCGCCGCCAGTCAACTGAATCTCCGGCAATTGCCGCACATTGATTGTCACAACGCCGTTCACCTGACCCGGACAGTATTTGTCTTGAATTGAATTCAGGGTGTACACCTGTGTTTGCTGCACGTTGTTTACACTGATCAAGAAGGTGTTTTGCGGCGCGGTGATGGTCGGCTGCGGCAACCCGCCGTTGATGGTGTAAGACAACTGATACGGCGCATTACCGGTAAAGGTAACCGGAAATACGTAATTACTACCGATGCAAACGGTGGTATCGCCCTGGATGCTCGCGGTCGGCAAGGCTCGGATGTTAATCGGAATACTGTTGGAAATAGACAGACAAGGGTCACCCAAATTCACGCCGCCATTAGCCGCAGGATTTCCCATCACCGCTGCCACAAAATAGGTCTTACCTGGCTGAAGACCCGCCACAACCCCAAAATTCGGCTGGTTGGAACTGGCAATCACCGCCTGCGGCAAGATCAACGGCGCCTCGTAGAGGATATATCCTAACTGGTCGTTCACATCAAACGTGGAGCCGGTGGCAGCCGGCACAACGATCGGCGAACCGGCGCAAATATCTAACGCATTGCCGACAATCTGCCCGGCAGCCGAAGTGCAACTGCAGTTTTCGGCGCCGGAAAGCGTATCGCTGCCACAATTCCAGATATCGCGCCCAATTACCGTGAACGGCGTCACCAAAGGTAGGTTGTTGCTCACGTAACGGCCCGTAACCGGGTTATAAGTACCGGTCAGATTCCCGGTAAAGGTCATGGTCGCTAAATCGCCCGCCGTAACGTCAAACCGCACGGAATAAGAAAGATTGTCCGGATTGCAAATAATCTCGAGATTCGAGAGTTCGGGCTTGGGATGCACCGTAATAACCGCCTGCCCGCTCACCGTACCCGGACAATTGGCGTCGCTGACAGACACCAGCTGAATAGTCGTGTTTTGCAGTAGGGTGGTGCTGATGGCAAAATTATTCTGCGGGGCAATCGCAGTGGTCGGCGACCCATTCTGCGTATAGGTAAACAAATAAGGCCCCTGGCCGGTAAATTGAATACCGAGTAACTGTTGTTGCCCGGGACAAACGTTGTACGTGCCGCCAATAGTCGCTGTCGGCGCTGCATTCCACCGCACGGGCGTGCCGGCAGATACCGACAGGCAGGGATCGTTTAAGTCAATCTGACCGTTGCCCAGGTTGTTGCAGGCAACGGCGGAAATGTAGTAGGTTACGCCAAATTGTGTCTGCCCAGGCAGAAAATTGAAACTGGGCGATGTACTCACCGCCAACACGGACCCTAATCCGGCGCCCGGCAGGGTATGCAAGGCAAAAAGCAGCACGTCGCCGGTATCCAATGTCTGATCGCCCCCGGGCGTCGCAACGGCGGTTTCTCCCGGACATCGCCTGATCAGCGTGGCAGACATCGTACCGGCGTAGGTCGGACAAATACAGGTCGCCGTGCCATTTGCAGTCGTTTGGCCGCAATTGTTCGCATCGGATAATGCAACTGCGTAGGGCAGGGTATTGGAAATCGGCGCGCTGGTAAAGGTGGCACCCGCAAAACTGCCGCCTACACCGCTCACCGCGTAGGGCGCCGTGCCGCCCGCCGCATCAAAAGTTACCCGATAGGTAGCATTCGAAAAATCACATTGAACCTCCAAATTCGAGATCTGCGGCAGC
>JAUMBL010000045.1:0-13741 GCA_032115775.1 Saprospiraceae bacterium | reverse complement strand
CTGCGCCCCCTGAAAGAAAAATATAATATGCGGCATCTTGTCCTGGACTTACGCGGCAACCCGGGCGGCTACCTCAACGAAGCCGTGGATATGCTCAGTCAGTTGTTTTCAGAGGGTAAATTGCTGGTTTATACGGCAGGTCGAACGGAAGAACGCTATGATTATAAAAGCACCGGACGCGCACAATTCGATATTGACAAAGTGGCGGTGCTGATTGACGAAGGCTCCGCCTCTGCCAGTGAAATTATCGCCGGCGCCATCCAAGATCACGACCGCGGCTGGCTGATTGGCCGCCGCAGCTTCGGCAAAGGCTTGGTACAAGAACAGTACCCGCTCAGCGATGGCGGTGCGCTGCGCCTTACCGTGTCGAGGTATTACACGCCCAGCGGTCGCAGTATCCAGCGCGCCTACCGCCGCAACGACCCTGAATATGCAGACGAAACGAATCGCAGGCTGCAGCAAGGCGAGCTGGCGGATTCCAGCAAGATCCATTTTGACGATACGACCCGGTACTATACCGGCATGGGTCGCGTGGTGTTCGCCGGAGGCGGGATCACTCCCGACATCTTTATCCCGCTGGATACCTCGTTTGCCAATAACCTATTCTTCGAGGCACGGCAACACCTCCCGATTTTTGCCGCGCAATGGCTGGACAAGCAACCGCAAAAAAACAGGCCTAAAAAATTGGAAGATTTTCTTCAGTATTTCCAACCGACGAACGCCGATCTGGAACTGCTGCGGAAAAACCTGCAATCGGAAGGGATTTCCTGGGACGAAAGCGCCTGGCGCCGCTGCCAAAATGCCTTGCGACAAGAACTCAAAGCGCGCATCGGCAAATTGCTATTCCAAGATGAGGGTTTCTACCGCGCACTCAACGCCGACGATCCGGCCATTGAAAAAGCCCGCGAGGTGTTGCGCAAAAATGACCCGCTGGTTCCAGCCAAAAAATAAGCGTAGCCGCAGAACCGTTTCACTGCGGCAGCGGCCGCGGACGTTCGCCGGCATTCATCTCGGAAGCGCCCTCTCCGCTCAGCCCGCGGCGGCGGCGCTCGTCCGCGTCCATGACCTCCGGCATTCCCCGATAACGCAGCTCCAGGGTATAATTGCGCCCCATCCCTTTTACAGTCGGACCGAGCAGCAACTGCATGACCGAGTCGGCGCGCATCCGTGCTTTGTCCAAAATTTGCTCTTGTTCCAAGGCATCCTGCCGGAACTGCCGGCGGAGTTCGTTGAAATTCGTATTCATTTCCTCTTTATCAATGCCCGAGAGAAAACCGACATCCAACTTATCCACACGCGGATATACTTCATGCGATACGATTTGCGGCTCCGGTAGGGTCACGTACACGATTTTTTTATTGGGATTCATCGTAATGTCAAAATACTGGTCGAGTTTAAACCCGGCTTTGATGACGCTGATCGCTTCCACCTGGATATTCGTCTCCGACACGGAAAACCCGAATATTTTGTACTGGAGCGTCCGATCAATCCCGAGCCGGCTACGCAGCTCGTAGGTTGCCAATTCTGCAATTCCTTTGCGTACCCGCTCCTTTAAAAACCCTCTTGATGCGCTGAAATCGTAAATGGCGGCCTTTTTTTGCAACCTTTCGACCATCGGGCGAAGCCCTTCCTGGATAGCAATCCCGCAAGGCGTATCCACTTTTTTGC
Source organism: Saprospiraceae bacterium (assembly GCA_032115775.1). Taxonomy (GTDB): domain Bacteria; phylum Bacteroidota; class Bacteroidia; order Chitinophagales; family Saprospiraceae; genus M3007. The sequence continues at coordinate 12,073 of JAUMBL010000045.1, read as the reverse complement.
CTTTGGCCAGCAGTTTGCCACCATCTGTTTTGATCAATGTCGCCAATATTTGGGTCACGAAGAAGCAGGTGTACTTACCCGCCACTTCGTTAAAAACCTGCACCGCCTGGTTGGCATTGTCATTATACCATGTTTCGTACATAGAACCGGTCGTATCCTTGAGCGCTACGAAATCAGCGTAATACAAATCCTTCAAATATTCGTGGTGTTTTTGATAAGCCGGCTCCAGTTGCCGCTTCAGGCTGTCGGGAAGCCCCATCCGATTGCCCACATGGTACAACAAAGACAGATTGAAGTTGTAAACCAAATCGTCAAATTCCCTTCGGTATTGTTCGGGGCTGGATAATATCCGCAGAGTAGCCTCTTCATCCAGTGTCGGTTTGAAATCGGAGGGCATGTACGTCAGCCGCATCTCCTTCCCGCCGCCGAATGGATTGGAAAAGCCGCCGTCAGCGAAAAATGTTTGATAGGCTACAATACCAAAACCCACCATTAGGGCGAGCATTAGAAGTTGTTTGCCCATGATTGTGCCGCTGCCGCCATTGTAGCCGTCGGGTTGTTGCGTTGCCATATTGATACGAGTTTTTTAAAAAAACGGAAACTACTTAGCCGGTCGCGTCTGAGACAAAAAAGGATCCATTTTTTGCCAGACGAAGCGATTTTTTGCGGGGGGTGTCACAAGTATTTCGCCGCCTCCGGCGGCGAAATAAAATAATGTTTGGTTGCTTTTTTTTTGATTTTTTCTAAAAAAAATCAAAAAAAAAGCAACCAAACAAAATATTTTTTCGCTTAACATGTCTCTCACGGATTTATGATACACCCTCAAAAAAACTGCGCATTATAGCGGAAAATGGGACTTTTGGAGCCAGACAGCGAGCCGGCTAAGTAGTTAAAAAAAACGCAATTTTTGCCATAATATGTTCGCACCGCGCAAAAAAACCTGTGCTTGACTTACTCGACAAACAAAACCAGCCCTTTCAAATAGGCACCCTCCGGATGGAAAAGGCTGACCGGGTGATCGGGCCCTTGGGTTAAATGATACAAAACGCGCGCCTTCCGTCCGGATTCCAAGGCGGCCGCTACCACGGTGTTGTAGAACAACTGCCGATCCACGACTTGCGAGCAGGAAAAAGTCGCCAATAACCCGCCGGGATTCACCCGGGCAAACGCGGCAGCGTTCAATCGCTTATAACCTTGCACGGCGTTGTGGCGCTTTTCGATACTTTTAGCGTACGCAGGCGGATCGACGATGACCAAATCGTAGCCTTGGTCGGATTGTTTCAAAAAACGAAGGGTATCCTCCGTGTAAGCCTCGTGAACGCCCGGATACGGCGCGTTCAAGGCCATATTTTCGTTGGTCAGTTCCATCGCCCGACCGGAAACGTCCACGGAATGAACCATCGAAGCGCCCTGTTTAAGCGCGTACGCAGAAAAACCGCCTGTATAACAAAATGTATTCAGGACAGTTTTCCCGACCGCTAAGCGGCCGATCAGCGCGCGATTATCCCGCTGATCGAGGAAAAAACCGGTTTTTTGGCCCTGTGCCCAGTTTACCCAAAATTGCACGCCGTTTTCTTTCACCACACTCGATTCGCTCGCCGCATCCGGCTGGTGCAGCAACATTCCGTTGGTCATGCCGGCCGCGTACTGTGGCGGCAGCGCCTCGGCACTTCTGTCGTACACCGCCTTTATAGCGCCTTCGAACACAGAAATAAGGGCTTCGGCAATGATCTGGCGCTGCAGGTGCATGCCGATGCTGTGGCATTGCATCACCGCCGTCTGGCCGTAGATATCAATAATAAGTCCCGAAAGTCCATCGCCTTCGCCGTGCGCCAACCGGTAGCAGTCCGTGTCCGGCGCCGGTAGTCCGACGCGGCGGCGCACCGCCTGACACAAACGCAATTTTTGCTCCCAAAATGCAGCGCTTCGCAAATCAGCCTCGCCAAAATGCAGAATACGCACCGCAATGCTGCCCTGATGAAAATGGCCGACGCCCAATAAGCGGCCTTGGCGATCAAAAACGCCGGCAATGGCGCCGTCCGTGGCGTTCCCCGATACGCGCGCAATGGCGCCGGAAAACACCCAAGGGTGAAAACGAAGTACCGGCTCTTCTTTACCTGATTTCAGGGTGACGCTGCAATCGAACATAGTTTTATAATTGTGTTTTGCCGGAGCCTGGAATAATTCTGATGCCGACTTCGCAAAAACCGTTTAATTTGGGGCCGAAAATCGTACTAAAATGTGGAATTGCAAATTATTTTGGAAAATCGCCCTCGGGCTGGCCGTTGGCGCCATTTTTTCAGCCTGCGCAGCCGCCCAAAAAAGATCTGTGTCAGAAAACAGATTTCTCAATGTGCAGATAGACAGCAGCGACAAAAAAAGGTCGTACGGCCCGTGCGAGCCAAGTATCTGCGTCAATCCCGCCAACCCGAAGCAAATTGCCGCCGGAGCAATTCTGGATCGGTACTACTGGAGCGAAGACGGCGGCCTGAGCTGGCAAAACGGGCAACTTCAGTCTTCTTTCGGCGTTTACGGCGATCCGGTCGTGTTGGCCGACTGGTCGGGCAATTTTTATTTCGCGCACCTCAGCGACCCGGATAAAAAAGGCTGGAACAGCCCGTCGCTGCTGGATCGGATCGTCGTCCAAAAAAGTACGGACGGTGGAAAAACATACAACGACGGCAGTTTCACCGGATTCCGACATCCGAAAGACCAGGACAAACAATGGCTGGTCGCCGACCCAAAGACCGGCCGTCTCTTGTGTTCCTGGACGGAGTTCGATCGCTATGGCAGCAAAGACTTGCTGAACGACCACAGCCGCATCTTGTTCTCGCAAAGCGCCGATGGCGGCAGCACCTGGAGCGATGCCGTTGCCATCAGCCAATTTGAAGGCGATTGTATAGACAGCGACGGAACTACCGAGGGCGCCGTGCCGGCATTCGGCCCCAACGGAGAATGCTACGTGGCCTGGGCCTGGAATGAAAAAATATGGTTTGACCGTTCGCTGGACGGCGGCAAAACCTGGCTCGAGCAGGATATTATCGCTACCGATCAACCGGGAGGCTGGGATATCGCCATTCCCGGACTTCAGCGCTGCAACGGGATGCCCGTGCTGGTTTCAGATATATCCAACAGTCCGCACCGCGGCGCCCTGTATATCAACTGGAGCGATCAGCGGCATGGCGATCAAGATACCGATATCTGGCTGATCAAAAGCACGGATGGCGGCCAAAGCTGGTCAAACCCACTCCGCGTAAACAACGACCGCAAAGGCCGGCAACAATTCCTGTGCTGGCCCGCCATTGACCAAACAACCGGTTATATCTATATCGTCTTTTACGACCGCCGACACCACTCGGATCAGCAAACCGACGTGTATCTCGCCGTCAGTCGCGACGGCGGCGCCAGCTTCGAGAATGTAAAAATTAGTCAGACACCCTTCAATCCCAATTCGTTTGTATTTTTCGGCGATTACAACCATATTTCGGCGCATGCCGGCGTGATCAGACCAATTTGGACGCGCCTGGATAAATACCGGCTGAGCATCTGGACGGCGATCCTTGATGAGCCGATAAGAATTTCAGAAAATTTTAATAAAAAATAAATACAAAATATACAAAGTACAATATATTTACCGCGCTGCTTGAAAGAGCGGTTTCCGTATCTTCAGCCAAAAGCAAAAACAGGCGCAATTTTTACTTTTCGAAGCATGCTGATGCAGTCCTAAAGCAGTTGTTTTAACACACTTCTTCTCATTTACCTAAACTAAAAATTATGAAGAAAACTACGTTGTTCTTTTTGTTGTTCGCTTGTGCCCTTTCCATGGCGGCACAGGAAGGTTTCACAGGGGAAATCCGGCTTTTTGCTGGAACTTTTGCCCCCAAAAACTGGTCATTCTGCGATGGCAAGACGCTAAACGTCAACCAAAACCGCCCCTTATTTAATGTGATCAGCAACATGTATGGCGGTGACGGTTATAGCACATTTGCGCTGCCGAATCTTGGCGGCATCCCCCTCGACGATTTAGAATACCAGGATGCGTCTTCCGAAAGCGGCGGCCAGCAGGTTTCGTTTACCGCTCAAAACACCACCGATGTTTCCCTAGACATGCACTGGGTGGACTACACCGGTGCGAGTAAATTCTACGCCTCCATTCCGCCGGGCGCAACCATTACGCAGGTGTCGGCTTCCGGCCATGTTTGGTTGTTCAAGCAGGGCGATGCGCTGATAGAAGCCATCAAACTGAACGGACAGCAATACAATCAGCAGTTTACCATCAAGGCAAGAGTCTTCCCGCGATATATTATCTGCGTGAACGGGGCTGCACCGGTACGCTAATTTTTTAGAGGGTGTATCATAAGTCCGTGAACGACCTGTCTAAAAAAAAATATTTTGTTTGGTCGCCTATTTTTTTATAAAAAATCAAAAAAATAGGCGACCAAACATTATTTTATTTCGCCGCCTCCGGCGGCGAAATACTTGTGACACACCCCCTGATTTTTTTACTTTTTCTGATTCACGCTTATTTGTGAATAGCTAGGCTATTTACAGCTTCGCCTATTTTAATGCCCTGCGCTACGCCGCTATCAATCCCATCGCGGAAATGAATACCGCCGTATAGTCTGGAAACGGCGGCCTCGGCGGCCATGTCTATAAATGAATTATAAGAACGCGGCGATCCATCAATATCTACGCGCAGTTCGTGCGTGTAGTCCGTGAACGCATATTGCGCGCCGAACAGGTTGGTGAGTACTGCGGCGGTAGCGCTCGATTGCACGGAATGGCCGGAGGTGTATTCGGGGAAAGGCGGCGTATTCAGCAGCGGCAGCCAGTTCTGGTCAATCTGCTCCCGGATATAGGTAACCGGTCGCATCAGGTTAAAATCATATTTACATTTCCAGCAGGAAATAAACGCATCGGCCAGGGCGATACCGACCTTAGCGTACGTTTCCGCCGCCAGCGCCAAACTAGCTTGTTCGTTTTGCAGTACCTGTGTGGCGATGCTGATACTGTGCCCCGGCGGCGTGCCGCCGACGCCCGGATCGTCACTCCAAAATTTGGCGATGCGCTCCTGTTCCGGCGTCAGGTTTTGATCGGCCTGATATACCTCCATGGCCTGTTGGTAGAACACGGAATTTGTCTCTGTAGCGTATGGCGGCGGCGGCGGCGGTTGTGTACCTGCGATAGCGCCCGGCACGAAGGCTCGGTTGCCGCCCCAGTAAGGCTGTAACGCGCGTTGGAAAGCGGGCGGGGTAGGCTTCCAAAAACCCGGGCCGGTTGGCTCGGTATAACTCTGCGGAAAATTCGTCAGGTAGCCTTGGTGACCGCCGTCTGTTTTCGACCATTCATACACCGCGTCTGCAATCGCTTTTCCAAACTCGCGCGAGCGCAGGAGTGTTTCGCCGTCTATTCCTTGCTCGATTTCGAAGCGCAGAGTGACCTCCAGGTCAATAACCTGGGAATACGCGGCCTGCGGCATATTGGCGTAAAAAAGTTGCGCAATTTCTGCCATGGCGGCATTAGCAGCCGTCGGCCAGTGATACGGCTGCCGCGGATCCGCCTCCGGAAGCGTGGCGAGCTGGCTGAGTCGACCCTCCATAGAGTGATGCAGCGGCATCCCGGGCACGACTGATTCATACAAAGCAACCCCGGCGTACCCGAACGCGCGGGCAGCTACCGGCGGCGTAAATCCCGGACAAACCCGGGTGAGCGCACGGAACTGTTCGAACCACTTAATAGCGACCGTTGCGGCGTAATCGGCCGTCTGCGGCGGCGGAGCAACCGGATCTTTCTGGCAGGAAACAAAAAATAGCGCGGAAAATAAGAGACCGGCAAAAAAACGATATAGTAAATTGGACTTACGCATGAGACATGGCATTAAAATTAATATACAAATGAACGCGTAAATCTGATGATATACCAGAAATCAGGATTAGGATTTTCTTAGAAAATACGCCATACTATCTTTTAAACTTGCCATATCCTCCTTTCGGCGCCGGCATTCGCCCGCCGCCGGGTTGCATTCCCCCCATTTTGCCCATGGGCGAATTGACCATCTGGTGCATCATTTTGCGCATATCGTCAAAATTTTTCACGAAGGCGTTGATTTGATCCAGCGACTGGCCGCATCCCCGCGCGATCCGCTTTTTCCGGCTGATGTTGATCAAATCCGGATTTTTTCGTTCTTCCGGCGTCATACTTTGAATGACCGCCTCGACCCGCACCAGCGCGCGATCGTCAATTTGTATGTCTTTCAGCGCCTTATTCATACCCGGAATCATCCCGAGGAGGGTCTTTAAGTCGCCCATTTTTTTAATCTGCTGCATTTGGCCGAGGAAGTCGTTGAAATCAAACTTGTTTTGTTTGATCCGTTTCTCCATGCGCTTGGCGTCCTCTTCGTCAAACTCCATTTGCGCTTTCTCAACCAGCGATACGATATCGCCCATACCGAGTATGCGCTGCGCCATCCGGTCGGGGTGAAAAACGTCCAGCGCTTCCAATTTTTCTCCTTGAGAGACAAACTTGATCGGTTTGCCAACGGTATATTTAATAGAAAGCGCGGCCCCACCCCGGGTATCCCCGTCGAGTTTGGTCAGCACGACGCCGTCAAAGTTTATCCGGGCATGAAAGGCTTCGGCGGTATTGACCGCATCCTGACCAGTCATTGCGTCCACCACAAACAGCGTTTCAGAAGGTTGCAGGGCGCTTTTTAGGCGCGCGACCTCGTCCATCATGGCCTCGTCCACAGCCAATCGGCCGGCGGTATCCACGATCAGCACGTTAAAGCCTTTTGCTTTGGCGTGCTTCAGGGCATTTTGCGCAATTTCCAGTGGATTCTTATTTTCCGGTTCTTTGTACACTTCCACGCCGATACTGTCGCCCAAAACCGTCAGCTGGGTGATGGCCGCGGGGCGATACACGTCGCAAGCAACCAGCAAGGGGGATAGCTTGCGATTTTCCTTGAGATATCGGGCTAATTTTCCGGAAAAGGTCGTTTTACCCGAGCCTTGTAGGCCGGCTATCAGCACAATCGCCGGGCTGCCTTTTACATTAATTCCCGCAGATTGGCCGCCCATGAGCGCAGTCAGCTCATCCTGCACAATCTTGACCATGAGCTGCCCGGGATTGACATTCTTGAGCACGTTTTCTACGCCCAGCGCCTTGTCCTTCACCCGATCGGTGAAATCCTTGGCGATTTTGTAGTTCACGTCGGCGGCAACCAGCGCGCGCCGGATTTCCTTGACGCTCTCCGCCACGTTCAATTCGGTAATCCGGTTGTTCCCGCTCAGTACTTTGAACGCCGACTCCAGGCGCTCGCTCAGGCTTTCAAACATATCGTTATATTATATTTGTATTGTTTTAGCCGATTGGATAGTTGTGCTATTTTGTTTTCGACCCGCAAAGATACGTGAAACGTGTTAAAAAGCCGCCAACCGGTTCGGGCGTTTTTACGCGCGGAATCGCCGGCGGTTTGTGCGTTTTCCAGGTTCTGCACCGGAATAGTAGTCCTTTTTTTCGGAAACCGCGACCGAATAAATTCCAATAAAAAATATTAATACATTGATTTTTAGTACTTTGACTTAATAAATCGCACAGATTGGCGCTCATTTCACCCTGCGCGTTTGCGCAAAAATGTCCTTGCAAGCCGCAGGGAGGCAGGGCTACTTTTGTACCTGCGATTCTCAACAGCCCCGGCAGTTTTTGAATAACCTCAAAGTCCGCTCCGATTCAGCGGGATGCCGGCGGAAATGTAACCCCGGGCAGGCTCGGCAACGAGCCTGCCGTTTCAACAGCGAAATTATCAAGTTATGCTCGAAGTGAACCGTCTATTTCTGCCCTTCCTGGTTCTTTTGCTCCTTTCTACCCTGTTTTGGGTGTACACGCTCTATCGCGTACTTACAGACGAGCTCCTGGACAAAACCAACAAAATTATCTGGGTAGTCGCCATTTCGGTGGCGCCGCTGATTGGATGCATTTTGTATTGTACCCTGCCAGATCGGAACATCAGGATGTAGCGGTGCGCGTTTTTCATCGAATTGAATCGGAGAACAATCGACCGCGAATCAATTATCCGCCACTGGACACAGCGCTAATCCTCCTGCTCTTCGCCGGATTTGAAGGGGTGGCGTTGGCGCCAGACCTCCACCGGGTTCAGATAGTCCACAAGCCGCCCGGTTACGCGGTTCTTGAGCGGATTTTCGTGCCGAAGATAACAGAACAACTGGAGCGGTTCGGCGCCGACGGAGCTTTTGATCTCCAATGCCGTGCGCGAAAAATTGATCGAATGCGCGCCCGATTCGATGGAAAACCGGATAATATCGTATAAAATATTCAGATACAGCTGCCGATCGTGGTTCAACGCGCGATCGTAACCCAAGAAGTGGGCTTCCATTTCGCTGCCGTTGCGAATCAGCGTATAAAAAGCGATCAGTTTTTCCTGCTCATAATAGGCAAACATACGGAACTGCGCCCCCAGTTCCCGTTTGAGGGCAATCAGGTAACCCGGGTTGAGCTGCACCATGTTAAAACCGGCGTTTTGCGCGATCTCGGAATACAGTTGGAAGATTACCCGGCTTTCACGCTGAATATCCGACAGACTCAATTCCTTTTTTTCAATCCCGATCGCTTTTTTAAACGCCCGCTTAGCACGGGTTCGGTATTTGGTGGACATGGCGGCCAGGTATGCATCAAAATCCTCGAAGGACAATGCCATTTGCATACAAGGCTGAATTTCAAACTCGAAAAAACCTTTAGGTACTAGATCGCTTGCGATGGCCGGGCGTTGGACGTGTACGTCCTTAAGGAGGACAAACGGTACTCTGAGCCGGTCGCTTTCCATCAATCGGATTACTTCCCGCCAGGCATCCTCCAGCATCGAAGGGATCTCTTGCGCCGCGACCGCTTGCGGGTTGAAATAATAACCGTACTCGCCGGACAATAGCAGGTTGCCGCAAACCAGCAAGTCTGCGGAAGCCTTAGCAGCCACCCAGCGCTTGAACCACGCGTTTAATCGGGTAAAAAAACAGTGATTTGCCGCACTTTCTGCCAGATTTTGGATATTTTCGCCTGCATTGAAGTGCTGAATCTGACAGACCGCCACGCCCACAGGCCTGGCCTCTTTGTAGAAAACAAGATAGGCAAAGCGCATACCCATGGGCGGGTAGGCCTCCAGTATAGCCAGATAAGGACGTTGGAGAAAGCAGTTGTGCGTGGGCGCAGCAGCATCCCAATCTCTCCCGGCCGCCTCAATCGTTCGAAATACGGCAAAGTTTTTGTTTTTTTTCATGGGCGGACAAATAAGCGTCCGCAGGTCAGAGGAAGTACAGGTTGATGTCATCCGAGAATAACTTAGGATCCGCTGTCGCATCCGACATGCCGCAAGACAGGCAGGCTCGACAATGATCGAAACACAGTATTAAACCGGAGAGACGCGAAATTGTTTTGTTAAAGCGTTTCCAGCGCTTGTTCCAAATCCTCCCAGAGCCAATCCGGATCCTCCAGTCCAATGTAAAAACGACAAAAAGACCAATGGGCAGACGGATTTTCCCGTTCGGGAACGCCGTAAAATCCAACCATCGGAATAATCAGCGATTCATGTCCGCCCCAGCTAACCGCCATTAAAAAACGCCTCAAACGATGGACAAAAGCCTCCATGTCTTCCATAGAACGCGCTTTAAATTGCACCGAAAACAAGCCGCCGCAACCCCGCATTTGCCGTTTGGCCAATTCCAATTGTGGAAAATCGGGATGAAACGGATACCAGATTTTTTCCACTTTTGGATGCTGCTCCAAGCGCTCAATTAGCGTGACCGCGCTTCGGCTGCTGCGCTCCACCCGCAGCGGCAGGGTGCGCAATCCCCGCAAGACCAGCGCGGCGTCGTTCGGACTGAGGATACCGCCCAGGGTCATTAACTCGGATTCGAATATTTTCCGCACCATGGCGTGACCGGCGCATAACACCCCCACCACCACATCAGAATGGCCGTTGATATACTTGGTGCCCGAGTGCAGTACGATGTCAATGCCAAAAGCCGCCGGGTTCTGATAAATCGGCGAGCTGTAAGAGTTGTCAATCATCGTGACGATCCCATGCGCCTTTGCCCAAGCAGCGCAAGCGGCTAAATCCTGACATTCAAACGTAAAAGTATTCGGGCTTTCCAAATACAGCACTTTTGTATTGGGTTTTCGGGCGCCTTCCACCGCCTCGAGGTCGGATGCATTTACAAAAGTATACTCTACGCCGAATCGCGCCAGCAGTTTTTTCAGCAGCGCGGAAGTCCAGGAATACGGCCCTTGCTGACAGATGACGTGATCGCCGGCCGCCACGTTTCCAATCACGGCGGCTGCAATCGCGCCGGCGCCGCTGGCGAACACGAGGCAGTCTTCCGTGCCTTCCAGGGCGGCCAATTTTTTGCGCAGAATATCCACCGTCGGGTTGTTGCCCCTGGAATAGACATGGTGCGTGAGCTCGTCCGAAAAAGCGGCGCGGAAGGCTTTTAGGTCGGAAAAAACGAAGTTACTCGTCTGTATGATCGGCGGTGCGACGGCATTGAAATAATCCTGGCGGTCTTCTCCCAGGTGGGTGAGAATCTCACTGAGATGCATGGCGACGTTTTTTGGATTTTTTTGACTTTGGGCTGTGTACGAGATTCATTTCTTTGACCAAGTGTGGGGCGCCGGCGAACTTATCCACCACGAACAACACATACCGGATATCCACCATGATATTTCTACAGATCGCGGGATCGTAATACAGGTCGCTCATCGTGCCTTCCCAGACGCGATCAAAATTCAGTCCGATCAGGTTGCCGTTGGCGTCGAGCGCCGGACTGCCGGAGTTGCCGCCGGTGGTGTGGTTGGAGCCGAGAAAAGCGACCGGCATACGCCCGGTTTTGTCGGCATAAGCGCCGAAATCTTTATTCTTCCACAATTCGAGGAGTTTTGCCGGCACATCGAACTCATAGTCGCCGGGCACATATTTTTCAACGACGCCGTCCAGGTAGGTTCGATAATCATAGATCACCGCATCGCGGGGGGAATAACCGCGCACCTGTCCGTAGGTAAGTCGGAGCGTGCTGTTGGCGTCCGGAAAAAAGCGTTTCTCCTTGAAAACAACCATTTGAGCCGCCATATACTGTCGTTGCAGCAGGTTGATCTGCGGTTGTAATTCGGTGTATTTGGGTTCCACCGCGCTCTGGTAGGCTGCAGTCGCTGCGCGCCACAGCGCGAGCGCGGGGTCGCTGTTCAAGGATGCTGCCAGGGTAGCCGGCTCTTGGTTCAGCAGCGCAAGCATGCGGTCTTTGTCGGCCGGCGCACTGTTGGAAAAAATATGCGCCGCTGCGCCAGCGTAACCGCCATGGGCTTCAGCATAGGATTTTACCGCGTCGGCGCCCCCGGAGGCGGACGCTTTTTCGGCAAAAAGCTCTAGCAGGGCAGCCAACACGGCCTGATCCACAGCCGGGCGGTAGTCTTTGTAAAAAGCCTCTAAGGCGCCGCGCTGCTCCGGCAGCCCTTTGATAAAGGCTGCGGAGTTTTCCGGGCTGTACGATTTTGCCCACTTATCGAGTCGCGCGGCGAGCGACATAATTTCCGAATTGCGCACAAACACCTCGAGGTAATAATCCCGGGCGAGCGCGTAAGGTTCGATTTCCCGGTGCAGGGCATTCAGGCGAGGTAATAAATTGCCATAGCGATAGTTCAAGTCCGGGTTTTGCTGAATTCGGCGTGTAAATTCCGCTTCATACTGCTGCTTTTTTTCGAGTGCGCCATACGTTTTAAGGCCTTGCATTTCGCCCAGCCATTTTTTCCAGGAATTTGCGATAGAGGCGTATTTGGCGACGTACGCGATTTTCACGTCCAAATCCTGCCGCATAAAGCCATCCAGGATTTTCAGCGCGCGGTCGCGCACCGACACCCGCGCGGGGTTGAGCGATTCAGCCGTCTGCTGTACGGCGGCGGCGGGAAGATACTCGGAGGTACGGCCCGGGAAACCATAGACCATCGTAAAATCGCCCGCCTCCACGCCGTCCACAGACACGGAGAGGTAGCGCTTCGGTTTCAGCGGCACATTGTC
>JAUMBL010000044.1:0-4186 GCA_032115775.1 Saprospiraceae bacterium | reverse complement strand
CCCATTTTCCGCCATACTTCGCAATTTTTTTTGACCGTAGCGCTGCTACGGCCTGCAAAAAATCGCTTCGTCTGGCAAAAAATGGATCCTTTTTTGTCTCAGACGCGACCGGCTAAGTAGTTACAAAAAAAGCGCGTATCCGGAAATTCACCTGAATTTCCGGATACGCGCTTTTTTGCGTGGAGCGGGCGCTTTTTTACCAAAGTCGGCTGCCGGCAGCAGCAGGAACGCGCTGCGAAAGGGGTGCGCGCAGATCTGGCTCTGCAGCCATAGATTGAATTTGCTCCAAAGTATATTTCTGAGACACAAGATTGTACACCTCCTGCGCTTGGTCGCGCGTGATGGAAGGAAACTCGTTGAGAAAATCATTTACGCTTACCCCGATACGGAGGAAGTCCATAAATGTCTCTACACGGATACGGGTGCCGCTGAATACGGGAGCGCCATCTTGAATCTCGGGGTGGACGGAAACTGCTGAAGTACGAAACATCCGGTGCTGTTTTTAAATTTGGATTAATCACACCGGGATCAAACAAATACGGTAAGACTGATTAAAAGCGGATTAAAAATAAACTGCGCCGCTAAAGTAAGGATTTTTGGATATTTAAAAATTATTTTAAGGATTTATTTTGCTTTTCGGGGAGTCCGGGTCAAAATTTTCACAAAAATTGAGCGCCAAAGCGGTTTTTCACCAGGGTGGTGACCTGTTTGATTTCCTGCTCTTGCGATTTGGGATAGACTAGGAGGACGTCGCCTTCATCCACCACGATATAGTCATCCAAGCCTTTGAGCACGACCAGTTTGCCTTTGGGCGTGCGCACGAGGCAGTTTTGGATATCCAGCGCCAACACGGTATCGCTTTGAATCACGTTTTGATGCTCATCCTGGGGGCATTCTGCGTGTAGGCTTGCCCAGGTGCCGAGGTCCGACCAGCCGAAATCGGAGGGGATGGTATAGACGTTCTCGGCTTTTTCGAGAATGGCGAAGTCAACGGAAATATCGGGGGTTGTTGGATATGCGGCAAGGAGGAATGCTTGTTCGTCCGGGGTATTATATTTGCCTTTTCCTGCGCCCAGGATGTGGAAAATTTCGGGCGCCAGGATTTCGTAGGCTCGGAGGATGGCGGCTACGTTCCAGATAAAGATGCCGGCATTCCACAGGTAAGCGCCCGATTCGACGAAGCGTTCGGCGTCTTCGCGTTGGGGTTTTTCGGTAAAGCGGATCACTTTGCGCACCGCTTCGCCGGCGGATTCGCCGAATTGAATATAGCCGTAGCCTGTGTCGGGCCTAGACGGTTTGATGCCGAGGGTGAGTAGGGCGTCGTTTGTTTGGCAAAAATCTGCCGCGATTTGGATGTTCCGGATAAATTCGGTCTCTTGCAACACGATATGGTCGGAAGGTGCGACGACCATGACGGCCTCCGGGTCTTTTGTGGCTATTTTGAGGGCGGAATAGGCAATACAAGGCGCTGTGTTGTTCCGCGAAGGTTCGCCGAGGATTTGCTGGTCGCTGATTTCCGGGATTTGTTCCCGCACTAAATCCCGATAAGCGGCATTCGTGACGATAAAAATATGATCGGCTGGACACAGATGGAGGAATCGCTCAAAGGTTAGCCGGAGCAGGCTTTTGCCGACGCCGGTCATATCGAGAAATTGTTTGGGCCGACTTTCCCGGCTTCCGGGCCAAAAGCGGCTTCCAACGCCGCCGGCCATAATGGCTACGTAAGTATTTTGCTGTTTTGTTGCCATGGTGTGATGCGCTTTTAAGAAGGGTTCAAAGGTAACGATATCGTTGGTGGTGCGGTGTGTCTGTCTGTAATTTTCTGCCAACATGCCTTTTTGTTCGGTATGCGGCGCTTGCGCCTGCTTATGGACGGCGTTCTGCCGGGCTGTATTGCTGTAGAATTGCGATCAACCGAGCATTGACCATACTTTCCTCAAAGCTGTCCGCAGCTATTTTTCTGCTATAGCGCCCCATGGCGCGCCGCGTTTCCGGTTGAATGTGGAGGCATCGGACAAACACGTTTGCGAGGGCGCCGGCGTCTCCGGCAGGCGTCAGAAAACCATTTTTGCCTTCCTCCACCGTTTCCCGGCAGCCGGCCGCAGGGGTGGTGATCAGGGGTTTTTCCATCGCCATCGCCTCCAGCAGCACGCGCGGGATCCCCTCGCGGTAGGAGGGCAGCACTATCCAGTCCGATGCGGCAATCAGCGGGCGGACGTCCTCCAGGGCGCCTGCGTACTCCAGGGCACCGGCGCACAGCCAATCGTGCCAGTCCGTATCCCGAACGTTCGTCGGATTGGCCGGATCCGGGGCGCCTGCGATGCGGAAGATTGCGTTTGGGTATTGTTTTTTGACCTGGATAGCCGCCTGCGCAAATTCCCGCAGGCCTTTGTCGTACAGCAGCCGACCGATAAAGGTAAATATGACCTTGTCGGCCGGGTTGTCCGGCTCGGGTTTCGGCGAAAAATGATCCAGGTCAACGCCGCTGCCGGCGATCAGCGCGGTTTTCCGGGCGGGCACCCAGCGGCGATCGAGCATCCAGCGCAGATCGTCCGGGTTTTCAAAAACAACGGTATCGGCATATTGCAGCGCGATGCGTAGCAGCAGGCGCGCTACGGCGGCGAGGGGGCTGCGGTGCAGAAAAGCATAGCCCATGCCTGTAAGCAGATTGACGGATTTGGCGCCGATTCCGGCGCCGGCCAGGTTGCTTAAGGTGATTGCCTGTACCCCAATGGGTATTATCAAATCGGGTTTGCAGCGGTGAAACACGAGGCGCAACTCCAGCAGGGCGCGACCTTGCTGCCAGGGGTTGTTGCCGTTGCGTTTAAAATGCTGCAGCGGCCGGTATTCGGCGCCTGCAGAAAGCAGCGCGTTTTGTGCGGCGGAATCGGGTGGGGCGGCCAGGATCACCCGAAACCCGGCGGCGTGGAGGGCGTTTAATAGTGGACGTCGGTGCTGATAGACCGTACGCGCCAGATTGGCTACCAGGAGTACCGTTTTTTTGGGGGATTGGGGAGACAATCTATAAGGTGTCTTTGACGGAAGCGTACACTTGGCGGATACCCTCCTCCAGGGGGATACGCGCTTTCCAGCCCAGCGTGTTCAGTTTTTCGACATCCATCAGTTTGCGGGGCGTCCCGTCCGGTTTGTCCAGGTCGTGTCGGATTTCGCCGTCATACCCCACGATTTCGCGGACGAGCGTTGCCAGTTCGCGGATCGAGATATCTTCGCCCACGCCGATATTGATGGGACCGGGTTCGTTGTATTGATCCATGAGGAAAAAACAGGCGTCTGCCAGGTCGTCCACGTGCAAAAATTCCCGCCGGGGCATCCCGGTTCCCCAGATCGTTACGAAAGGCGCTTTTGTTTTTTTTGCCTCATGAAAGCGTCGGATGAGCGCGGGCAGGACGTGGCTGTTTTGCGGGTGGTAGTTATCGTTCGGGCCATATAGATTCGTCGGCATGACCGAGATAAAGCGGCAGCCGTATTGATGCCGATAAGCGTCGCACAATTTAATCCCGGCGATTTTAGCGATTGCGTAGGGCTCGTTGGTGGGTTCGAGGGGGCCCGTGAGGAGATATTCTTCGCGCAGGGGCTGGGGCGCCATTTTGGGATAGATACACGAAGAACCGAGGAACATCAGTTGTTGCACCCCGTGCATCCAGGCGGCGTGGATGATATTGGCTTCAATCAGGAGGTTGTCGTACAGAAATTCTGCCCGGTACGTATCGTTGGCCAGGATACCGCCGACTTTAGCGGCGGCCAGGAACACGCAGTCCGGTTTTTCCTGGTGAAAGAATTGGTTTACTTCCGCTTGGTTGCGCAGATCCAGTTGGCGGGAGTCCGCCAGGGCGAAGCGTTCGAAGCCTTCTGATTGTAGTTTGCGCAAGATGGCCGAACCGACCATCCCGCGGTGGCCTGCGATGTAAATTTTCTGTTGCGGCTGCATAGTTGGATTATTCGAACGGGGTTTTGACCTCGAATCCGCCGTCGAGCAGGAATTTTTGCCGACTGTAAAGTTGCAGATCTGCCGCCACCATTTCCCGGATCAGGTCGCTTAGGCTGTGCCGGGGTTCCCAGCCCAAAATCCGGCGAGCTTTGGAAGCGTCGCCCACGAGCAAATCCACTTCGGCGGGCCGGAAGTAGCGCGGATCCACTTCGATCACCGTTTGTCCGGGTTGCAGGG
>JAUMBL010000043.1:0-1674 GCA_032115775.1 Saprospiraceae bacterium | reverse complement strand
TGGGGAGACAAATTTTGTCTTCATCAAGGCGCGAGAAGGGCGCAATACGGGATATTGTAACCGCCGAGCAACGCAGAAGAAGGAAAAATTGGGCCGCCATATTCATGCGCTATTTGCTGGACGCGGCACTTGGCAAAGACAATGGTTTTGACCGCATTTGCAGTGCTCGAAGAAAACGAAATCAAAAGCTTCCTGCCAAACAATTATCTTTGAGCCCGCAAAACCTCCCCCCGTATGCGCCTGCTCCACCTCTCCGATACCCACCTGGGATTTCACGCCTTCGACGTCGTAAACGACGAGGGCGTTAATGCGCGTGAACAAGACGTGTACAACGCCTTCGCCCACGTAATCAACCGGGCGCTGGAACTCCGACCCGACGCCGTGATCCATTCCGGCGATTTTTTCCACCGACCCACGCCCGGCAACCGCGCGCTCACGCAGGGACTGGAACAACTCCGCCGCCTGTGCGACGCCGGTATTCCGTTTTATGTGATCGCAGGCAACCACGAAACGCCGAAAACGGCCTTTAACAGCCCCATCTTGCGCGCCTTGCGCAGCCTCCCCTGCGTGTATCCCATCTTCGGCGATCAGTGGGAATGCTTTGAATTGAACGGCCTCGCCATCCACGGCATTCCGTATATCAATGAAAATCAAAGGCTGACGGAAGCGCTAGAGCAACTCCGCCCGCAAAACGGCCGCTTCAACCTGCTGATGCTGCATACCTCCCTCGGCAAACGCTATCTGATGGAGGAGTACGGCGAGCAGATCTTTCCGCCCGATTTCGAAACCAAACTCCAGGATTTCCAGTACGTCGCCCTCGGACACTGGCACAATTACCAAAAGGTCGAACTGCACCCCAACGCCTGGTATTGCGGCGCTACCGAACGCTTTAGCGACACCGAAGCAGGCACGGAAAAAGGATTCACCCTGCTGGAAATCACCGCCGACGGCGCCTGTACCCAAACTTTTGAGGCGATTCCCACCCGCCCCTGGCTGAAACTGGACGTCCAAAACTGCTGCGATTTTTCCATAACCGAACTCCGGGAACAACTGGAGGCGTACGCCGAAACAAATCCCACCGCCAACGCCATCCTGTCGCTCAACCTGCTCGATATCACCCCGGAGCAATCACTCGAACTCGGCGCTAACCGCCTGCGCCAAATATTCCCGGACTGCTTCCAACTCATCCCCCGCCGCCGAAGCCGCCACGAAAAAGGCCTCCATCAGGATTTCGAAGCCCAATCCTTTGACAGCCTCGATCAATTGTTTGAAGGTTTTATCCAGAAAAAATACAAAAACGAGCCGGAAACAGCCGCCGCAATCGCCCAACTCGCCCAAAAATATTTCCAATGATCCTCCATACGCTACGCCTCCGACACTATAAGCAATACGGCGCCCTGGACCTCGAGTTCCGCGAGGGCCTGGTCGGTATTATCGGCCGGAACGGCGCGGGAAAATCAACGATCTTCGAAGCCGTCTTGTACTGCCTGTACGGTAAAGACGAAATCAATAACAAAGAACTGATCCGCTCGGCATTCGCCGACAATAAAACGCCGGTGTCGCTCGAACTGGACTTTAGCATCGGCGAAATCCGCTACCGCGTGCGCCGGGAATTGCGCGGCAAAAAACTGGAAACCGTGACGGCCGCACTGTACAAAAACGAACAGCAAATCG
>JAUMBL010000042.1:0-52076 GCA_032115775.1 Saprospiraceae bacterium | reverse complement strand
AAAAAAACAAAAAGGTTAGTAATAATTTTGACAAATTAGCATTAATCCGCTGAAAATTCCGAACTAAAAGCTGCTAAAAAACCACTACCTTTGCGCTCCTCCAAAAACGAAGCAATTACCTCATCCTTTTTGCCTTTAGTTTTTTCGACGCATCCTCTAAATCGTGAATCAACCGACGCTTGTATATGCCGGAACGGACGTTCCGCCACTTCAAAATCGAATCTATCTGATTGACGCTGCAGCAGCAGCCGGTATCGAAGATCTGCTCAACACAGACGAACGCGTTTTTCTGAAACGCGCCCTCGAATCAGATATCAAATCGTTTTACCTGCCGCGCGCTGAAGGCGTCTGGTGGTTCCGAATCCTAAAACAGGAGCCGCGTACCGCCGAGGCGCTGGAAGACGCCCGCCTGGCCGGCGCCGAGTTAGCGGCGCAACTCCGGCAGTTCAACGTAGAGGCGGTCAGCCTGGAGTCGCCCGGCGCGCAATCCCGACAATTGCTGGCCTTCGCCGAAGGTATGGCGCTGGGCAGCTACCAATTTACCCGGCATTTTAGTCAGCCGGATAAAAAGGAGGCTGCGCCCAAACAAATTCAACTGCGCGCTTCCGGCCTCTCCCCCGAAGAAGTATCGGAACTCAACTATGTCCTGGAAGCGGTATTCCTGACGCGCGACCTGGTCAATGAGCCGCATTCGCATTTTACCGCCGAAGACCTGGCGCAGGCTGCCCGCACCGCCGGCGAAAGATACGGGTTTTCAACGGAAATTCTCGGGAAAGAGCAAATACAAACGCTGCGCATGGGCGGCATTTTGGCCGTCAATCAAGCCAGCACAGCGCCGCCCCGGTTTTGTATCCTCGAATATAAACCGGAAACGGCTCAAAACGAAGCCCCGATCGTCCTCGTCGGAAAAGGCATCGTGTATGATACCGGCGGACTGAGCCTGAAAAGCTCGGAAGGTATGGAAACGATGAAGTGCGACATGGCCGGCGCCGGCGCGGTGATCGGCACGCTCTGCGCCGTCGCGCGCAACCGCCTGCCAATCCACGTAATCGGACTGATCCCCGCCACCGACAATAAAATCGGCGAGCGCGCCCTGGCGCCCGGCGATGTGATCCGAATGTACTCCGGTAAAACGGTGGAGGTGGTCAATACGGACGCGGAAGGCCGCCTGATCCTAGCCGATGCCCTGCACTATGCTAAAAAACTGAACCCCGAACTGGTCATTGACCTCGCAACCCTCACCGGCGCAGCCGTGCGGGCGCTCGGAACGCAGGCAATCTGCTATATGGGCGTCGCGCCCGAAGCCGTCAAAAAAGACCTCGAAGCCTGCGGCTGGGATACCTATGAACGCTTGGTGGAAATGCCCCTCTGGCGCGAATACGGCGAAGAACTCAAAAGCCCGGTGGCCGACCTGCGAAACCTGGGCTCCCCGCTGGCGGGTATGATCACCGCCGGAAAATTCCTCGAACATTTTACAGACTACCCCTGGCTGCACCTCGATATCGCCGGAATGGCCTACCTCCGACAGGCCAACGGCTACCGACCCAAAGAGGGCGCAGGCGTAGGCGTCCGCTTATTATATCAATTTTTAAAAAAACGCAGCAACGCCCTCTGACGTCCTGCTAAAAACGACCTGACGCTATGAACAATATCACCATCGGCGTAACCTGCGGCGATATCAACGGCATCGGCCTGGAGATTATTCTCAAGGCGCTCGCCCTGAAAAACCCCGCCGTCCGATACAAAGTGGCGCTCTATGGCAGCACCAAAGTAGCCGCTTACCACAAAAATATTATCACCGAGGAAAATGTTCAGTTTGCCTCTATCCAATCGCCCGAAGAAGCGCAACCAGATCGAATCAATATCATCAACTGCTGGCAGGATAATGTAAATATTACGCTCGGAAAACCCACGGATGTGAGCGGACAATGCGCAATCGCCGCACTGGATCGCGCCGTGCAAGACCTCAAAAAAGGCCTGATCGATGCCCTGGTCACCGCCCCTATCCACAAAAAAGCCATGCAAATGGCAGGATTCCGTTACACAGGCCATACCGAATACCTCACCGCCGCACTCAAAGAAAAAGAATCTATGATGCTGATGGTAAGCGACGAGCTCCGCATCGGCCTCGTAACTAACCACCTGCCCATTAAAGAGGTGGCCGCTGCCATCACCCGCGAAAAAGTCTTTCGCAAACTGATCATTTTCGCAGAAACGCTGAAAATTGACCTCGGCATCCAACGCCCCACCATCGCCGTACTCGGCCTCAACCCGCATGCCGGCGACGATGGCGTGATCGGCCAGGAAGAAAACGAGCTGATCCGACCCGCCATCGAAGACGCAAAAGCAAAAGGGGTACTCGCTTTCGGC
This sequence comes from Saprospiraceae bacterium, assembly GCA_032115775.1. GTDB lineage: Bacteria > Bacteroidota > Bacteroidia > Chitinophagales > Saprospiraceae > M3007. The sequence continues at coordinate 49,706 of JAUMBL010000042.1, read as the reverse complement.
CCCTTCCCGGCCGACGGTTTCTTTGGCTCCGGACAATACAAAAAATTCGACGGTATCCTGGCAATGTACCACGACCAAGGACTGGCGCCCTTCAAAACGCTGTCCTTCGGCGCCGGCGTCAATTATACCGCCGGTCTTGCCGCCGTGCGCACCTCACCAGACCATGGCCCCGCCTACGATATCGCCGGAAAAGGCGAAGCAGATGAAAGCTCTTTCCTACAAGCCGTCTTCCTGGCCGCAGATATCGTCCGCAATAGACAAGAATACCTCGATATGCACGAAAATTCGCTGGAACGCCGCAAACAAAAGGCGCTCGAAAGCGAAACCGGAGAAGATGAAGTGGTGGAAGATATCCTTCCGGAATAGTGAGTAACTACTCATCCGAGCGCGTCCGTACCTGATCCAGACGCACGGTAGGCTGCGCACGCCAAATTTTGCGCACAAATGCGCACCTAGCGCATTGAAAATCGCAATAACCTACACATAACCATCAAAAAACGTAAAAACACTTTTCACCTTATGCAGCATATTCTTGGCATTGACGTGGGCGCCTCCGGTGTGAAAGGCGCACTCGTGGACATCAACAACGGCATGCTTTTTGGCGAACGGTTCCGCGTGCCCACGCCCAATCCTTCCACTCCGGAGGCGCTCGCCGGCGCTTGCTGCGAGGTAATGCAGTTTTTCAAGTATTCAGGCGTCGTCGGCTGTGGCTTCCCCGCCATCGTCAAAAACGGCGTTGCCTACTCGGCCGCTAATATAGATCCCGCCTGGATCGGCGTCAGCATCGAAAAAACGCTGGCAAATACCTGCGGAAATCCCGTGTTCGCTACCAACGACGCCGACGCCGCAGGTATCGCCGAAATGCGCTTCGGCGCCGGAAAAGGAAAATCGGGACTGGTAATGATGATCACCATCGGAACCGGACTAGGTACAGCGCTTTTCTACAATGGAACGCTGATCCCCAATACGGAACTCGGACACCTAATCTGGCACAACCAAAAACCGGCGGAAAACTACTGCTCCTCGGGCGCCAGAGAACGCCTGAAAATCGGCCGCAAAGCCTGGGCGCAGCGATTCAACGAATACCTGCACCACCTCGACCGGCTTTTCTCGCCCGACTTGTATATCCTCGGCGGCGGGGAAAGCAAGTTTTTCGAATCCTACAAAGATCTCTTAAACCCCAAAGTCCCGGTCGTCCCGGCCAAAATGCTGAATAATGCCGGAATTATCGGCGCCGCAGTGTACGCGCTGGAAACGGCACGTTGATGCGCACCGCCGGAATTTCTGCCCCAAAAACAACTTAGCCTCCCTATTCCGGGTTGATTACATCGTTGGAATACCCGCTCGCCGCCAGTTTTTTCTCGCGCTGGCGCTGCACACGACCCACCACCATAATGCTCACTTCATACAGCGTGAGCAGCGGAATCACCACAATAATCTGCGAAGCAACGTCCGGCGGGGTGATAATGGCCGCAACAATTACAATCACCACAATGGCGTGCCGGCGATACGCGCGCATGAACTGCTGACCAATGACGCCGAGTTTCGCCAAGAAATAGGCCACAATCGGCATTTCAAAAATCAAACCCGTGGGTATCGTGAACATCGTCATGTAGTTGACGTAGGAATCCAACGTCGGCGCTACCTCGGCGCCCTCCACGGTGTAACTAGCCAAAAAACTAATCGAAAACGGCGCCAGGATAAAGTAACCGAAGCAGACGCCCAAGAAAAATAAACTCGAACAAATAAATACCACGCCGCGAATCGTCCGTTGCTCGCTGGGCAACAATCCCGGCCGGATAAATTTCCAAAACTCCCAAAGCACAAATGGAAAAGCGCAGATCAATCCGAGCCAAAACGAAACCATCATGTGCTGCATCAAAATTTCACCCAACTGCCGCGACAAAATAGTAAACGGCGTAGGCGAGAAGCACATACTATCGCCCGCGCCAACTGCCTGGGAAAATGCGCAAATAGCGCGGTATGTGATAAAATCCGGATTTCGCGGACCAAATAGCAGGGTGTTGAAAACAAAATCTTTGTTTAAAAAAAACAACACGCCGATTCCGACGATCGCCCCTACTGAACGCAGTATATGCCGACGCAACTCTTCGATGTGGTCGAAGAAAGACATTTCCGTTTTTTCGTGTTCGTGCAATTGATCGAGCGGCATAGATCCTGTTCGCGGCAAAGTTAATCGGATTAAAAAAGAACGCGGTATTAAAATTGAGAAACAAACGCTACCCGACTTTGCACCCTAAACCCAATTTTTCTATTTCGAATGCAAAAGCGGAATCTGCATTGACTTTTCGGACGCCGGAGGCAAAGTGCAGGGTCTGTTTGTTGGTGTAATCTGCTACCCGCACCTTGAGCGTATGCCGACCCTTGCGCGAGGTAAAAATCGCATCGAGCTGATTTAGCAGTTCGGCCGACAACAAATTGAGCGGAATCTGCAGAGTCACCGCGCTGATTTGCGTGCTGCTTACCGATTCCAACAACTCCACCTGATCAATCTTGAACTCAAACTCGTCGCTGTTCCAACGCGGCTTAAACTGCCCGGTGATAAACAAACTTTGACCCTCTTCAAAAAAATGCTTGAACTGGGCATAGTCGCCGCTAAACAGCGAAATCTCAAGGTTGCCGGAATAATCTTCAATCGTAAAACGACCGTACCCGGATCCTTTCTGGCTCGTTCGATGCTCGGATTTGGTGACGAATCCCGCTATTTTAACTTTTTGATTTTTGAAATTTTCCAGCCGATCCAGGGAGCAGGTGGCCAGGTTTTGCACCTCAAACTTGTAATCGTCCAACGGATGGCCCGAAATGTAAATGCCGACCACGTCTTTTTCGCGTTGTAATCGGGTGAGCAAGCCCCAGGGTTCGACTTTGGGTATTTCCGGTTCGGGAATACTGACGGAATCCGACAGATCGCCGAACAGCGAATTGACCGACATCACTTTGTCTTCCTGCCAGGCGGCGCCGTAGCGGAGCAGGTTTTCGATAAAGGATTCGTATTTGTCTGAAGGTGCGAAAAACGTTGCCCGGTGCAATTTTGACCCGGAAGGGCCGGGGCCTTCGCCTTGGTCGCCGAAACTGTCGAACGCGCCGCCAAATGCCAGACATTCCATCACCTTTTTATTCAGTGTACGCAGGTTGATGCGGCGCATGCAGTCGAAGATATCTTTAAACGGCCCATTTTTTTTACGTTCCTCGATGATGCTGTCCACCGCCGCTTCCCCAACGCCCTTGATGGCGCCCAATCCGTAGCGGATCACGCCTTTTTTATTCACGGAAAAGTTGAGTCGCGATTCATTGATGTCCGGGCCTTTGACCTCCAGCCCCATGCGCCGGCATTCCTCCAGGAAAAAAGTGATTTTTTCAATGTTATTCTGGGCGTGCGTGAGTACCGCCGCCATGTATTCGGAGGGGTAATGCGCTTTGAGGTAGGCCGTCTGATAGGCGACAAAAGCGTAGCAGGTGGAGTGCGATTTGTTAAACGCGTACGATGCAAAGGCCTCCCAGTCGGTCCATATTTTCTCCAGTTTGTCTTTCGGATGGCCCTTCTCCGCCGCGCCCGCCACAAATTGACCCTTCATTTTGTCCAGTACCGATTTTTGTTTTTTTCCCATGGCCTTGCGCAGCACGTCGGCGTCGCCCTTGGAAAAACCGGCCAGTGACTGGGACAGCAACATGATCTGCTCCTGATATACGCAGTTGTGCAGGAGGATGTTATTGCCCACAAAGTTATGAATCCCCTCTACCGTGATATCGTACACCGTTTCGCGTCCCGCGGGCACGATGGAGACAATTTCTTCCCAGCGGATATCCTGGTTTTGGATGATTACCGCCGGCTGGCTGGTTTCGGCCAGGACGTACCGACCCGCAGGGATCGTTTGAGCGGGAATCCGGACAGGCGTCCACGCGCTGGAAAGGCGGTTGCGGGCGATTTTTGCGGCTTTTTCGGGCAGAATAGGCTGGCTGCCGCGCACCGCGATTTTTTCCGTAAACGCCTGGAGATCGCGCACAATCACCTGATAAGCGGCGATCTGGAAGCCCGGCCAGGAGCCGGGATAGGCCGTAGGCTGGATGGTTGCAGTGATGCCGAGCCGCAGGAGCAGCGTTTGGATATCGGAGGCCAGCCGTGGCGAGGCAGATTTGATGGAGGCGGATTTCCTGCCGATTCGGCCGTCGCATTCCCAGAGCGCGGCGAGGAAGGCCGCGATTGGGCGCTCGCCAAGTCCGAAAATAAATTCCGGTACCGATTTCAGCGCTGCGCCGGGAAACGGCTCATCGCCATTCCGAGCGCCGTCGGCCAGCGCATAGGCCGGCGCGCGCAGCGTATTGGGATCGGTCTGCAGCGGGCGATCGCAACGGAGCTGGCGTGGCGTAGCTATCGCTGCACCGGGTTTCAGTCCGCCGATTTCCCGCCAGCCCGTCTTGGTCAGCACCTGGTGGTTGGCGGTCATTTTCACGGCGGCGCCGCTGCGGAGTTTGACCTCCAGCACCGGTTTTACGCCGTTACACACCCAATAGGTGACGCGGGCCTTTTGGGCGATTCCGAGTTCGTCCACGCCCTGGACGAAGAAATCGCCGACCCGGTGTTGCAACTGGTCTATTCTAACCCGTTTTCCGGAATCCGCATCGTGTACCAGGGTGTCGCCGGTTACGCAAATACCGAAGGTATCGCTCAGGTACTCCTCCATGGCCGGCAGATCGTAGGTGACGGCCTGGCGCCCGTGTTTCCGGGCGATAAAATCGGGAATATAATCCAGCGGACCGGGCCGGTAAAGCGCATTCATGGCGATAAGGTCATCGAACTTATCGGGCTTCAGTTCCCGGAGATACTTTTGCATCCCGGCGCTTTCAAACTGGAAGGTACCGTTGGTTTCGCCGCGCTGATAGAGTTCGTAGGTTTGGGCGTCGTCGAGCGGGATCTGGTCTATATCAATTTTTAGTCCGTGGTTTTGTTCGATCAGCCGGAGCGCGTCGCGGATGATCGTGAGGGTTTTCAACCCCAGAAAGTCCATTTTGATTACCCCGGCATCTTCGATAACGGAGCCTTCGAATTGCGTGACGAGCAGGTCGGAATCCTTCGCGGTGGCCACCGGAATAATTTCCGTAAGGTCTTTCGGTGCGATGATGATGCCGGCGGCATGGATACCGGTTCCGCGCACCGATCCTTCGAGTACCATGGCTTCCCGAAGCACGGTGCTTTCCTGGGTGCCGGAGGCATCCAGGTATCCGCGGAGTTTTTTGGCGTTTTCGATGTCATCGCCGCCCAAGCCTTCCTTCTCGCGCAGCGATCCTTCGCCGTCCAGCGGGGCGGTCAGCACGCGTTTGAGGGAGATACCCGGTTTTTCCGGCACGAGTTTCGCGAGGGCGTTTGACTGGTCGAGCGGCAGGTCGAGCACGCGGGCGACGTCCTTGATAGACATTTTAGCGGCCATGGTACCGTAGGTGACGATTTGCGCCACCTGCTGCTTGCCATATTTATCCACCACGTAGTCAATCACCTTTTGCCGGCCTTCGTCGTCGAAGTCCGTATCAATATCCGGCATGCTCTTGCGGTCGGGATTCAGAAAACGCTCGAACAGCAAGCGGTACTTGATCGGATCTATATTTGTAATCCCAATGCAATACGCCACCGCCGAGCCGGCGGCCGAGCCGCGACCGGGGCCGACGAACACGCCGATATCTCTGCCGGCCTGGATAAAATCCGCGACGATCAGAAAGTACCCGGCGAAACCCATGGTTTTAATCGTGTGCAACTCAAAATTCAGGCGCTCTTCGATTTCGGGTGTAATATCCTTGTAACGCGTGCGCGCGCCCTCGAAAGCGATATGGCGCAGGTAGTCGTCCTGCGAGCTGAATTGCTGCGGAATCACGAAATTGGGCAGCAAAATATCCTGTTTCAAACGCAGATGGTCGCATTTGTCCACGATTTCCACCGTGTTCTCCAGGGCAAAAGGTACGTCTTTGAACAGTTCCCCCATTTCCGCCTGCGTTTTGAAGTAGAACTGATCGTTCCAAAAAGCGAAGCGGCCGCCTTTGACGGTGGCGCCTTCTTCGATAAATTCCCGGATAGCCGGGGTGGCCTGCTTTTCGCCGGTATTAATGCACAACAGGATATCGTGCGCGTTCCAATCTTTCTGATCCACATAATGGGAATCGTTGGTGCAGATGACCTTCACCCCGTACTCCTCCGCCCAGCGCAGCAGCACGGCGTTCACTTTATCCTGCTCGGGCATTTGGTGGCGCTGGATCTCGATGTAGTAGTCCTCCCCGAAAATATCAAACCACCATTCGAACTCTTTGCGGGCTTCCGCTTCGCTCTTGCGCAGAATCGCCTGGGGTACCATGGCGCCGATGCAGCACGTGGTGGCAATCAGGCCCTCGTGGTACTGCAGCACCAACCCTTTATCAATACGCGGATATTTTCCGTACAAACCCTCTACATAACCCAGGGAACAGAGCTTCACCAGGTTTTTATACCCTTCGGCATTTTTGGCCAAAAAAAGCTGGTGAAAACGCTTGTCCTTATCCTCTTTGGTAAAAATCTTCCGGTGCCGGTCGGCCACCACGTAAAACTCGCAACCCACAATCGGCTTCACACCCTCGTGCTTCGCCGCCTCCGCTACAAACTGAAATACCCCGAACATGTTTCCATGGTCGGTAATCGCCAGGCCTTTCATACCGTCGGCGGCCGCTTTTTTGTACAATGCAGGGATGGCGGCCGCGCCGTCAAGCAGGGAAAACTGGGTGTGGCAGTGGAGGTGAGAAAACATGAACGAATTTCAGATTGAGGCGTTGGGATCCCGCAGAATTCGCAAAATACGCGGATTCTGCGGATTTTGCGAATTCCGCGGGAACCAAAGGAAGTTTCCGAAGGCAAATTTAAAACAAAGTGTGGCGTATTTTTCCGCTTTAACAAAAACATTTTACACCAAATCTGGAGGCCGCATTTCCTTCATTTTTTCCACATCAATTCCGCATCGGTCCAAACGTTCCAGTTTTTGGCATAAAGAAAATTCAACCGCGCAACCGTAGCGGGGGTGGCGACGCGCGTACTCAGACGCTCGGCGGGTGTAAAAACGCCGGGCTTAAGCGGGGGCAAATGGTTGTTTTCCGGATGCGGGGCGTATCCCACCCAAGTCTTCCGGCCCATGAGCACAACCGGCCAGTTCTGCAGCAGGCGCTGTCTTTTTTGGGCAAAAAACAGCCACCAGGGGGAAGTCAGGAGCAGCGCGGCGCAGCAAAACAGATCGAACACGCGCTTGTTGCGCCGGCGACCGGGCTGCGCGATCTCGTAGCGTATGTCAATCGTATAAAGTTCGCCAGGTTCATTCTTGCTGTCGCTGCCGATAATGCTCAAACTCTCCTCGGGCACAATTTTATACGATACCGAAGGGCCCAGGCGGGTCATCCAGGCGAGAATTTCCTGGGCGCGGACGTCCCGGGAACAGAAGAGCACTTCTCCGACGCGATAAATCCGCACGACTTCGTCGAGCTGCTCCAGGCTGCTCAGGCAGGCGGCGTCTGCCGCTTCGGCTTCCGTGGGGGCGACGACGCCGATCAGGTTTTTCGGCATACCGGTTTGCTGGAGCAGCGCGGCGGCGCGGGCGCTTTCTTCCCGGCCACCCACAATGACAAGGTTGCGCACGCGTTCGCGCCCGATGCGAAAATTGCGGAATTCCGCGAAATGCAGCAATAGCCGAAGGCCGCACAGCGCAACGACCGACCAGGCGGCGCCGAGTGCCAGCAGGGCGCGACTGGAGCGCAAAGACTCGTCCAAAAAACCGTAAATGGCCGCCAATAACAGCGAACCCAAGGCCAAACCGCGGATAACCCGCCCCAGATCATACCGCTGATCGTAGCCGCCGGCAATCCAGACGGAAAGCATCCAAACGACGGTGTATAAAGGAAAATTAAAATACAAAACAGGGTCTTTGAAGTAACCCGGGTCTTTATAATAATAATTCGCCCAAAAATCCTTGAGAAAAACCAGCCCGCCGTACAGCAATATCGCATCCAGCGCCGGCAACCACACGCGCCGGAAAAGCTGAGCCGCCAAGGTCAGCCCGGCGCGAAACCAAATCGCCGCCTGGAGCATAAAAATGAACGCGCCGGCGCGCCGACCGCTGAAATGCTTGCGCGCAAAAATGATCATGGCCTGGTAAAAAACCCGCACGTAGTTCAGGCTCCCCTTTTTCGTGCTCTCGCCCTTGTAGTGGATGATCCGGGCGTCGGGATAGTAGTAGTTGACGTACCCGGCCGAGGCGATGCGGTACGACAAATCAATGTCCTCACCGTACATGAAAAAAGCCTCGTCGAGCAGTCCGGCCCGGTCGAGCGCCGCCCGGCGGATGAACATAAAGCAGCCGGCCAGCACGTCCACCGGGTGGGTCTCGTTTCTGTCCAGATGCCCCAGATAGTAGCGGTTGAATAGCCGGCTTTTCGGAAACAAAGCGGACAGCCCGACGGTCTTGCAAAACGCCACCCAGGGAGACGGAAAACCGCGCTTGCTCTCCGGCAGGTATTTGCCGCTGCCGTCTATCAGCTGCACGCCCAGGGCGCCGGCCTCTGGGTGCGCATCCATAAAATCCAGGCATTTGCGAAAGGTGTCTTCTTCAACGAGCGTATCCGGATTGAGCAGCAGGACGAATTCGCCCCGGCTCTCCCGAATAGCCTGGTTGTTGGCGATGGCAAAACCTGGATTGTGCTTGTTGGCAATCAGGCGTACCTCCGAAAATTTTTCCTGCACCATGCGCACCGAGTCGTCCACCGATTGGTTATCCACAACCCACACCTCGCCCGCGATCCCCGCCATCGCTTTGCGCACGCTGAGCAGCGCCTGCTCCAAGAAGTGGCGGACATTATAATTAACGATGACGATGGATAGACGCATAATTCGCCCTGCAAAGATGCAAAACGAAAACGGAGTTTTATCCGCTCCGTATCATCGGAGGGCGTTTAGAGCATGCCCTTACATAAAAAATCGCGGATTCGCCATGCGGCGGAAACCCTGACGGCGCAAATCGGCCATCACCAGCAATTCAAATGAGCCGGCCGTGTAATTGCGCAGCTGCGTGAGCGTAAGATCGTAGGCAGCGCCTACGCCGAATTGGGGCGACGCCTGCCAGAACAGCAGCAAATCCACCGATTCGCCAAATCCTTCGCCTCCGAATCGGTAGGAAAGACCGGTACTGAATTTTTTTAGTTCGAGGTTGACGTTCAAATCAGCGTCCAGCGGCGCGTTTTGCACATACTTGATCAAAAGCGCCGAACTCAGGTTGATATCTTCTTTGAGCGGAATGATACCGCCGACCATGCCGTAAAAATGGCGGTACTCCCGGGCTTTGAGCACGCCGGGATCCGGATTGAAGCCGAGTGTGTTGGAAATCAGGCGCGGCACAGAGAAACCCGCATAAATATTTTCCCCAATATTTGCATAGATACCGGCGCCTGCATTGGCGAAGACGTCGTTGATGCGTTTGTTTTCAATGGAAGGATCCAGCAGGTTAAGCGGATTAGCCTCATCAAATTTCAAACCGAGGGAACGCATCGAACCCATCACGCCGAGTCGAACAGACAAATTATCGTTGTATATCAAGGCATAAGAGTACGCCAAGTTCAGATTCAGGTCGCGCTGCAAGCCGATAGTGACGTGCGAAATATTGAATCCGATTCCGACTCTTTTGCTCAAAAAAGGCATGCTGTAGCTCAGCAAGGCGGAGGTAGGCGCACCCTCAAAGCCGGCCCATTGATTGCGGTAAATGGCCGTTAATGTCTCCACGCCGCGCTGGCCGGCATACGCGGGGTTTATCAGCTGCTTATTGTACATAAACTGCGTGAAGTGCGCTTCCTGTTGGGCGTGTAACCCAAGGCTGAAAACGATCAGCGGCAAAATGATCCAATTTTTTTGCATACAAGCAATTGTTTTTGGTTAGAACAAGCGGCGGAGACAGGGAATAAAAGCGGCGAAACACCCCCAAATAGATTCTTACCGGTAACTTCAGGGGGCTTACAACCAAGCAGTTAATTACTGCTTCAAAATCTGTACCAAAATCGCGAAAACGGCGCGTTTTTATCTTCGGACAAGCTGCAAAAAACAGATTAAGGGCATTTTGCCTCAAAAGTGCCGAAACCTCGCATCACTTATTTTTCCGCTTGCGGAAATAATTTTTCTTGCGGTTTTTCGGTTTTTTATTCTGCTTGCCCTGCCGATACAGGTCTTTGGCGCTGGCGGCCAGAATATCCAGCGAGCTGTGGCCCTCGTGCAATTCCAGTTTGCCGTTCGACAGGATTTCCAGGTCGTCTTTGATGACATCGTCGCTCACATAGTGCTCGCGGTTCCAGGTTTTGTAAGCAAGCTTCATGTAGGAGGCGATCACCTCTACGAAACCCTCTTTTTTGGGGCCGTCCGGCATCGCGATGGCTTTGGCGATCAGGCGCTGAATACCATTGCCGTAATGCCGCATCCGGCCGCCGACAAACGGATAGGGTACCGGCTGGGGCGCCGGCCGATCCTTCTGCTTGCGGATTACCACGCCGGGCGGCGGACTGACATCCAAATCGTATCCGGCGATTGCGAACGCATTGTTCCAGAGTTTTTCGCGATAATCCTCGATGTTGCTCCTATTCGGATTGAGCCACTGCATCATATTCACGATCTCCTCTACCGTCTTTTGGCGCCGGTACGGATCTTCGATGTTTTTGGCATGCTCCAACAACTCTTGAATACCGCGACCGTACTCCGGGTAGCGGATCGGGGTTTTTTCTGTGTTATAGGAAATATTGAGTTTGTTCATGATGTTTCTTTTTTACTGTGATTGTGTTTTTGGGCGCGGCTATTCCACCGTGACCGATTTTGCCAAATTCCGCGGCTGATCCACATCGCATTCCCGCAGCACCGCGATATGGTAGGCCAGCAACTGAAGCGGAATGACCGACAGCAGCGGCGTCAGGGGCTCTTCCGTGGCGGGGATTTCGATGGTGAAATCGGCCAGGCGTTTGATGACCTCATCGCCTTCCGTCACGACGGCGACGACCACCCCTTTCCGGGCTTTCACTTCCTGGATATTGGAAACGATTTTGTCGTAAGCGCTCAGGTTCGTGGCGATTACGAAGACCGGCATGTTTTCGTCTATCAGGGCGATCGGGCCGTGTTTCATTTCCGCTGCCGGGTAGCCTTCGGCGTGGATATAGGATATTTCCTTGAGTTTCAGCGCGCCTTCGAGCGCGATGGGGAAGTTGTATCCCCGGCCGAGATAGAGCGCGTTGGTCGCGTTTTTAAATTCGCCTGCAATATACTGTACTTTCTCGTGGCAGTTTTTGAGCAACTGCTCCGCTTTTTCCGGAATCAGAGAGAGTTCCTGTACCAGTTTCTGATAGCGGGATTTGGGCAAAAAGCCCCGTTCGTAGCCCAGTATCAGCGCCATCATCGTGAGCATGGTCACCTGACCGGTGAAGGCCTTGGTGGACGCTACGCCGATTTCCGGCCCTACGTGGATATAAGAGCCGCTGTGTGTGAGGCGGGCAATGGACGACCCGACCACGTTGACGATCCCATAAGTGAGCGCGCCCCGCTCTTTAGCCAGTTCCAGCGCAGCGAAGGTATCGGCGGTTTCGCCGGATTGGGAGATGGCCAACACCACGTCCTGATCACGCACCACCGGATTCCGATACCGGAATTCCGAGGCGTACTCTACCTCTACCGGCAGCCGGGCCAGGTCTTCCAGCAGGTACTCCGCCAGCATACCCGCGTGCCAGGAAGTCCCGCAGCCCAGAATAATCATGCGCTGCGCGTTGATCATCCGCTTTTGGTATTCCGACATGCCGCCCAAGTGCACCCAGCCCGCTTCTGCGTTCAGGCGACCGCGCATACACTCCGAAATGGTGGTGGGCTGCTCAAATATTTCCTTGAGCATGAAATAATCGTATCCGCCCTTCTCGAGTTGTTCGATTTCCATCTCAATCTGGTGGGTAGCCGGTTTCATCAGCTCGTTGCGGAGCGTTTTGATGATCAGTTGGCCGTCGTCGGTCACGGTAGCGACTTCCTCGTCGTTCAGGTACACCACCTTGTCCGTATGATCCACAATCGGCGTGGCGTCGGAGGCAATTAGGAATTCATTTTTCCCGATTCCGATGACGAGCGGACTGGATTTCCGGGCAGCCACGAGCTTGTGCGGGTCTTCGCGATCGAGGACGACGATTGCATACGCGCCGTGGACGTTTGAGAGCGCTTGGCGCACGGCGTCCTCAAGCGGGAGATTTTCCTTTGTTTGCACCTCTTCGATCAGGTGCACCAGCACTTCGGTGTCCGTTTCACTAATAAACGTATGACCAAGCTTTTGGAGCGCGCTGCGCAACACCGCGTAATTTTCGATAATTCCGTTGTGAATCAGCGCCAGCCGGCCATTTCCGCTGACGTGCGGGTGGGCGTTGATGTCGTCGGGCTTACCGTGCGTAGCCCAGCGCGTGTGACCGATACCGATGCAGCTGGAGACGTCCTTGTCTTTCGCGTATTCGATCAGTTCGGCTACTTTGCCTTTTTTCTTATAGACGTGCAGGCCGCCATTCAGCAGGGCGACCCCGGCGCTGTCATAGCCCCGGTATTCCAGTCTTTGTAAACCCTTAATCAGGATTGGGTAGGCCATTTTAGGCCCGATATAAGCGACAATTCCGCACATATTCTGAACGGTTAAGCGGTTTTTCGATTACAACCGGGTGTACTTCAGTTGCAATTGAATTGGATGATCCGGGTGATTCGGCCCGAACAGCACCGACCGGGCGGCGGCGATGCGTTGGGGATAGATGTTGATATAAATCGTTTTGTTTTTGACATCGCCGGAGGTATCCTCCACCATACTCTGGAAGCGCTGGTTGAGGGTCATCCGGTATCGTTGGATGGGTGTGCCGGCATCGTCTTTTTCCTGGAGCGGATAGCCGCCGAAGGTATTGAAAGAGCCGGAGAGCGAGGGGCCGATGGCATACAATACGTCGCTGCTGAGTACGAGCGCGGTATCGCCTCGGAGCTCGGTAAACACCAGCTGGTTGGCGGGTTTCAGCAGCGGATTATCCCCGCTGAGGCCGGCGGTCGTGAGTACGAGTTCCGCTTTGTTAATTACCACGTCGCCCAACTGGTCGGCGTATGGGATTTCCACTTTCAGGCGCAGGCCGCCCATGCCCTGCAGATAGAGATAGTCGGTTGCGGCTTGGCCGATTGCCTGCCCGGCACTGCTGCCGCTGTAATCGTGGGTGAAATGGGTGAATTTATTGCATCCGAGGAATTCATAGTCGTAAATCAGACTCAGCGTATCCCGCTTGTAATAAAGTCGAAGGAAGCTGAAATTGGATTCGTTGAGGTTGAACGCCATCATAGCGCCCGGCGTCGAGGCCGATTCGGCTTTGATTCGGATACCGCGCAGTTTTTTCCAAAACAGCGAGTCGGAGGTCATGTCCAGACTGTCCACATCCAACAAAAAATTCCCAAAATCTGCGGAAAGCGGTACGCCCACGTAAGCGGCTTTAGCGGCCGTGGCGGCGGTATCAAACCCGTTGTAAAGCGTGGAGGGCCTAAGAAGAAAATTTTCCAGTTTGCCAATTTCCGAACCGGAGACCAGGCTCTGATTCGAAAAATAATCGCGATCCCAGCGCAATTGCTCATCCAACTGAAACACCCTTAGCGTTTGGGGTACGGTGGTATCGCCGTAAAAACCGATCGGACTATACCGCAGGTACAGCACGGCGGAGTCGAGCGTGGCATTGGTAAAATTCGGGCTGGCGTTGCTGAGTTGCAGCAACGAATAAATTTCAGAATTCGAGACGCCGAAAAAGGGATCCTGCAGTTGTCCGCATAAAAAATAAGAAGAAACAGAGCTCCGATCCGAACTCAGCAGGCTGTCTTCCCGCTCCACCGTGCAGCGGAGCGTGAGCGTATCAGTATAGGCGTAATCAGCTACCTCAGAGCCGAGCAGCCCCTCGCCGAAAGCGGTTGGTTTGGTACAGGAAGCCAGGTACAGCAGCGCTGCGGAAAGCCCCATAAAACAGCGGGATTGGAACGACATGCAACTATTTTTAGCGAAAATTGAGGTGAATGTTAAAAGCCGGCGAGCGCATCTCCGCAGTCACAACCCGACCGCCCCTATGTGGCAACCGTTTCGAATCTGTCAGGAAACTTCCACTTCGGTAATCTTGCGAAAAAATTCCATACTGTCGGTCGCAAATTGCTCTTCGCTGTTGAACTGCAACACGGGTTTTTCCGCCGCGACAGAAAGAAAATCCGCGCCAGGATCTATGGTTTCACTACCAAGCAAAACGGCGTCGGCATACGCGCAAGCACCCTTGTGCATCGAAATGCCGTCGGCTGTTTTAAAAAGCTCCAGGTCTGCCTGTGATAAATTATTGATGGCCGCTTTTTCAAAAAAACGCACGCCCGCAACACGCTCATGCTCGTCGGGAAAGAGCGCATACACAATCTGCGCGTTGTGGAAAAGTGGTTCCGTTTTATACGCCGATTTGAGATACAGCGGCGCTAAGCCCGTCATCCAGCCGGCGCACAGAATAATGTCCGGCGACCAGCCGAATTTTTTGACCGTTTCGATAGCGCCCTTGCAAAAGAATGCCGCGCGGTCAGGATTGTCTTCAAAGGGCTGGCCGTCTTCATCGGAAAAAAGATGTTTGCGCCTAAAAAAATCTTCATTGTCCAGAAAATATACCTGAAGCCGGGAACCGGGCAGGGAGGCGACTTTAATGATGAGCGGGTAATCGTCGTCATCCACAATAATATTCATACCCGAAAGGCGCACGACCTCGTGTAGGCGATGCCTGCGTTCGTTGACGACCCCGTAACGGGGCATCAATATCCGCAACTCGTAGCCATTGTCCTGCAGGAATTTTGGTAATTTCGCCATCAACCGGGAAATGTCCGAATCTTCTGTGTACGGCTCCAATTCCTGGGTTATGATGAGCAATCGCTTCTTTTCCATATTAAAGAACCAAAATTTTATTGAAACCGCCGTATCGGTCGTCGTAGCGCCCCCCGAAGGAACGCCCGGCAAACCAGCCAAGCGGTTGCTTTTGTTTACAAACACGCGTGTTTCTGTTCTCGAGCCTTTGTTCAAGAAACCGGGTGCAAAATTATATAAAAAATCCGAGTTTTTTATTCGAGAAAAGTAGCGGAAGTTTTTTCAATCCGAGGTTTTGACTGATTTTTTACCAAAGCGGCTGCGGATACAGGCCCGCATCCGTCAGGTCGCGCAAAGCCGCCTGCACGGTTGCCTTGTCCTCCGGATAGGTGACGCCGTACCACTGGCTATCGCAGGGAATGGCCTGCAATTGAATTTTTCCCGACTGGATAAGGCGGTTGACTACCGTCGGAATATAAAATTCAGCGCGGGGATTTCCGCTGTTTTCCCGCACAAAATCGTGAAATTGCCGCTCGACCTCGGGCAATATCGCGTGGTGAAAACCCCAGAGGTTCATGGACACGGGCGTATGATCGCCCAGTGGGTGGCGCGCGCCGTCGCCGTCGGTGTAAGCGACGCCCTCGGAAAACCGCTGAATCTGGGTGCGCTCCACCACGTCGGTCAGCAAACTGTGCTCGTTTACGGCGCAGACGCCCCGCGACACCGCGCCGTTTTCCGACAAGGTATTGGCCAGGCGATAAGCCACCATGCCGTAGCGCTCGGGACTGCAATCGCGCTGCAAAAATTCCCCCAGCGCCCGAAACGCATCAGCGCCGTAAAAATCGTCGGCATTGATCGTCGCAAAGGGCGCGTCCAGCCAAGGCGCAGCCGACAGCACGGCATGGCCGGTTCCCCAGGGTTTTTCCCGATGCGGCAGGACGTCCAACCAACCTAGGGCAGTGTCGGTTTCCTGAAATGCATAGAAGGTCGGAATGCGTTTTTCGATCCGCGCACCTACTTTTTCCCGAAAAGCCGCTTCGATATCTTTTCGAATAACAAAAACGACTTTCCCGAAACCGGCCCGGATCGCATCGTACACGGAATATTCGAGGATGGCTTCCCCGCCGGGGCCCATGCCGTCCACTTGTTTGAGCCCGCCGTACCGGCTGCCGACGCCGGCCGCTAAAATCAAAAGTATGGGTTGCATATTGACTTGTTTAAATGATAAACTGCTTCGCCGACGGATCGGCATGAAAAGATTTGGCTGCAAAAATCGGAAACTTGCGCGCGTTTAAAAGAACTGGTTTATTATTGCCCTAATTTCTGTTCACTACACCTGCCTTGTTCTATGCAACTTTCCGTACTCGACTGGTCTTTTATCGTCCTATATTTCCTCATCTCGCTCTGGATCGGCCTGCGCGGCGCAGGAAAAAGCGGCGCCAGCGCCGGCGAATTTTTCCTCTCCGGACGCAGTATGCCCTGGTGGCTGCTGGGAGTGTCTATGGTGGCGACTACCTTTTCCTGCGATACGCCCAACCTGGTGACGGACATCGTGCGCCAAAACGGCGTGGCGGGCAACTGGGCCTGGTGGGCTTTTCTGCTCACGGGGATGCTCACGGTGTTTGTATATGCGCGCCTGTGGCGGCGCTCGGGGGTGCTGACGGATCTGGAATTTTATGAAATGCGCTACTCCGGCAAGGAGGCCGCTTTTTTGCGCGGCTTCCGGGCGATCTATCTGGGCGTTTTTTTCAACGTGATGATCATGGCCACGGTTTCGCTGGCCGCTATCAAGATCGGCCGGGTCATGTTCGACGTATCGCCGACGACGACGCTGCTGGTCGCTACGGTGGTGACGGTCATCTATTCCTCCATCGGCGGGTTCCGGGCCGTCCTGCTGACGGATTTTTTCCAGTTTATCATCGCGATGATCGGCTCGGTCGGCGCCGCGATAGTCGTGCTGTCGAGGCCGGAAATTCAAGGCCTGCCGGCGCTGCTCGCGCACCCGAACGTAAGCGGAAAAATCAGTATGCTGCCCGATTTCAGCGACACGGCCACGCTGATTCCGCTGCTAATCGTGCCGCTGGCCGTGCAGTGGTGGTCGGTCTGGTATCCCGGCGCAGAACCGGGCGGCGGCGGCTATGTCGCCCAACGCATGCTGGCCGCTAAAAACGAAGACCACGCCATGGGCGCCACGCTCCTGTTCAATGTCGCGCACTACGCCCTGCGACCCTGGCCCTGGATTATCGTCGCCCTAGGCTCGCTGGTGCTGTTCCCCACGCTGGCAGATATCCAACGCGCATTCCCCACCGTGGAAGCGGATAAAATCGGACACGACCTCGGCTATCCGGCCATGATGACGCTGATGCCCGCCGGACTGGCCGGACTGATCGTGGCCTCGCTCGCCGCAGCCTATATGAGCACGATTGCGACGCACCTGAACTGGGGCGCTTCGTACGTAGTGAACGATGTGTATAAGCGGTTTATCCGCCCGGAAGCATCGGACAAAGACCAGGTGCAGGTAGGCAGGCTGTCCACGGTGTTGCTCATGATCCTGGCCTCGCTGCTGGCGCTGGCGCTAGACAGTGCACTGAGCGCCTTTAATATCCTCTTGCAGATCGGCGCGGGGACGGGTCTGCTGTTTATCCTGCGCTGGTTCTGGTGGCGAATCAACGCCTACTCCGAACTGGCGGCTATGGTCATTTCGTTCGTCGTGGCGCTGGCACTCAATACGGTGAACACGGGACTGGCCGACTGGCAGGAGCTCCTCATCGGCGTAGCCGTCACCACGGTCGGATGGGTGGCCGTGACGCTGCTGACCCCGCCGACGCAACGCGACGTCCTACTCTCGTTCTACAAGCACATCCGCCCGGAAGCCGCCGGCTGGAAACCGGTGGTGGCGCACGGATTAGAAACGGGCGCGCTCCGCACGGAAGAAATCAGCGCCGGCGTGCTGCCTCGGCAAATACTGTCTATGTTTATCGGTTGCCTGACGGTGTACGGAGCGCTGTTTTCCACCGGCTATTTCTTGTACGGAAATCACCTCGCCGCCGCCGCCGCCGCCGCGCTGGCACTGGCTGGCGGCTGGCTGTTGTTCCGATGGTGGCGTTGAGGTATTCGCTGCTCAATTTTGCGTATTTGCCCGAAAACAAGCCGTCTCCGTCGAAATCCGGCGGAAGCATCGCGCTAAAGCACGTTTATTAGCGATCGGCCGGTTGAAGGATCCTACACGGACGGAATGCCGCGCTAAGCAGCAGGGGAAATAATTTTACAATAATTTTAAATAAAATCGCAGATAACCCGAAAACAAACCGGAATTTTTGCGCTTTAAACCAATAATATCGCCGGTTGCGCGCTAATCTTGAGATTATACCATGTTTACCTACAAATTGAGCTATTGGGAGCGGGAAAGCTTCTTGAAAAATATTGACGTCGCTATTATCGGTAGCGGAATCGTCGGACTGAACGCAGCGATTCACCTGAAAAAACAGCGCCCAAACCTGGAAGTAGCGATTTTTGAACGAGGCATGCTGCCGACCGGCGCCAGCACGCGAAATGCCGGTTTTGCCTGTTTCGGTTCCATGACCGAACTACTGGAAGATGCCGTCAATATGGGAGAGGACGCCCTGCTGACCGTCGTAGAAAAACGCTGGCGTGGCCTCCAAGCTCTGCGCAGTCTCGTAGGAGACGAACGCCTGGATTTCCAGATGAAAGGGGGATATGAAATGTTTACGGACGACGACGAAGACACCTACGAACACTGCCGGGATCGCATGGAAGATATGAACCGAAAAATCGGCACCATAACCGGCTCCCCGGAAGTGTACAAAACCGTGGATCACGCCATCGCGCGCTTCGGCTTTCAAGGCGTACAACACCTGATCGTCAACCAACAGGAAGGCCAGGTGCACACCGGGAAAATGATGAAATCCCTGCTGGATATCGCCCTCGAATACGGCGTCCGTATGTTCAACGGCGTGGAAATCACTGCGCTGGAAGATAGCAGCCAAGGCGTGGAAATTCAAACAGCCTACGGCTGGACCTTGCGTGTACCCTGCATCCTCGTCGCAGTAAACGGCTTCGCCAAACGCCTGCTCCCCAATCTACCGGTCGTGCCCGCCCGCAATCAGGTGCTGATCACCAAACCTATCCCCGGACTCCAGGTGGAAGGCTGTTTCCACTATGATCGCGGATATTACTATTTCCGAAATATAGACGGCCGTCTTTTGCTCGGCGGCGGCCGCAACCTCGCGCAAATCGAAGAACAAACCGACGAATTCGGCTCCAATGAACTCATCCGAAGCTCCTTGGCGCAACTCTTGCGCCGCGTGATCTGCCCCGGCCGGGACGTGGAGGTGGAGGCCTGGTGGACGGGCATCCTCGGCACGGGCATGGTCAAATACCCCATCGTCGAAAAAGTGTCCAAAAACGTCGCCGTGGCGGTACGCCTGAGTGGTATGGGAGTCGCCATCGGCACGCTGATCGGACAGGAAGGCGCGGAATTGGCGATGGACGGGAGATAACGCCGGCGCGGCCGACCGGTTTGTGGCGATCCTATTTCCCCACTGCTGCATGATATTGACCGGAGGCGGCCTAACGAAGCGCCAATTTCTTTGTAATGAACCCTTCCGGAGTCTGTAATCGCAGCGTGTAAATGCCCGGCGGAAGACCGTGCAGATCGAGGCGGTGAAGCCCGGCTTGCGGGTTGGTCGGTTCGTGCCGAAGAACCTGTCCGAGCGGCCCGACCAATTCAATCTGCTCCACCGCGAGTTGCGGCGTCAGGATCGAGACGGCGCCCTGGGCCGGATTCGGAAATACGCGCACGGCATGTTGGACTTCAGCCGACTCGTCCGTTCCGGTCGTTTGTATCAATTTGATCCAAAGCGTGTCCTGTTCCGCCGACAGGCTCAGGTCTTTTTTGCTGCCCTGCGCATCCACGCCTTTCAGTCCGCGAATCGGGATCGTCAGCGGGATCGTGCCGGACGCAGCGCGGTCGGCGATATCAATGATGATGATAAAATCCGCCTTAAAGGTAATTTTGGCTATTTTACCGTTTCCGGTGACGCCGTTTCCGCTTTTCTGCGAAAAACCCAGGTCGAATTGGCGCCGGTTGTGGATGGCCTGCGGCATCCACAGGATATCCTCCGGGGCGCCGAAGAATGATTCGCTGAAATAATCGCCGGTCGGCGCAAAGTCAATAAAATCAGGGTATTTAAGCGCCAGGGCGAGGCCGTACAACCCGGCCGCCGGTCTGGCGGGACTGCCGACCATCAGGTGCGCCGAAAACTCGATCGGTTCGGGATTGTTGGGGTTGACGAACAGGGTGTCCTGCGGAAAAACCAGCCGCACAACCGGCGCCGAGGGGTTCCACACCACGGCGGTCGTATCAATTGCCCAATAGTTCATCCGGATAGCGCCGGTGTCGAGGGCGTTGACCGAGCCGTTGCCGTCGCAGTCGAGGTGCTTGAAATTCACGCCTGCAGCCGTTGCTTCCGCCCATTCGGGCGCAAATTGCGGCGTCCAGTCGGTGGAGGCGTTCGGACGGGGCGCGCCGAGGTGGCTGTATCCAACGCCCAACTGGAGCAGGTCATACACATTGGCGCGGCCGTCGCCGTTGGCGTCGCCGGGCAGCACATAATCGGCCTCGCCGGGCAGCCAGTTAGCAGCGGCGTGGGCGGCGTCTGTGAGAATAAGTCGAGTAACGGAAGAGACGCAGCCGTCGGTCTTCCAGACCGTCAGGCGCGCGCGAAAGATCCCCCCCTGGGGATATAGATGCGTTTGGGTGATCCATTGCGCCGCTTCGTAAATGGGCGATCCATCGCCGAAGTCAAGTTGCGCAACAGCGTAATCGCCGGAAGCCAGATTGGTAAATTCCACGGAATACGGGTTTCCAGGAGCGCCGGAAAGCAATTCCCAGGAGAAATCGGCCTGGCAATCAGTCGTTGCGCCGCAAGCGCCCGCCCGCCAACCGGTGACGCCGGCGTTCATCGCCTCGCATTCGTTCCCGTAGGTAACGCCGTCGCAGCCGCAGACCGGCGCAAAATACCCGGGACAAATACGGCTGTCGTTGACCAGTTCGGGCATCACGCAGCCCGGCGCGCTGACGCGGAGTTGGCGGCACAAGGTATTGGAACACAGGGCGCCATCCGCATTTTTCACTTGGTATTGCGCGCAGACAAGATACGCGCCGTAATCGGACAGGGTGTGGGAAAAATTCGCCGTTTCGCCTAATACCTGATTCGTCTTGCTATCGAACCACTGCACCGAGACCAGTTCGCCGGCTGCAGCGGAAATCGGCTCGAGCGCGCCGATCAGCGTGAGGCCGACCGCGGTGAGTGCCAGTTCATACCCGCAGGAACCCGCAAGCTGGTTCGAAACGGTAACGGTCTTACAGGATTGTGCGGAACAGCCGAACGCGTCGGTAACGGTCAGGCAGACCGTAAAATCGCCGGGATGGGAAAAGACGTGCGCCGCCTGCGCGCCCGTCGCCGCCGTCCCGTCGCCGAAATCCCAATGGCACTGCTGCTGGGCAGACAAATAGACGTCTGCAACAAATTCGTATTGCAGCGGATTCACTTCGTCCACCACCCGGTAAAAATCCGCCGTGCAAGGAAGGGTGTCCGATACGCAGGACAGCGACACGGCGGGTAGTCCGGCGCTGTTGCAAGGCGGTGGCGTAGGCAGATAATCCGCGGAAAAACGGATCGTTTGGCCGACCGACAGAGCGTCCGCACCCGAAACGGCCAGCAACAACTCCCCGTTGTCCAGATCCAGCACTTGCAAGCCGCAGCCCGCGACCGTACCGGCCACCCAGCCGGTACGGTCGCACTGCCCACGCACCCACCCCGGGATTGCGGACAACCCGAGGAGCAGAAGCAGGAAAATATATGCGGATCGGTGTAAATGCATAGCGCTTTATTAAAGACGCATTTTTGTCCCGTAAGGTTGGAAAATTATTTCTTTTTGCTCCACTTAATCGTGCAACCCACCGCCTTGGTTTCTTTCACGGCAATTTCCTTACCGGCCAGCAGGGCGTCAATCGCGTTTTCAAGGTATTTTTCTTTTACGGCATCCGGCTCTTCCGAGTTGTCGTCTATGGCGCCGATATAGCGGACGACGCGGTTTTTGTCCAGCAGAAAAACATGCGGCGTGCGCGTAGCGCCGTAAGCCTTTGCGATTTCCTGCGTTTCATCGTACAGGTAGGAGAAGGCGAATTTTTTCTCTTTGGCGCGCGCCTGCATTTTTTCGAAACTGTCGTCGGGCGCCACGTCTTTGTCATTCGGATTGATAGCGATGACCGGGAAGCCTTTTTTTGCATACTTTTTGTGAATCGCGATGATGCGGTCTTCATACGCGATGGAGAACGGGCAGTGGTTGCAGGTAAAAATGACGACATAGCCTTCCGCCTTTTTGGCGTCGGCCAGACCGACCATACTGCCGTCCACATTTTTCAGTTTAAAATCCCGGGCGGTATCGCCGATGTGATAGCCGTTGTGGTCGTTGCCGAAGGTGAAAGCCATCCCGATAAACGCGAGCAGCAGCGCGAAGAAAAGTGTTGTTTTTTTCATAAAAAAGGTGTGTATTGTTGTGTGTGTTTGTGGCGATCAGCGGATTTCGAGGAGCATTTTTTCTAATTCGGCGTATTCCAGTTCGCCTTCATGGAACCGAAAAGATTTATTTCGGCCGGACAGGATCAGCGTAGCGGGTATCGCGCCCGACCAGGAGGGATCCACCAGGTTGATAAAGTCGTTGGGATTGCGTTCGTCCAGAAAAACCACCTGGCTTTTGAGTCCTTTCTGTTGGATAAATTGGAGGAGTTTCTGCTCCACATTTTTGCGGAAATCATTGCTGATTAAAATGACCTGCACATTTTGGTCGGCGTATTTTGCCTGCAGGCTGTCAAACGCGGGCAGTTCTTTTACACAGGGGCCGCACCACGTGGCCCAGAAATTCAGCACGCGCACCGTGTCCGTCTCCGCATTTTTCCAATACGCCAACTGATCCTTTTTGATAAAAGGAATGCTGTTCTGCGCCGGCAAAAACGCGGCGTACAGCAAAAACGGCAACAGGCGGATCGCAGGGTATAACATGTGCATAAATACAGCGGGCGCGAGTGTTGGTTGTGGCGGCGACAAAAACCCCGCGTTTTGTTCAAAATATACTTCCTAGAGTTCAAACGCAGGAACACGGGGCTTTGTTTTAACGGATGTTCGGATTTCGGATTTGAGGCGCATACGAGAAAATTGTATTTAAACCAACTCAAGACAGGATATTGCAAGATATTTGTGCAGGTGTACGAAACGACTTATTTCAGCCGTAATTGGGCTAATTACCGCGAACAAAGGGAAGGGGATGATTATGAGTTTTTTTATTATATATAAACTACTTTTTGTGAAATCAATAAAGCAAAAGAGCATGATACACGATTTATGAAACACGCACTATTGTTTTTATATATATTACTACCGGGTTTGACAGCGGCTCAGGCGATGGATCCGGCGGCGGCTCGAAGATCCCTGGATAGTTTAATTCAAACCTGCGCTTCGCAACACGTCAGGCGCGATTATGCCGCCGTTCAGAAAACGGCAATGCATGTAATTGAACTGGCCGGAACGCTCAAGGGCAAGCAATCAGAGCCGGTGGCGCTCGGTTACAATAATTTAGGAATGGCCGCTTTTAACCTAGGCGATTTCGATTTGGCGGTACGCTCCATGGAAGAGACTTTACGTATTCGCCTGGCGCTTTTTGGGCGAAAAAACCCAATAATAGCCGTAACCCTGAACAATCTCGGGCTTATGTATGCGCGGGTCGGTCAAGCGGCATCTGCCGAATCCTGTTTTTTGGAATCGGTTGCCATCGTAAAAGAAAATTCCGGCGCGCGTCACCGGGATGTAGGGTACGTATTGGTGCATTTGGCGAATTTATACAACGAAATAGGCAGGTATCGAGATGCTGAATTTGCCTTTATGGAAGCCTGGGGTATTTGGAAAGAAACATTTGGAGCGGAAAGCACGCAGGTTGCAACGATTTTAAGCAATCTGGGGCTGCTTGCTGGAGAAATGGGCTGTTTTAAAGAGGCGGAGCAGTATCTACAGGAGGCGGTTCGAATTGGAAATAGCAAACTTAAAACCAGCGATCCATCTCTGGCGATCCATCTTAATAACTTAGCGGTTCTGTATATTGACACCGACCGCCACCGGGAGGCGATTCCGTACATAGAGCAAGCCCTGCAAATCTGGGAAAATGCAGGCGATAAAAACAAGTCCGCATTCGCCTCGGCGCTCAGCAATCTGGCCAATGCGTATGCTGGAATCGGCGATATGCCCAAATCCGTGTCCCTGTTACTCGAATCGCTCCAGCGCCTCGAACAAGCGCCCGATCGAAAACAGGCGGATAAGGCTAATAAAATGAACAACCTTGCATTTAGATATGGAAAAATGAACAAGCTAAGCGAGGCTGACTCCCTGTATGACCTGGCGGAAAGTATCCTTGTCAAAGATATCGGGCGAAAAAATAATCTGTATGTTTCGATTTTGATCAATCATGCAACTTTGTGTCAAGCCACAAATCGTCTTGAACGCTGCGATAACCTGATCCGGGAGGCGCAGCAACTGCGATACGAGATGATCCTCGAAGCAGCCGATTTTATGACGGAGGAGGAACTGGGTCAGCACTTGAAGCATCTGAATGGAAGTAGCAACCAGCCTTACTCATTTGCAGTTCAGAGGACGAGGACGTCCGATTTGTTGGCCGGTCTTTGCTATCAAAACGCACTCCATAGCAAAGGTTTTATCGAAGAAACTGTTATAAATAGTCGAAACCGCGCCGGCGCTGATACCAGTGCCCGCAATCTGCTGGATCAACTCGCAGGCGTACGGCGCAAACTGGCACGGGAATTTGCCCGGCCGGTGATCAACCGGGATACGACTTTTATCCGCTATGCCGAAGCTCAAGTACATGAGTTGGAAAAAAAACTGACGCGTACATCAAAAATAGATTCCGGGTCAAATCGGATCGTCAACGCAAAGGAAATTCAGTCGCGCTTGACGGCCGAAGAAGCTGCGATCGAATTTGTCTCTTTTAATCTTGAAAATCTCTACGGCGCCTCCAGCGATTCCATCCTCTACGCCGCCCTCGTACTCCTCCCCGCCGATACCGCCCCGCACGTCATCCCGCTCTTCGAAGAACGCCAGCTGCAAGCCCTGCTCAACCGACCCGAACTCGGCGAAGAACTCACCGTCAAAAGCCTCTACGCATCCAACTCCGAGCTGCTAAAACTACTGTGGGTGCCCCTGGAGCCCCTGCTCCGAAACGTAAAAACCGTCTATTACTCCCCTGCCGGACTCCTGCACCGCGTCAACCCGGCCGCCCTGCGCGATGCCGATAAGCGGTACCTTTCCGAAAGTCGCGCGTGGGTGCGCGTGGGCAGTACCCGCGAACTGATTGCCGGCCGTCTGGCCGACCGCTCCTACGCGCTCGATCCCGCCAATTCCGCCACCGCCGCCGTGTGGGGCGGCATCCGCTACGACATGGACAGCACGGCCTTCGCAGCCGCCAACCCACTCAATCCCACCGCAACGCCGCTGCCGGAATTCGAGCGCAAAGACGGCAAATTCCGCTACCTGGTCGAAGACGGCGCGCCGGCGCTGTCCGCCCGATTGCGCGGCGCCGACGACGCCGGCTGGAAACCCCTGGAAGGCAGCGCCCGCGAGGCCGAACAAATAGGCCAACTGCTCCAAAAAGCCGGCTTCCAAACCGAGGTGCTGTCCGAATACTCCGCCAGCGAGGAACGCTTCAAATCCCTCGGACAAGAGGCGCCCTCGCCGCGCATCCTCCATGTCGCCACCCACGGCTTCGCCTATCCCGACCCGAAAAAAACGCCGAAGCAGGGCCTCAGCGGCGAGGAACCCATGTATAAAATCCAAAACGATCCCATGCTGCGCGCCGGACTGCTGCTGGCGGGCGCCAACTACTACTGGGCCGCCAAACGCCCGCTCCAAAACCGCGAAGACGGCGTGCTGGTGGCCTACGAAGTGCGCGACCTCAACCTGCGCAATACCGAACTGGCCGTGCTCTCAGCCTGCCAAACCGGCCTGGGCGACGTGGTGGGCAGCGAGGGGGTGTACGGCTTGCAACGCGCCTTCCGCATCGCCGGCGCTAAATTCCTCATCGTGTCGCTCTGGCAAGTGCCCGACGAGCAAACCCGCGCCCTCATGCGCCTGTTCTATGAAAACTGGGTGGACAAACGCGCGTCGCTGCGCGATGCTTTTAACCATGCCCAAGCCACCCTGCGCGAGCAGGAGCCGAACCCGTATATGTGGGCAGGGTTTCTGCTGATTGAGTAAGCGCATACTTTCGCATTTTTCCCGGAAAACAGCGACCTGCCGCATTTTTTGCTTTTTCGAAAAAGCAATTATAGATAATTAAAAAGCGGTAGCGTCTAATGTTGGGTGACCATAACCGTTTTTGACTAACCCGGCGATTCATCACCGGGTTTACGAAACCGCTATATTTGGGGTTTTAACCCCGAAAGTCGCCCCAAAAAGTGTAGGGATTGAAACCCCGGAAAATTTAGCGCGTCGTGTTCCCGGCGATAAATCGCCGGGTTAGTCACTGCAATCACCCACATTTTGGCATTAACTTAAAAGCCTCTTTATCGCAGCGTTTCCGTCAGTTCCAAAGCCGTCTTATAGAATTTATGTTGAGGATTTTGCAGGATCATCAGCCGCATTTGCCGCGCCTCCTGATAGTTTCCCTCGGCGACGTGACAAAGCAGCAGGTAGCCTTGGGTGTTCATGGCCTCGTTGTCTGCGTCTTGTTCCCATAAAATAATGAACGCCGGTATGGCCTCCCGGTATTTACCGGCGTAAAACAAGGCATACGGGAGGATTTGGGCGACCTGTGCCCGGCGGGGATCGGCGGCAGGAATACTTTTCAAAAGGCGTACCGCCTCTTCAAATTTGCCGCTTTCGAGCGCCTCCCGGGCATTTCCAAGAACGGAACCGTCCTGCCCGCCCCGAAATCGGGGTGGGGCGGGCGCAAGTTGCATGGCGATCTGTGGTTTGCCGGCAAAGCGGCGGCGTTCCAGTTCGCGCAGACGTTTATCCTTCTGCTCCAGTTCCTCGCGCAGGCGTTTGATTTCCAGGCGCGTCAAGGAGTCGCTGCCGGCTCCCTGTTTTGCCAGAAGCGCATCAAGCGTTTGGGCTTTTTCTCGAAAATCCGTTTTCAGCGCAGCGATAAGGGAATCCCGCACAACGATTTCGCGGTCTTTTTGCCCCTGCTGGACGCCCGCTTGTCCGCGTTGTCCAAAATACCAAAAAGCCCCCAAGGCAATGAGCGCAAGCAGGGCGAGGGTGGACCAAAACCAAGGATTGGGCGGGGTATTGTGGGCCGGCGGCGGATCGGTCTCCGCATCCCACTGATCAAAACGGGCGCGCATTTCCCGGGCGGCCAGGCGCTGCATGCCCAGCAGGGCGAGGCGTTGCAAGGCTACCTGATCAGCTAGTGCCGGATCGGCAGCCATCTCCGCTTCGAGGCGCACGGCAGCCTCTTCGGATAGTTGACCAAGCAGATATTGTTCGATGCGGTCGTGTAACGCTTCATCCATCATATCGCAGCTGTTGAATATATGCTTTAATCGCCGGATTTTCGTTCAGAAAGGATTCGTAACGTTCCTGGCATTTTCTTTTTTCGTTTTTAGCGACCTGCTCGCCGCCGGCGAAGCCCATTATTTCAGCGATCTCCCGCATAGCATGGCGTTCCATAAAAAGCCGGAGAATAGCGTGGCAGCGCTCGCCGAGGCGGGCGAGGGTTTCATCCAGCACCCGGGCTAAATCGCCGTCTAAAAAGTCGTTTTGCATCTGCGCTGCAAATTCCGCCAGATGCGCATCCTGCAATTCTTCAAAATCCATACTCCGTCCCTTTTTAGCGTGCACCCATTTCCGGTACACGCAGGTAGAAAAATAAGCCGACAACCGACGCTGCAGCACAAAGTCCGGCCGACATATCCGCCGCTCAAACTCCTCGTGCGCTTCCTGGATAGCGTCCTTCGCTTCGTCGCGCGTGCCGCCTCGCTGGACGATCGAGCCGATCACCCGGTTTTTCCAGTCCTTGAAAGCAAACTCCCAAGCCAAATTGCGCGCTCGACCGCCTGCGCGGAAGGCTTCTATAATCTCTTGGTCGGTGTAAGGTCTTAACATCGTAAAGAGGGTATTGATATCCAAAAGGTAACCTGCGACTCATTAAATTCGGGAGCGAAAAAAATATTTTTTTATGAAACGCACAAAAAAAGGTTACCGGCCGGCAGGGAAATCCCTCTTACAGGTATCAGAAAAGCGCGCGCTACTCGAAATTTTTCACCTTCACTGTAAAATTAAACTACGCACATGACACTTGACGAGGCCATCGAATTGCTCGAAATCACGGAAGATATAGACAAAATTACCGAAAAAGAGCTCAACGAAAAGCGCAAACGCGCCATGAACCGCTGGCATCCCGACAAGGTGCAGGATCCGGTCATCAAAGAGCGGCACGAGCAAATATTCAAGAAAATCCCCGTGGCGGTCGCCCTAATTTATGAGTATCGTTCCGGAAATCCCTACGCGGGCCAGGAATTTAACCACGAAAAAACGGGCGCGCACACCCGGCAACAGGAAGATACGATGCGCGCCGATGCGCCGCGCTGGCGGGAGGGCATACAAAAGGTCTGGGCAAACATTAAAAGCGCAGGTTGGCAAATGACGGTGCGGGACAGCGTGCTCTCCGACGGATTCAAATTGAAAGACGTGCTGGATCGCGACATCAAGGACGAGGTGATGGCACTTGCCGTATCCTCTTTCGTGTACGGCATCTACGCCTTCCTCGCAGCCTTATTCCCCAGCCTGTTATTGAAGTTTCTCTTTCTCCTGACCCTGCCCGCCCTCCTGATCCACTCCCTCCTCTGTTTCCTGCTCCTGCTGCCCCTTTCCAGGCTGTGGATGCCCTCCTGGCTGCTCACGGCAGCGAGCTTTTCCTGCGACAAAGGATTGCAAATAGGCAATTTTATGATGCGGGCGTTCGGGGGAAAACGCTTTTTCAGGGTGCTGGTCAATTGGCCCTATTATTTTTCTAAAGGACTGACGCTGCTGGTCGTCACGCCGATCTACAAATTGATCGGGCATTTCCTGCGCGATAAAGTCGTGGGCGTAAAAATCCGGCGCGAACGGTATTTCTCCGATTTCCCGGAATACTTTATTGACCAGCTTCTGGGGAAGGATCCCAATCAAATGACCTGGCAGGAACTGAGATATCTCTCGGAAATCTATCACGCCTGTTCAAAGTTTAATACCGCCGGCTAACGCCCCGCCCCCAACACAATAATGCTCCATTTTACTACAAATCAATATTTCGTAAATTAATTAAAATCCAAAGTATATGTTTTACGATGATCCACAATTTGTCCGGGGAAGCGACGGCCGCATCTATGAAGTCCGGGATCCGAATCGCGAAGGCGGCATCATGTTTTTCTTCCTCTTCCTGTTTCTGGGGATTGTTTATGCAATCTATTCTGCATATCTCTGGTTGCTCCAGCACTATTGGATCGTAACCGGCCTGACCTTGGTCGGTTTTATTACCTGGACGGGATGGATATATGACGATATCCAAAAAAAGCAGACTTATGATGCACTCGGCAAAAAAATATGGGCGCTCGTGATGGTAATTGCCGGTTTTGTGGTAGCGCTCAACGGGTTTTCACTCGCAATCAAGGAGGCGCAGCTGAACCGCGCAATCCGGGGGGAGTGGCGACATCCGGAGTCCGGCATTTCCCTTAAAATTGAGGGCGAACAATTTATCATAAGCTCCCCCCGCGATCAGATTACGATCGAAGCCGTGTACACTACCCGATACAATTCTGGCGGGTACCTTAGCCTTGATGTACAAGGCGTCCAGTTTAAGGGGGCAAAGACCACCGCTAACAGCACGCCCTTTTCGATAAGTTACACCTGCCGGCTGGACGACGACCGGCTCGTACTGGACGGCAACGGCGGGGTAATGATTTTTCAGCGATAATTTTTTGCTGTTTCAGGTTACCGCGTTGCCCTGTTTTTCCCTCTTAGGGTATGTCTAAAATCATGTAAGACATACTCTGATCGATAAAGTACATCTTAACTTAATTTTTTAAAAAATGAAATCTGTATTGCTTTCAGCACTTATTTGCCTCGCGTTCCTTCCGGCAAAATCACAAACCATTATTTTTACAGACAACTTTGAAAGCGGCTCTTTCGGACCAAACTGGTTGGCCTCGCCCGGTACGCCGAATGGCGTAGTTTCCATCAACACGGGGATTGGAAATGGCGGCCGCGGGGTGCGGATGGGCAAAACCTCCGCAACCGGCGGCTTGGTAACAAACACCCTGGACTTAACATTAAACTTGGACACCTTTAGCCAGTTGGACATCGCACTCACATTCGACATTCAGGATCGAAGCGACGAGACGGATGAGGAGGATGGAATTTATTTTAGTGATAATGGGGGCGCAACTTTTAAAAAGGCGTTTGCTTTTAATCCAGAAGTATGGTGCGACGGCTCTTACGGCACTTTCCCGCCGTTGGACATTGATGCGCTTGCCGATTCGCTGGGGCTGAGCCTTGCTACCGGGACTTTTATCATCCGCTTTCAGCAATACGGCGAGAATTCCCTGCCCAGTAACGATGGATTTTACTTGGATAATGTAACGGTATTCGTGCAAAAGATTATTTATAACGACCAGTTCCCGTTTCTGGATGACTTCGAAAATACATTTGATCTGAGCAACGTTTGGACTCGATCCTTTCCTACCCAAACCAGCATACTGGCAACCGATCCCAATCGCCCGCTAAATATCATCAAAATCGGAAGTGCCATCGGCGTCGGCGGCAGTCGGGGAGTCAGAATGGGCAAAGATTGCGCTGATGGATTCTCCACCAACGCCTTGGACCTGCATCTCGATCTGAGTGGCGGCTCGGATTATGAACTTACCTTTGACCTGCAGGATCGAAGCGACGAAACACAGGCAGACGACGGACTTTATTTCAGCAACGATGGCGGCATAACCTTTAAAAAGGTCTTTGATTTTAACCCCTCTTTGTGGTGCGATGACAACTACGGCACATTCCCGCCATTCGACATTGACGCACTTGCGGATTCCGTACAACTTGGGGGGCTGAGCAGCCGGTTTGTGATTCGATTCCAGCAACACGGTAGTAGTACGTTACCTAACAATGACGGATTCTACCTTGATAATGTTTCAGTTTATGAGTCCAATATAATTTATGAAAACATCTTCCCATTCACCAATAATTTTGAAAGCGGGCCATTCGGTCCGCAGTGGAAAAAATCTTTTCCGGACAAGACGAATACCCTAGTGACAGACCCCAATCGGCCCAACAACATTATTGAGTTAGCCGCCATAATCGGCGCAGGGGGCAGCCGGGGAGTCAGAATGGGTAAAGACTGTTCCGATGGTTTTTCTACTAACGCCCTAGATCTGCATCTTGACTTGAGCAACGTCGGACAGGCAATGCTGAGTTTTAAAATGCAAGACAGAAATGACGAGACGAATGCAGACGACGCTGTTTATTTCAGCGATAACGGCGGGACGAATTTCACAAAAGTGTACGCCTTCGATTTCGGGAATACGCCCAATACATATAAAGACTATTCGCTGGATCTGGATAGCCTGGCAACGGCATTCGGTTTGAGTTTATCCTCCCGGTTTATCGTACGGTTTCAGCAGCATGGAGAGAGTACCCTGCCCAATAACGACGGCGTGTATCTGGATGAGGTCAACATCACAGGAACCGTTGGAACCGAAGAAACAAGTTTCGAAGGGGCTGTCAGCATCTATCCTAACCCCGCAATGGATGTTTTGTATCTCGATCTGAAAAGTATCAGCAACCCGGAAGGATTCAAGTATCAGGTCAGGGACTGTACCGGAAAAATCATTTTGAGCAATCCGGTGGTTCATCCGACCGAGCGGATTGACGTACATACGCTTGCCGACGGCTTGTACCTGATTGAAGTAATTGGGAAAAAAAGAAGTAGTGTACTGAAATTTTTAAAAATCTGAGTACCGGTCGTGACTGAGAAAAAAATGGGATTTTTTTTCTCAGTCACGACCGGTTAAGCGGTTTCGAAAAAAGCAACCGTAGTAGGAGGAGGGTTGCACAGGCGGCTGCAAAATGCTGGTTCTTTCCGGAATCTGCTTAATGAGAGTTCAAATGCAGGAACACGGGGCATTGTTTTGGCGTATGTTTCCCTACTTTCCCGGAAAACAGCAACCTGCCGCACTTTTTGCTTTTTGCATTAAGCAATTTTTTCGTGATTTTGCTTTTTCAAAACAGCAATTACGGGTGTTTTTAAAGCCTGTCCGGACTTTCCCGCCGAAGGCAAAAACAGAATCCCTTTTGATCGTTTTTTGCCTGTAACTACTTAGCCGGTCGCGTCTGAGACAAAAAAGGATCCATTTTTTGCAGGCCGTAGCAGCGCTACGGTCAAAAAAAATTGTGAAGTACGGCAGAAAATGGGACTTTTGGAGCCAGACGGCGAGCCGGCTAAGTAGTTGCTATTCCTCTTTTTTGCGATTTTGCCCAGCGCTTCGCCGGGCGATGGCAATGTAGCGCCCGATCGTACCGGAAAATGGCGAAAAATGAACCATTTTTTGACTCGGCGAGCATATTCCAAACAGGCGCTTAAACCTTAACCCGTTATACCAATCCAATACACCATGAAAAAAATCTACATCGGGTGGCTGAGTTGCCTCTTCGCTTGGTCGCTCTCCGCGCAAATCGAAAATACGCTGGTATGGCAAAATGTGCCGCGCACGTACTTGTTATACCTCCCCGCTGACTATGATCCCACGCAACGATATCCCGTGGTGGTGGCTTGTCACCCCGGACTAAGCAATTCCGCCCAACATGCCGAAGCAGCGCGCTGGCAGGTCTTGGGCGATACCGCAGGGTTTATCAGCGTCTATCCAAACGGAATGCCCTCTATGCCGAATAGCAATACAAGACTGTGGAATGCCTACGATCAACCTTCTACCGTGTCGGATTATGACGATGCAGGCTTTCTTAACGCCATGCTGGACCGACTGATCCAGCAGTACGCCGTGGATACCTGCCGTATGTATATGTCCGGATTTTCCAATGGCGCGATGATGACCTACCGCATGGCCTGCGATTTTACCCACCGTTTCGCCGCGGTAGCGCCGCTGTCCGGCGGATGGGGTTACGGAGCTGACGGGTTTTGCGGCGACGGCAACTGCGATGGCGATGTAGCGCCCGGTTGTACATGGAAAATGGCGTATTTAAACTGCCAGCCCGCCGAACCGCTCCCAGTGATCTTTATGAAAGGAAGCTTGGAAGGAAATAACCTGCCCACCTGCCGCGGCACAACCGACTCACTGAACCGCATCTTCTGGTCGGATTTTCTGAACTGCGGAAATTCCGTAACCGACACCCTGCAGGCCGCCGGCGAGACAATACTACGCGAGCGCTTTAATGATTGCGCCGCGCATTTTGAATTTTACACTGTACTGGGAAACGGACACCAGTGGCATGCCCCGGCCACGCCGCTGTTCTGGAATTTTTTTGAACATCACAACAAATGCAACGATGCAACGGCAACGCAAGAACCTGAACGAAGCAATAACCTGAACGTCTATCCCACCACCGTGGATGACGAAGTCCTGATCCGGTACGACGGCCAAGAAGATTTTACCGTGACCTTGCTTGATCTAACCGGACGGACAGTTTTTCAGGGACAAAATGCTACTCGCATCACCGTATCCGCATGGCAGTCCGGCTTGTATCTACTGCTATTCAAAACAAATCGCTACCGGGAAATCCGCAGGATCATGGTTCGATAGCAAACGCCAGGAATACGATCTCCGCGTAATCATTTTTTTCGAACAACAACCCCAACGACCCGCTCTGCAGCACCGCCAGGGTCGAGTACGCCGCGCTGCCGGCGTACACCGTTTTACCGGGCGTCCAGGTGCCGCCGTCGTCCCGACTGATGCGCACCGACAGGTTAGTCCTGCTATCTCGACTGTTCGGATTGGAAAACACCAAGATACTTTCCCCGTTTTTATCGGCTGGATAACGGATCAGGCCGGCATTGCAGCCCGGATCAACAAGGGCGGAATCCGCCCGCGTCGTCCAACTTAAGCCCCGGTCGGAGGAGCTGTGCACGGAACGAAACCCGGCTTTGTTAACGCGGGCATTCACCATCCAGTCGCCATTGGAAAGTTCAACGATTCTGGACTCGTCGGCGGGCAGCAGCGGCGTATCCAGGCAGTACCAACTGGCGCCATGGTCGCTGCTGCCGAATACAAACACGCCTTTTGGGAGATGGACTAAACAATGCAGCAGCTCGCCGGAGCGGGTTTGTATGCCGCCGCCGGAGGTGATGAACTTAAAATCACGGCGCCACGCCGGCTGCGCAATCTGCGCGGTAATGTCGCTCGGGGCGCTCCACGTCTGCCCGTTGTCCGTGCTGCGGATCACATGAAAATAATATTCTCCAGGCGCCCGGTCGAGATCCATAAAATTGTAAAACAAAAAGATTGTCCCGGTCTCCGCATCCACGATGAACGACGGGTCGGAAGCGGATTGGCCGAGCGGAAAATCCGCGACAGCCCGGATTTCCGACCACGTGCGTCCGTTGTCGGCGCTGGTGCGCAACACAATGTCAATGTCGGGATTGAGGTGCAAATCGCCGCAGGAGGGCCCGCGCCGGTCGGCGGCAGCCAGCAAATCGCCGTTGGGCGCCACGGCCAACGCCGGAATGCGATAGCAGGCAACCCTATCCGCACCCGAGCGAAAGAGCGTTTGAAAGTGCTGCGCAGGGAGCGCTGCGGGGAGCAGGAACAGGAAGAGTATTCGGTAGCGCACAGGTTCCGGTTAATAGCCCGAAAGATACCCCGCATTTACTAAAAGCCGGTATTTCTCCATGGACGAAAAGGTTCGCATCCTGGCAGGGCACACCGACCCGCCTCCCGGCATGCCCAACCCCCATCACGCCAACACCAACACCTCCACCCGCTGATTCGCACGGTCGGCTTCCTTAGTAATGCCTTGGACGCGCGGCCTGGATTTTCCGTAGCCTTTGTAGGTCAGCCGTTCGGGCGGCACGCCTTGGTCGGTCAGGTAGCGCATCACGGTGCGCGCGCGATTGGCCGATAGGTCGGCGGCGAAGACATCGGACGGGCGAAGGTTGGTATGGCCGCCGATTTCGATCTTCAGCGCCGGGTGGCGCTTTAGAAATGCAGCCAGGGCGTCGAGGGTACGATAGGAAGCGGTGTCTAATTCATATCGGTCGGCCTTGAAGTACACGTGGCCGAGTTCGAGTATGCTGCCGGGAGTTAATTTTTCAATTTCCGGATCCCGGCCTGCTTCAAAGACGGTGGTTACCGGTGCGACAGCAGCAGCAGATGCCGGCGGCGCAGGGACTTTTGCTTGGGGCGTCGAGGAGGGCTTGGACGCGGGTTTCGGAGCGGGCGCGGGTTTCGGCCCGAATTCGATCACGATTTTGGCGCTGAAATAGGCGTGGCTGCCGTCGAAGGCGAGGCTGACGGCCTCCGCGAGGATCGTGTTGTTCGTGTTGGTGAAAAAATAATCCGTCACGTCGTAGGCGTACACCCGATTGTCCAGGAAGCCGCTGACGCTGCGGAACAGGTAGCGATCGTCGTAGCCGTCTTTGATCGAGCCGTCCCGCTTATCGGCGCTCACCAGCCGTTTGTTGATATAGAGGCGCGCCACGTCATCGCAGTTTACTTCCAGCGTGACCTTCCGGATCGGATCGGCGCCGAGTTGCACATTCCGGCGAAACTGATACGATTCCCATTCGCCCTCGGCCGTGCGGTTGCGCCAGATGGGTACGGTACCGGCAATGGGTTTCGCCCGCTCGCTGTACGCGGCAGCGACGGCCTTGACCGTTCCACCCTGCAGCGGCGCCGTAGCGGAGGCGATTTTTTCAGCCGGCAACGGGTACTCGCCGAATTTCGTTTGCCGGCCGCTGACGTCCCAGTCAGGCCCCGTGGCGATGGTGACGGGCGGCCGGACGGAGACCTGCTTCGAGTTGCCAAGTGCATAACTTGAGCTGACAAAAAAAATCGCGGCGCAGGCGAATGCGAGCCGGCGGAAGCATGGCATGGCAGGAGGGTTTTTATACAACCTAAACTACAGGCGGCAATAGAACGTACTAAGAGCCTGTTTGGTGTTTTCTGCCGAAGGCAGAAATAGTGCGCCTCTCCGAGGTCATTTTGAATGGGTCACTCAAGATTTGCACCGGTAATCTTTGATGCAATTACGTAGCCGGTTCAGACAACAAACCGGCTACGTAGTTACGCTTTTCAAACGATTTTCAACATCCCGCCTGCCTACAATTCCAACAGCTGCATCCACGCGCCCGGCTGCTGAACCCGCTCCGTGACGTCTTGCGCCGTAAAGACCACCCTGCCCGAAGCGTCGGTTTGATCAAAATTGATCCCCGCGTAGTCTTTGGCCGGAATATAATACGTCCGGTTGTCCGCATACAACACCACATCCATCAGCTGCCCGGGCAATTTGTAGAGTTTATCCTGGATGCTGTGCGAAAATACCATCCGACTCAGGCGCTCCACCACGCTCACGGCGCCCGGCTTGATTAAGTTGCCGGATTCGTCCCGGAATATGGCCTGGACATACTCCAAGCGCCGCGACAACCGGAAAATCTGATCGCAGTTATACATACCAAATCCCGTGAGGGACAGGGTGGAGGCAAAATTCGACGTTTTGGCGGCTTTATCGCGCGCCCAGGACGTTCTGAATTTTTGCAATTCCGTCAGTTTTTCCAGCCATTGCACATAGGTGCGTCGGGCTACGCCCTCGTCCTCCGGGATGCCGGCCCGCACGAGCGCATCGTACCGGGCGCGCATAGCCGGTAAATTTTGATAGAACCACCCAATCCAGGCGGTATTATCCATGCACCACTCGGCTTCTTTTTGGAATATCGGCGCCATTTGAATGAAGTCCTGGAGCGCGGTTACTTTTTCCGCCAATTCCTGCTGGCGTTTGTTGCGCAGGCGCCCGTATTCTCCCATAATCTTGGAGGGATCAAAGCCTTTTTCCGCTGCATGCTCGGCGCTGCTGGCCAGTTTGGCATTGAACTCGATCATGCCCAAGCTGTCGTACAGGGTGATATGTACATTGACGCCGCCTGTTTGATAAACAACGATGTTTTCCCAGAACGCGCTGCGCTCGATCTTGTCTTTTGGCAGAGAATCTTCTGCGCTTACGAAATAGCAGTCTTTAAAGGCCGCCAGCTCGGTAAAAGTATGCTGCACATCCTCCGGGAAAAATGCTTCATTGCGGTCGCGATAGCGCCGAAGCCGCACGGTACTGCGCTCCAGCCCCGTCAGATACACGTCCAGCCGGCGATCTGGATTTTTGCGGAACCAGGCGGGCATTTCCTTTTTGCCAAACGCGAGGTCGTAGCCCGTTTGCACCGCGCGTTGCATCGTATTCACCGGATCCGACCCGGTGGATGGATACTGAAAGCCGGTCGGCAGGCACTTGCCGTCGTACCGTTCGTTCCGGGCGTTTTCCCGGCGCACCGCCTCTTCGGTTACCGCCGGCGGCAGGTTGCCGCGTTCGGCGGCGGCTCCAAAG
Organism: Saprospiraceae bacterium; assembly: GCA_032115775.1. Classification (GTDB taxonomy): domain Bacteria; phylum Bacteroidota; class Bacteroidia; order Chitinophagales; family Saprospiraceae; genus M3007. Next base: position 12,133 of record JAUMBL010000042.1, on the reverse strand, counting down.
GCAGTGGGGGAGGTGCACGCCCAAGCGCCGGTGGCGTCGTCCAGGTAATACAAACCGGTTTCCGACAAATCGGCGCTGGGTCGAAAATCCACTTCGTAATTGGCGCCAGGCGCCATCTGCAGCGCTTCGCCGCGCTGCGCCACCCGCACCTCAAACATACCGGCCGTGTTGAAATGAAACTCACCCCGATCGTCGGCGTAGTGCATCGGCATACCGCCGGCCAGTACCTCGCCCAAGTTCCGGTATTCGCAGAAGAGCATCTCGACTTCACCGCGCACCGGACGGCCGTCGGCGTGCACCAGGGCGTCGGCAGGAATGCGGACGCGGTTTCCAGATACCGGGTTTTGATAGTCCAGCCCCGCCTCTGCGCGGAATTTAATCAATTCCGGCTGGACGGTATTGCACCGGCGCCATTCGGGCCAATGCCGGTAATCTTTCCAGTGGCTGCTTGCAAACAGGGCTTTAGACGCTGATAATTGTTCGGGAGCAGCATTCGCCGCCGGTGCGAAATGAATCTTCACCGGCGCTGGCGATTCGGGCTGTACCGTCCGTGTTTCCGCTGCCATCGGCGTTTCCACGGCGGACGGCCGCCGGTGAATTCTGCCCCACTGCCAGACCAGGAGGATAACCAGCACGGCAGCGGCAGGCGTCATATACAATGCGTATTTCCGCACTTTCAGTCGCCGGTTGCGACGGCGCTGTTGAGCGGCAAGGTCGGCCCAAGAGTCGGGACTGGGCTTTTCGGAGAGGTTCTGAAGGTTTTTGCGGAAAAAATTTTCGAGTTCTTGCATAGTTATGGAAATTGAGTGCGGTGTAACAGTGTTTGATTTCGTCAGCTTACGTCGCGGAATTCGCGGATTGAAAGCAGTTCCAAGCGTTTTCGGAGCAATTGGCAGGCGCGGGTGTACTGCGAGCGTGCGCTACTTTCGGCGATACCGAGTTCGGCGGCGATTTCGGCGTAGGAAAAATCCTCCAGGCAGCGCAGGTTGAAAATACAACGATAGCCGGGCGGAAGTTCCTGCACCATCTGAAGAATGTGCTCCTGCTGAAAATCGGTGTCCGGCAAAATATTGAACGTCTGCGGCGACAATGCGGTATAGTCTTCTGCAAAGCGCAACGGATTGCGCCGGCGCAGGTGCTGCAGGGCGGTTCGGATCGTCACCTTGCGCAGCCAGCCCTCCAAGCTTCCGACGCCGTTGAACTGCCGAATATCGCGAAAGATTACCAAAAAGGCCTCCTGCAGGATATCCTGTGCCTCCGGGCGGTCGCAGGCATAGCGCAGACATACCCCGAACAGGGAGGCGTTGTAGCGTTCGAACAATTGCTGTTGCGCCTGCAGGTTGCCGCTGCGGCATCCATGGAGTATGGCATCCGGAACCGGGTTAATAGTCATTAGGCAGATTATTTTAGCGTAGTATGTCAAGGATTTTCTATCGAAGTCAAAAACAGGCGTTTTTTGTCCTTTAAAAGGCGCATCACCGGGCCGCGCAACTGAAAAAGGATTAAGAACAAGCCGATTTTGGCACGGCGAGAAGATCCTGAACACGCTCGCTTAGATAAGGTGCAGGAAAAGGGAGAAGCGCTGCATGTTGAACAGGAATTTGGTTTTTGTAAAAGTATTTCGCCGCCTCCGGCGGCGAAATAAAATAATGTTTGGTTGCCTGTTTTTTTGATTTTTTTAGAAAAAATCAAAAAAACAGGCAACCAAACAAAATATTTTTTTGCTTAACAGACCTTTCACGGACTTATGATACACCCTCTCTACGATTTGCAGGTCTGCGCAGCGACAACAATTCAAACGGGCGCTTTCCGATTAATATCTGCCGTTCCCGCCCCAACACTGAAAACAGGCGTCATCCGTGGCTTCTGAATTCGCTGGGCGTCATGCCGGTTTTGGACTTGAACAGCCGGGAGAAATATTGCGGATACTCGAAGCCAAGTGCGTACGCCATGGTGCTGACGGATAAATCGGTGCCGACGAGCAGGTTCTTGGCCTCCTCAATCAGGAATGCATGTATATGATCCTGCGTATTCATGCCCGTTTCTTTCTTCAACAGATCACTCAGGTAATTCGGCGACACATGAAGTTTTTCGGCCAGCAACCTTACACTGGGAAGGCCCACTCCGGCTTTTCCACCCTCCAATCGGAACCAAGCCTCCAGTTCATTTTCAAACTGCGCCAGCAGGCTGCTATTGGCACTTCTTCGGGTAATAAACTGCCGGTCGTAATAGCGCTGGCAGTAATTCAACAGGAGTTCCAAAATCGCTACGATAAGCGCCTGACTATGGCGATCGGTATTTTCTGCTATTTCACCTTGAAGACGTGCGACACATTCGCGCAGATTATCTTTTTCCTTATCCGATAAATGAAGCGCTTCGTTGGTAGCATACGAAAAAAAGCGGTATTTGCGATTGATTTGCTGCAGGGACGTTCCGCGGAGCAAGTCGGGGTGAAAGAAAATGCCCCATCCCTCTTTTTGGATTCGATGGTCAAGTTCATTATCCAGTCTAATGACCTGTCTGGGAGCGACGCACAAGAGGCTTCCTTCCTGAAAATCGTAGTATTCCCTCCCGTATTTAAGTCGGTTGGAACAATAATTTTTAAACATCACCGAATAGAAACCGGCGCTGATACTGGCGCCTGCCAGGTTTTGTTCATCGGTTGCGGCAAAATTAATCACCATCACCAGTGGGTGTCCGGGCTTTTCCTGTTGAAAAAGTGCACTTAGATCAGAGATTGTTTCCAGAAAGACCATGATTTTATTTGATCTGGCTCATAATGATTTTATCGAAGGCACGATCGCCCAGGAAAACCCGCATCCACACCATCGGTTTGGCCATTTCTCCTACGCGATAACGGGTTTTGGGTCGCGGGGAGGCAATTATTTTTCTGATCGTATCTGCAATTACATCAGATTTGGAGTATTGCCCGTTATCATTCATTTTTACGAGCGCTGCGGTAATCTTTTGCGCCATCGAAGCATACACGCCTTTCCCGGAAAATTTGAGCATATTGTCCAGCATGACGCTCCCCCATTCCGTTTGAATAATCCCGGGCTCCAGCACGACTACGCGTATGTTGAAAGGCGCCAGATCCAGACGAAGGCTGTCGCTCCAACCCTCCAGTGCATGCTTTGACGCGTGATACCAGGCGCCCATGGGCATGTACATTTTGCCGCCCATGGAAGAGGTGTTGATGATGGTTCCGGATTGTGCTTTCCGCATGTATGGAATCACTTTTTGGGTGAGCAGCGCCAGTCCGAAGATATTGACTTCAAACTGCCTTCTGGCTTCGTCCATCGGTACGTCTTCCACCGCTCCGTACAATCCATATCCTGCATTATTCCACAGTACATCAATTTTACCCGATTTTTTAACGATTGTGTCAACTACACGCTGTACGTCCGATTCGCTGGTAATATCCATCTGCAATGGAATAATACCCATTTCCTCCAGATCCTTCATTTGATCCATTCTGCGGGCTGCAGCATAAATTGTGTGTCCATCTCTGCTCAACACCTTGGCAGTTTCTTTTCCCATACCGGAACTTGCGCCGGTAATCAGAATAATTTTTTTCATTTTAACGTATTTATTTAACGGTGAACAGGCTCTACCAGCGTTCGACTGAAAGCCACCGCAAAGGTGTGCCGCGTCCACCGTTAAATAAATACACAAATCAAGGAAGGATGGATACTTTTCGATTCTCCGCGCGCATCTCTAGAACATCCCGTAATACATCTTCAAGGTCGGATCGGTTTCCTGCTCGCGGATTTTCGCGATCAGATCGCTGAGCGCCTGCGCCTTTTCCGCGTTGCCCCGCTCGCGGTAGTCCGCCCGAAGATCGGCAATTGCCTTGGTGGCGCCGAAGCGGCGGAACGGACTGGCAGCGGCGTCCAGGGCGGTCGTCGTGAAATTTTGAATGCCTGTTTCAAGCACTTCCGGATCGTTCAGTTGCATCAGGTATTTCCGGTAGTGGTCGAAAAACGAAAAGGCGCTCATGTAGTCCAGTTTTTTGCCGCAGCGTTCAAACCAGGGCAGGAGTCCGGGTTGGGGGTGTTCGGCATACAACGCGCCCAAGCTGAGGAGTACCGCGTCGCTTTCGTCGTTTTGCAGGGCGGCGGAAGCGGCGACGGCTGCCGCCGGATCAATTTTTACCAGCGCGCCCAGGGAGGCGCCGGCCACACTGTACGGCTGATCGGCCCGGAGCCCGTTTTCAAACACCGTGCGGTATTGGGGATCGGCCAGTTCGCCCAGTTGCTCGATGGCGTCAGCGCGCACGCCGGGGTCTTTGTCCTGCCGTGCCAGGTCGGCGACGCGCGCTGCGATATCAGGTTTGGACATGTACGCTTTGGCGACTGCCTTGCGGCGGATGGACGCGGCCGGATCCTGCAACGCCTCGGTCAGGATTTCTTTCAGCTCGGGCGCTTCCTCGTTTTGCAGCGCCTCGAGCGCCTCCAGCCGGTCGAGATACAGGGGGGCATGGCGGTACATAAACACCCATTCCTCGATCGTATGGTTATCCTGTTTTTCGCAGAGCAACGCCTTTTCCGCATCCACATTGATGAGGGCGGGCTTTACGGGCGCGTCGAACAGGAAGGTTTGCGCGCGCTTCGTCATCACAATTTGCGCGCGACGCGCCTTGCCGCGGGCGTCATAGATGTCCACCGCCAGCGGGAGTTGGAATATCCGCGGCACGTCGTCGCCCTCCTGTTGTTGTTCAATGCGCACGGCAGCCTTTTGCGCCGCGGCATCCCAGTCGTAGGATATTTGCAGCTGCGGGTGCCCGGATTTAAAATACCACTGATTGAAGAACCAGTTGAGGTCTTGTCCGCTCACTTCTTCGAAGGCCATACGCAGTTCATGCGCCTCTACGTCCGTATAGGCGTGTTTCATCAGGTAGCGATTCAGGCCGGCGAAGAACGCGTCGTCGCCGAGGTATTTGCGGAGGATATGGAGCACGGCGCCACCTTTATTATAGGAGTGCGCGTCGAACATAGATTCCCGGTTGTCGTATCCGTAATGGATCAACGGGTGGCCGCCATTCATCATGGAATACAGGTAGCCTTCTTGTTCGTTGCGGAGGTGGTCGTCGGCAACATCCCGACCGTATTTGTGTTCGAACCAGAGATACTCCGAGTAATTGGCAAAACCTTCGTTCAGGGTTAGGTTGGCCCAGCTTTCGGTGGTGACCAGGTCGCCGAACCAGTGGTGGAACATTTCATGCGCCACAATGCGCTCGTTGCCGAGGTGGTCGTCGAGCAATTCGCGTTTTGTTTTTTGTACAAATTCGCCAAAAATCACGGCGGAGGTATTTTCCATTGCGCCGCTGACATAATCGCGCACCACCACCTGGGCGTATTTGGGCCAGGGGTAGGCATAGTCCAGTTTATTGGAGAAAAACTCCAACATTTCCGGGGTATAAGGGAAAATATCCTTAGCGTAGGCTTCGTATGCAGGCTCTACGTAGTAGCTGAGTTCGACATCGCGCCATTTGTCTTTTACGACGGCAAATTCGCCAATAGCCATCATAAACAGGTAAGGCGCGTGGGGCTTATCCATTTTCCAGTAATCGGTGCGGGAGCCGTCTGCATTTTTAGTGGAAGAGACCAATACGCCGTTAGAAAGCGTGACATATTTACTGTCCACGGTGATATACATTTCCTGCGTGCAGCGTTCGTTGGGCTTGTCCACAGTCGGGAACCAGCAGGAATTGGCCTCGGTTTCGCCCTGCGTCCAGATTTGTTTGGGTTTTCCCGATTCGGCGCCGTCGGCGTTAATAAAATAGAGGCCTTTGTCGCTGGAGATCGCTGCGCTGCCGCCGATGTTTTCGCGCTCGTCGGGTTTGGCGGTGTACTCGATCACAATTTTGTACTCGTCTTTGCGCGTAAAGGTTTTACCCAATTGGACGACGAGTTTTTCCTTGTCGTAGTCGTACGGCAGAGTGGCGTTTTGTCCTTCGAAACGGATGCTGTGGATATCGAAATTTTTGGCGTCCAGCGTGAGGCGGTCGGTGCTGTAAAACCAGGGGCGGAGCGTGAGCGTGGCTTTTCCGAGCGCGTGTTTTTTCTCCCAATCGAACCGGATATCAATTTTGGTGTGGATCAGGTCGTGCTCAAAGGTATGCGCGGGATTATAGACCGGCAAGGTGTCGGCAGTGGGATCTTGTTCGGGCCGGACATCCACGCCCTCCAAGAGGTCATACGTTTCCATCGGCTGTTCTTCCTCACCGACCAGGGGTTTGCCGAGGCTGTCGTAGCGGGCGGGCGTTTCTGGGGCGACGGGGCCGGCGCCGATTTTGGATCCGGCTTTGGGGGTACAGGCCCAACCGGCTGTGAGGAGCAACAGAGTTGCAAATAAAATTCTCATGAATGAATGATTGATTGTTTTCGTAACTGTTTACTTTTGTTAAAAAGGCTATTTCAGGACAAATGTCGCAAGACATTTAATGTTTTTTGTGATTTTTGCGCGCGTTTGCATGTTGCATCCGAATATCATCTAACGAATCACCTTGTTTTAAACGATTAAACGATTATGGAACCTAAAACGTATGTTCAACACCTTACAGATTTTGCCTGGACGTACGGGCCGAAACTGCTGACCGCCCTCGTCATTCTGATCGTCGGATTGTGGGTCATCCGGCGCTTGTCGCGCGCTTTCGATTCCTTTTTGCGCATGCGCAACGTGGACGAGAGCCTGCGGCCTTTTTTTGCCTCCCTGGTGGACGTGGCCATGAAGGTGGCGCTTTTGCTGGTGGTCGCCGGGTCGGTCGGCCTGGAAACTACCTCCTTTATCGCCGTTTTTTCCGCCGTCGCCTTTTCCGTCGGCCTGGCGCTGCAGGGCAGCCTCGGGAATTTCGCCAGCGGCGTACTCATCCTGCTGTTCAAACCCTATAAAATCAGCGATCTGCTCACCGTGGCCGGCCGAACCGGGCAGGTGACCGAAATTCAAATATTCAGCACGGTGCTCAAAACCAACCACGGCAAAATCATCGTGATCCCCAACAGCAAAATGACCGAAGGCGCAATCGAAAAAATCACGCACAACTCGGAAATTCAATCCCACGTATCCGTGCTGCTCGAAGCGGACAGCGACCTCCAGCGCGTGCGCGAAGCAACGCAGGCCGCCGCCGAAAAATGCCCCTGGCGCCTGGAAAACCACCCAATCGGCGTGTCCGTGACGGGCATCAGCCGGGACGACCTGGAAGTGGATATTTCCTGGTGGACCCTCGGACAACACCACGCCCAAAATATGGAATCTATGTACGAAACCCTGCACACGGAATTCCAAAGCCGCGGAATTAAAGTGGCGAAAGAACGGCGGCGAGAATCTTTGTAAAACAAACGGGGGGGGTATCATAAGTATTTCGCCGCCTCCGGCGGCGAAATACGATGATGTTTTGGCGCCTGTTTTTTGATTTTTTCTAAAAAAAATCAAAAAACAGGCGCCAAAACAAAGTATTTTTTTGTTTAACGGATCGTTTAAGGACTTATGACACACCCACAAATAAACAACCCATGACAGACGAATCGCTACGAGAAACCTCGGCGCTGGTCAAACAAGATTTCGAACTGCCGGAAGCCGACAACGCCCAATCCGAAGCGGAACTGCTGGCAGCACTCGCCGAACGCATCGCCCAAATGCTCGAAACCCAACCGGAATACCTCTTTAGCATGCTCTACCGCATGGACGTGCTGGAAAAAAAAATCCGACCGGTTTTAGATCCTGCAGCCCCCGAACCCGCCAACCTGGGCCTCGCCCGCCTCGTGCTGGAACGACAAAAACAACGCGTGGCCACCAAACGCAGTATAAAAACGGAACCTTTGAAAGATATGGACGACTGGGCTTGGTGACAAAAGAACTATAACGCCGGAAATCCAAATCAAGTTTTTGGAGCCGGGTTTTGTTGACACAGAATTAAAATATTATTTGGCGGGCAACCCAATCTAAACCTGTTAGGCGAAAGATTGTTTACCTTTGCCACCGCATTTCCTAATTACAATCTTAACCGCTACGCTATGCAACCGAACGGCACAGATACCCAACATACGCCCCGCACTGCCCGGGAAGACCGCTACCAGCACCACGATTATTATCTGGTGGACGACCTGCTGAGCTCCGAACACCTGCTCGCCCGCGACGCTGTGCGCGAATGGGTCAAATCAGAGGTTTCTCCCATCATCGAAGACTACGCCAACCGCGCTACCTGCCCCACACAACTGTTCAAAGGCCTGGCGGAAATCGGCGCCTTCGGCCCCTCGCTGCCGGCCGAATACGGCTGCGGCGGGATGGACGAAATCGCCTACGGGGTAATAATGCAGGAACTGGAACGGGGCGACTCCGGCGTGCGCTCCATGGCCTCGGTGCAAGGCTCGCTGGTCATGTACCCGATCTATAAATTCGGCTCGGAAGAACAAAAACGCCACTATCTTCCCAAACTGGCCTCCGGCGAACTGATCGGCTGCTTCGGCCTCACCGAACCGGACCACGGCTCGAACCCCGCCGGCATGACCACGAATATCAAGGACGACGGCGACGCCTATATCCTCAACGGCGCCAAAATGTGGATCACCAACTCGCCGGTCGCCGATATCGCCGTCGTATGGGCCCGCGACGAAGAGGGCAAAATCCGCGGCCTGATCGTGGAAAAGGATATGAAAGGCTTCTCCGCCCCGGAAATCCACGGCAAATGGTCGCTGCGCGCCTCCATCACGGGCGAACTGGTCTTCGAAGATGTGCGGGTACCCAAAAAGAATGTCTTACCGGCCGTCTCCAGCATGCGCGGCCCGCTCACCTGCCTCACCAAGGCGCGCTACGGCATCGCCTGGGGCGTGATCGGCGCTGCACTCGACTGCTACGACTCGGCACTCCGATACTCCAAAGAACGGATCCAATTCGGACGACCGATCGGCGGTTTCCAACTCACCCAGAAAAAACTGGCGGAAATGATCACGGAAATCACCAAAGCCCAACTCCTGGCCTGGCGCCTGGGTACGCTGGCCAACGAAGGCAAAATGACGCCGGCACACGTCTCCATGGCCAAACGCAACAATGTGATGATGGCCCTGGAAATCGCTCGCGAAGCCCGCCAAATACACGGTGGTATGGGCATCACCAACGAATACCCGGTAATGCGCCACATGATGAACCTGGAAACGGTGCTGACCTACGAAGGAACGCACGATATCCACTTGCTGATTACCGGACACGATGTCACCGGCCTGGACGCCTTCAACGGATAGGAAATACCGGCGGCACAGTAAAAGGAGCGCTTGGCTAAAAAAGGATTTTTAGTCAAGCGCTCATATCAAAACGCGCTTTTTTTCGTTATAAAGCGAAGTTATCCATGTTGTTGAATAAAAGCGCGCCGTTTAAACGCCCGCTTTTTATACGAAACGTACTATGAACTTTTTGCGTCGAGCCGGGGGGCTTTGTTTACTGTTGGCGCTTCCGTTTTGCCTGGTAGCGCAGGATGAAGAGCCGATTTTACTGGTCAATCCGTCGTTTGAAGACGAACCCAAGTGCTGCGAAGCGCCGGAAGGTTGGTACAACTGCGGCCGCACGGATGAAAGTCCGCCCGATATCCAGCCGGGGAGCTTCCAGGTTGCGAAAACGCCGTCCAACGGCGTGTCGTACGTGGGCTTGGTCGTCCGCGATAACGATACCTGGGAATCGCTCGGACAACGACTCAGCCGCCCGCTGGAACAGGGAAAATGCTACGAGTTTACCGTTGATCTGTGCCGGGCAGAAGAGTATATCAGCCTGAGCCGAACGACCCAGGAGGAGGTGAATTACGCCACGCCGGCCAAAATTCTGGTCTGGGGCGGTATGGGCTATTGCGATAAACGGGAATTGCTGTACGAAACGTCCGTGGTGACGAATACCCGATGGCTGGGCTACATGATGCGTTTTCAGCCGAAAAACGGCAACTATGCTTACCTGACGTTCGAAGCGTATTTTAAAACGCCGATCCTGTTTCCCTACAACGGCAATGTGCTGATGGACAACGCCTCGACCATCCGGCAGGTGCCCTGCAAACCCAAAGTTCCGCCCATACCGACGGTGCAAAAAGAACCGGAAACGCCGCCGACGAAACCAACGCCCGGAAAACCGCAACCGCCCACTAAGCCGGTCGTGACGGCGGAAGCGCCCAAAAGCGGGATTGACCGCTCCAAAATTAAAAAAGGCGATATCATCCGCCTCAATAAAATCTATTTCGAAGCGAATAAGTACGAGATCACAGAAGCCAGCACGCCGGCGCTGGAAGAAGTGCTGACTTTCCTCAAAGGAAATCCCGACGTGTTCGTCGAAATCGGCGGCCACACCAACAACCGCCCCTCCACCGATTTCGCCGACGAATTATCCGCCAACCGCGCAAAAGCAGTCGCAACCTGGCTCAATAAACAGGGAATCCCCTTCGAACGCGTGAAACACAAAGGATACGGAAAACGCTATCCTATCGCCAGCAACGAAACGCCGGAAGGCCGAAGCGAAAATCAACGCGTGGAAATTAAGATTCTCAGTATGAACGGGGAGTAAATTATACCGAGTTACCCAAACCCCGAAGGGGTGACACTATTCTAGATTAATTGATGTATCGTCGCCAAAACCCCGAAGGGGTGACATTATTCTAATACCGATCGCTAATTCAATTTGTCTATGTCCCGAATCAAAATCGTGTTGCGGTTGAAGTGAATCAGGTTGGACTTGCGGAGCTCGTTCAGAATGGCCGCCACGGTCTGGCGACTGGCGCCAACCAAATTCGCAATGTCCTGCTGGGTCAGGCTGTGCTTAATCATCGTCTCTAAACCCACCTGCCGACCGCGACTATCCGCGTTTTCTTTCAAAAATTCTACTATCCGGGTGCGCACGTCCTTTAAAATAAGGGACTCGCACTGCTTTTCGGCTCGGCGCAACCGCTCGCCTAAACACCGGATGACGGCGGTGGTCAGATCCGCGTTTTGCTGCATCAATTTGCTAAATACCGCAAACGGCGCCCGAACGTACCATACATCTTCGTGCATGGCTCCGGCAAAGTCCGGCCGCTCGGTCTCCCCAGCCAGGCACAACTCGCCAAAGACGTTGTTCGGATGCACTACCTGCTTGATGAGCTCGCGCCCATCCACCGTGAATACGCTGATCTTGACGCTGCCCTTGATCAGCAACCCAACAAAATCGCTCGGCGCATCCGCCAGGTAAATGAAACCGCCGCGCGGAACTTTTACAAGCTCGGACTGCGAAGCGAGAACCTCTAACTCCAGCGGGCTTAAACCCGAAAATAAGGAAGACTGTGCCAAAAAGGCGTGTGTAGATACAGGAGACATACGGGAAACATTTGGGTGAATACAGATTAAAAAAATAGCGGTAAATAATTTTACCCAAAACTGTGCCAACTATACCCCGCTATTCCCAAATAGTCCCTATTTTACCCCTCGCAATCAATAATTACCCTCTTTTAGGTATATCCGAAATGCTCGTCCATCCCTACTCGCTCTTCTCCGACTACGATATCGCGCTCCTGCAGCGCGGCGCACACTTTCGCCTGTATCGCAAATTCGGCAGCCACACCGTGGTCGTAGATGGCGAACCGGGGGTGTACTTTGCCGTGTGGGCGCCCAATGCTAAAAAGGTGTCGGTCACCGGTGATTTTAACCGCTGGGATACCCAAAAACACGAGCTGCTACCCCGTTGGGATAAAAGCGGGATATGGGAAGGCTTCATTCCCAGACTGGCAAAGGGCACGGTGTATAAATACCATATTACCATGCACAATGGCGCGGGCCTGGATAAAGGCGATCCCTACGCACTGCGCTGGGAAGCGCCACCCCGTACCGCCTCGATCGTGTGGCCGCTGGAATATAGCTGGAACGACCAGTCGTGGCTCCGCGACCGCAGCGCCCAGGCCGGACTAGCCAAACCCTACTCGGTCTATGAAGTACACCTGGGCTCCTGGAAAAAACTGCCCGAAGACGGCAACCGCTCCCTGAATTACCGCGAACTCGCCACGGAACTGGTGCCGTACGTGCAGGAAATGGGCTTCTCACACGTGGAACTCATGCCGGTGATGGAGCATCCGTACTTCCCCTCCTGGGGCTATCAGGTGACCGGATACTTCGCCCCCTCCAGCCGGTTTGGC